>JAKVCM010000121.1 GCA_022448605.1 Puniceicoccaceae bacterium | reverse complement strand
ATCTTGCGACTTCAAAGGCATTAATACGCCTTGATTATGCATCCGCGCAGCATGCTCCCAACTAAGCATCGGTTGGAAGTTCACACCAAATAAATTCACCTCAGAACCGTCGGCATAAATCAAGTGGCCATCCTTCGCTGTTATCGCTTGAAAGGGTGCAGTTGCCCATCCGACATTCAACAGCAACAGAAGTATCATCCAATATTTGATCATTTTTTCAGTCGTTTAAAGCTCTTCTATTACACCTCACCGCGCCTAGCTTCGAGCTCATTACGAATGCCATAGGCACTGTCCTCGGAGATTGTATATAGTTTAAGGCAGAAAATGGCGAGAATCGGCGCGAGCACCGAAGCACCAACAAAGAACAAGCGAAGCACCGTGATCGTGCCTTCCGGCTGTTCCGCACCGAGCGCTTCATCAAAGCCGCTGAAGTGTAGCGCAACCCCCGACACAAGAAATGTGAATGAAGTGCCGAACTTGGTGATCCAGGTAAAGACCGAGCTAATAATCCCTTCACGCCGCTCGCCGAATTTGTGTTCATCCCAATCACATAGATCGGCAATCATCGAAGGCACAATCACCCCTAGTGACACCCAAACCGGCCCATTCAAAACGGCATCTAACAATAGCAGATGCGGATACTCGGGCGTGAAAATAAACCATTTGGATATGCCGCCCAGCGCGGTCAACACCAGCACAAGAAACATCGCTTGACGCTTGCCGTATTTCAGCGCCAACCAGCGTAGTGCAAAAATCCCCACAACCCCAACAATGGCAAAACCCGTGCCATTCATCGCATTCAACACCAGACCGCCAGCGACGTCACCTGACTTCACATAGTAAATCACAATATACATCGCTATACTACCGGCAATAGTGCCACAAAAGTTTAGAGCAAACACGATGCCGACCAAACCCATCATTGGTTTCGATGAGGCGGCTTGCCCGATCGCTTTCATAAACCCGATGTCTTTGTTTTCCTTCTGTGCGACATTATAGAAACGCTCTTTACCAAAAATTGCAGGTAAAATTCCCATGCCAATGAACACGACTAGCGCGAGGCCTAACGCGATCCAACGTGCCCCCAGCAGCGGATTTTCAAAACCACTCCAGTTGGTCGCAGGCACATACCAATTCACACACAAATTACCGATGTTATAAAAGAGCGCCAAATAAAACATTAGACGCGTGCGTTCGTGATAGTCTGGCGTTTGTTCGTAAACGAGCGCGTTGAAAGGCACGGAAAAAACCGTGAATGCGGTAAAAAATAGCACACTACCAATCGTTAGCCATAGGAAAGTGCCAGTATCGCCCATGCTTTGCGGGACCATCCAAATGGTCAAAAAGGTCAAGGCCACCGCAAGCGCACCAAAAAATACGTATGGGCGACGACGACCATAGCGTGATTGAGTGCGGTCCGAAATGCGCCCCATAACTGGATCGGTAAATGCATCCCAAATTCGAGGGATAGTCATCGCCAAACCAAACAAGGCTGGATTCAAACCGAGAAAAATCTGAAAGATTGGTTGTGCCATATACTGCACAATCAATCCACCATTCTGAATCGGGAACCCCCCCGCACCAACCGCTAGCTTCTGCCCGAGAGGCACACGGTCTTCAGCTTTGGTGTTATGATATTCGCTCATGTTCGTAGTCTAAAAGGCTACTTGTCTACAAGGTGCTCTGTCTCAACCGTGACTGCCTCAGCAATCAGCGGGAAGCAATAATGCCCTGATTTCTTCTTAAAAGAAACCGCCTCAAAGCCAGGAAGTTTCAGATCAAACCGTAATGCAGTCGTATCATCCAATTCGACAATCGGCTCAGCATCGGTGTGCCACTCCCACCAATTGCGCACAAATTTCGAATGAGGCATCAGTTCGACCTGCACCAAGCCCTCCCCAATTTCGATAAAATAAAGTCCGGTGCCCGCATAATGGACCAAGGCGGAATTGCCATAGCCAACAATTCTCTTAAGTGATTTAGGCAGCTCCAAGGGACACCATGTGGCATCACCTGAGTGCATGAAGGTATCATTTGCGCAGCTAATCGACAGGTCGCGATCATAGGAGAGCGCAAAATCATGAAACACATCCTCAGTCTCAGCCTCTAGGCTAAAATCAAAACCACGCGGCAATCCACGAAAGACCTCGCCAGCAATCATAAAGCTGGCAGCTTTCTTTGGCGTCGT
>JAKVCM010000120.1 GCA_022448605.1 Puniceicoccaceae bacterium | reverse complement strand
TACCCCAAAGGTTGAGCTCTATAATTTGAGCTTATTTTTCATCAATTACCAAGAGACGGATAGTTCTAGAACCAAGACTACAGGGATCAATCTAAAGTATATATCAAAGGGTGAAGTTAGACGCATTGGTGCCAGGGTGGGTTCGCTAACTCGCGAATTCAGCTACACTGGACAAAGCAATTTTTCTTTTGTTGAAGAAACAATTAATGAGGAAGGCGTAATCACTCATGTCCCTATTGTTGGCGCAGACCTTGGGG
Organism: Puniceicoccaceae bacterium; assembly: GCA_022448605.1. Lineage (GTDB taxonomy): Bacteria > Verrucomicrobiota > Verrucomicrobiia > Opitutales > Coraliomargaritaceae > Thalassobacterium. The sequence continues at coordinate 2,396 of JAKVCM010000120.1, read as the reverse complement.
AGAAAGGACGTAAGATTATATTAGTTATTAGAGATCCGAGCGGCCGCTTAGTTTCAAGGGTATTTGATATTGGCGGGTCTAAATTTTCAGAAAATTCTGTGAGGTGTATTAATTTAGCTAGGAACCAGATTCGTGCTAAAATAGGCAGCCATATAAGAGATTTATCTCCCATGAGCGTTAGCGATTTTGAAGTTAGCGGGGGTACTCGGAAATTCCTAGTCCCGCTTATTTTAGCAACATCTGGCGAGGGTGATAAGCCAGTAATTATCGAGAAAAGCCGACTATCGATCAAGCAAGGGGAACGTAGTCTAGTTTTTTTGTATCATGACCCCAGAGACCTCATAAGAGTACGATACAAGCGTGTTGTTTTAAGTGACGAATTACCTTTTGAAGATGAGACAGATGATGAGGTAGAAGAAACCGAAGCAGTAGGCGATGACGCCGCCCGAAATGCAGAGCGAGAGGAAGGTCGCTAACACTGCTAGTATAGTAGCTTTATATGTCTTTTTTAAAAAAAATCGTTCTTCTAGCCTATGGGCTTGGGTGCATTCTTAACCAAAGCGCTTTCTCCGCTAAAGACGACCTTCGCGGCACTCGTCCAAACATCGTCTTCTTCCTCGCGGATGACCAGAGTTTCCCTGACCACGCCATCAACGGGAATACTAAGGTGCCTGCACCCACTACGCTGGCATTTTCGAAGCAGGCCTTGGTCTTTGACCGCGCCTACACTGGCCAGGCCGTCTGTGCACCGAGTCGCTCGATGCTATACTCGGGGCTCTATCCAATACGCAATGGTTGCTTCCTCAACCACTACTCTGTTCGTCCGGGTGTGAAGACCATCGCCGCTTATTTGCGTGAGCTCGACTACCAAGTAATCCTCGCGGGTAAGTCGCACGTTAATCCTAGCTCCCAGTTTCCTTGGAGCGAACATATGAACTCTGTGCGAGAACCAGATCTCCCTCGTCCGGTCATTCCTTTGGCAGAGATGGATCGGTTTATAGCGAATTCTGGTGATCAGCCTTTTTGTATGATTGTGGCTAGTGAATACCCACACGGCCCCTACATCAAAGACACTCCTTTCACAGCGAGCGATATCCAGATGCCGCCTTACTTGCCGTCCACTGAAGGGAACCTCAGGCGTGCCACCAAGTATTACGCCAGTATCGCTCAAAAAGAGAAAGAATTTCAAGCGGTCCTGGATTTATTAAAGAAGCACAACCGCGAATCGGACACCTTGGTTCTATATGCCGATGATCACGGTGCAGATATGGGTAAATTTTCAGTGTCTGACCGCGGCTTGCGGGTGGCTTTCATGGCGCGCTGGCCTACTAAGATTGCGACGGGTCGCACCGCGGCGCTGACAAGTTTTGCCGATTTTGTCCCTACTGCGATTGAACTAGGTGGCGGCACGGTCCCTGAAAATCTCGATGGCAAAAGCCTGCTGCCGGTCTTGAGTGGCCGCTCATCAAAGCACCACGACTACGTATATGGGGTCTCACACAATCAGGGCATTCAACGCCGCAGTGTCTTTCCGCAACGCTCTGTCCATGACGGGCGCTATCATTATGTGTGCAATTTTAATAATATGGAACGCATCGAGCGCGAGCGAGCAAGCGGCAAGACGATCAATTACTTTCTTGAGCGCGGCGCAAAGGAACACGGCCTTCCAGAAGAGCAACTCTTCGATACTCAGGCTGACCCTTTCGAATTCAAGAACCTTGCCGGGAATCCTCTCCTGGCAGAGACCAAAGCCCGTCTAAAAGCTGCGCTCTTCACCTGGATGGAGCAGCAAAACGATCACCTCAGCGAGGACGGAGCGATCACTCTTTTTGCGGTTAAAAAGCACTCGCTCAACCAGACCGAGAAGCAGTTCAATTACGTCGTGCCAGAGGAACACTCAGGGCCGGTTGCCGGCTTGGTCGACCCTCACGGAAGCACTTATCCCAATCCTTAATTGGCTGTCAATCTGGCCAAGAATTGGCCGATTAAAACAATATATGAATAAATATCATTTAGTTAGTGGCGTAGTTGCCTTTTTATGGATTTTTCAATCCTCAGTCCTCAGCGCGCAGTGGCGCCAGCCTGATGCAGAATGGCTTTACAAGACGGTGAATGATACTGAGTTGAAGCTGCATGTTTTCACGCCAGAAGGGCATCGTACCTCTGACAAGCGTCCCGCAGTCATCTTCTTTTTTGGCGGTGGCTGGAATAATGGATCACCCGGACAGCATTACTCTCAGTGCGCCCATTTGGCTTCGAGAGGCATGGTGGCGATGTCGGCAGAATACCGAGTCAAATCACGCAACCAGACCACACCAAAGGAGTGCGTTGAAGATGGGAAATCGGCGATTCGCTGGGTGCGTGAGCATGCGGCTGAGCTTGGGATTGATCCGACT
>JAKVCM010000012.1 GCA_022448605.1 Puniceicoccaceae bacterium | reverse complement strand
ATGGAGATGATTACTCGTGGACTCCTCTGGGCAGCGGGTAAGCCGGTCCTTGAAAACATAAACAGCAATAACTTCTAATTTATCATTTTAAAACTAGTTAAACCACTTACGTATAAATTATGGAAAATAGTTTACTTGAATCACCCTTTGACAGACGCAAATTTCTTAAAAAAAGCGCCTTAGCTGGTGCTGGCTTTATGATCGCTCCGTCAGGATCGCTATTTGGTGCGACCTCAGCAAATAACCGTCTTAACATTGCTTTGATCGGAGCCTACGGTCGCGCTAAGGCACATTACGGTACTCTGCATAAAGAAAACGTTGTCGCAATTTGCGATGTCAGTCGCGAAAACCTTGCCTTCGCTGTAAAGGAATTCCCTAAAGCTAAGATCTACGAGGACTGGCGAAAGTGTCTAGACCATCCAGGGATAGACTCAGTTCTTTGTTGTACTCCGGATCATCACCACGCCTTTATTTCAAACTGGGCTCTCAATCGCGATCTGCACGTCTACATGGAAAAGCCGCTCGCCATTACCGTCAACGAGGCAAGGATAGTGCGTGAGACTTACTTGAAGAAGAAGCATAAGCTGGCTACTCAAGTAGGCATGCAGCGCCATGCCTTCAGCAACTTTTCTAGGCTGCGTGAAATGATCCACGATGGTGCTATTGGGGAACTCAAAGATGTTCATGTTTGGGGTAATCGGCAGATACCCAAGCCAGGCTATTTACCAGCGGCAGGTACGCCGCCAGATGGCCTAAATTATGACCTTTGGCTCGGACCCTCGCCAGATCATCCATACAATCCGGGTTATTTCACGGGTCGGCCTGGAGCCAACTGCTTACAATGGAACATGTATTGGGATTTCGGCATCGGGCAGATGGGCGACATGGGCAGTCATACTATGGATTTGGTCTGGAATGTGATTGATGCAAACTTACCAAGCTCCGTCAAAGCAGCTTCACCAGAGGCCTTTAATCCTGATGTGACGCCAGTCAACTTAACATCAACCTATATGTTTCCGAAAAACGACTGGCGAGATAAGATTCGCGTCACGTGGTATCAAGGTGGGGCGATGCCGAAATCTCCATCTAAGTGGCTTGATTTAAATAAGATTGGGCACGGAGCGATGTTCAAGGGTGATAAAGGTTTTGTTATTTCGGACTTTAGCAGTCGTATGCTCTACCCATCTGGAAAAGATGTTGATTTGACCTACTTTAAGCCTCGCACGAAGGATGAGATCGCGCCACCTTTGGGCAATTTTCAAGAGCAGTGGACTCGTGCTTGTAAAAATGGACAACCAACTGAGACCGCTTGTAACTTCGAATACAGCGCGAACATGATTGAGACAATGTGCCTTGGCTTGGCCGCCTTTCGTGCCGGCGTTCCGCTGGATTACGATGGGGGTCGAGGTCAGTTTTCCGACAATGCGGCGGCTAATGAGTATTTAACCAAACCGTATCGCAAGGGTTGGACCTTAGACGGATAGAAATATACTCATATTGGTTGGGCACACGTGCTTGTAAAAGCGGTGTCTTGATTGAGCGCGTGGTCAACCGCTTCCTGCCGATAAGTTCTGATCTTGTGCATTGAATGAATAAGCTATTCGAGGGCGATTTGTTATATAAAAAATATGGCATCTTTTTGCATGACTACTGATGCACTAGTTTAAAGCGCGGCTCTTCCCAGAAACACAGTGAGGATATAAATGGGTGGATAGAGGACAGGGTCATTTGCGCGCTTAATCCTATTCGGACGAGAGAAGTAGGCGCAAAAAAAGCGACGAACTTCGAGTGAAGATCGCCGCTAAATGGCGGGATAGACGAGACTTGAACTCGCGGCCTCCTGCGTGACAGGCAGGCGCTCTAACCAACTGAGCTACTACCCCAAAAGTTTGGAAAGTTCGGACAGTAAAAATCGGATTGTGCATGTCAAGCGGTGTTTCTTTGAATTTGTAAATAATTATGAGGACTCTTTTAGGGCGAATTTTATATAAAAAAACTACTTAAAGTATTAGGTAATACGAAATTATATTCGTGCTTTACTTGTGATCATTTATGCGAATCTTAGAGAGCATGCTACCGCGGGAATCTCGTTGGAATTTTTTCACCAATCATGCGCATGTGCTCATTTATTTGCAGGCACACCCAGATCTACCATTAAGACGCGTGGCTTTGGCTATTGGAATCACCGAACGAGCGGTACAGCGTATCGTAGCTGAACTTGAAGAAGGCGGCTATTTGAAGCGAACTAAGGTAGGTCGCCAAAATAAATACGAAATTAATGGGGATATGCCTCTGCGGCATTCACAAGAGTCGCACCGCACCATAAAAGAACTCTTGGATTGGGTAGATCGTACTACTGGAGATACTTTAGATGAATATAATGTGCTCGAAAACTGGACTGTGGGTGAACACGGCTCGGAGGTTTGAATAAACATATCATTTTATCCTGATATCTTGATATATCGCTTGCAATTATTTCCTGAGCGACCTTTTTTATTCACACAATGAGCAAAAATTTCATTTTTTCTTCTGAATCGGTCGGCGAAGGTCATCCCGATAAAGTATCCGATTATATTTCTGACAGCGTGCTTGATGCGTGTTTGGAACAAGATCCGATGAGTCGCGTGGCTTGTGAGACGCTGGTTAAGAGCAACTGCGTTTTCCTTGCTGGTGAAATCACTACAAATGCAAAACTCAATTACGAAGAGATCGTTCGCGGGGCTATTCGTAACATCGGCTATGTAAATGATGATGATATTTTCCATGCCGAAAAAGTTTTTATTTCCAATATTTTGACTGCACAGTCTACAGATATTAAGCAGGGCGTAGACGCAACTGGTGCCGAAGGAAAGGACACCATTGAGCAAGGTGCCGGTGATCAAGGTATTATGTTTGGTTATGCTTGTAAGCAAACGCCCGAACTGATGCCAGCTCCGATCATGTATGCGCATCGTCTGCTTCGTGAGATGGCGTATCAACGTAAAGACGTTAAAATTCCGTGGCTTCGACCTGATGTGAAGAGCCAAGTCGCCCTAGAATATGCCGAAGGCAAGCCAGTCTGCATAAAGAACGTGGTTATCTCGACGCAACACGCCGCAGATATAAAGCACGAAGAGATTAAGGAATTCTGCATAGAAGAAGTGATCCGTAAGGTGCTACCCGCTGAGCTTTTGAATGACCAGACGGAATATTTGATCAATCCAACAGGTAATTTCGTAATCGGTGGCCCACAAGGCGACGCTGGCTTGACAGGTCGTAAAATTATCGTGGACACGTATGGTGGTTGGGCGCGTCACGGGGGTGGCGCTTTCTCGGGCAAAGATCCTTCAAAGGTCGATCGCTCGGCGGCATACTTTACTCGTTGGGTAGCAAAAAATATTGTGGCAGCTGGCCTTGCTGAGGCTTGTGAGCTTGAAGTCGCCTATGCCATAGGTCACCCATATCCAACTAGTATTCACGTAGATACTTTCGGTACTGGCATAGTCGAAGATGCTAAAATAGCTGACGCTGCGCAGGATGTCTTTAGCTTCAAACCAGCAGATATTGTGAGCCAACTTGATTTACTACGTCCGATATATCGGGAATCCACGCACTATGGGCACTTTGCAAAGGAGAATCTTCCCTGGGAGTCCACTTCAAAAGCTGAGGCACTAAAGGCAGCACTTTAACCTAATTTTAACTATTATGAGCACAGATACACTGACTAAAACAACGACCGATTATAAGGTTAAGGACATCAACCTTGCAGATTTCGGCCGCAAAGAAGTTGAAATTGCGCAATTTGAAATGCCCGGGCTTATGGCCACTCGCGAAAAATATGCCAAAGAGCAGCCGCTCAAGGGCGTTCGTGTGATGGGCTCCTTACACATGACGATTCAAACTGCGGTCCTCATCGAAACGCTGAAAGAACTCGGTGCCGACATTCGCTGGTGCTCGTGTAATATCTTCTCAACCCAGGATCACGCCGCTGCTTACGTGGCCAAAAATTTAGACGTGCCGGTTTTTGCGTGGAAGGGCGAGACACTTGAGGAATACTGGTGGTGCACAGAGCAAGCGCTTACTTGGCCGGATGGCACTGGCCCACAGCTCATTGTCGACGATGGCGGAGACGCTACTCTTCTCATACATAAGGGTTATGAACTTGAAGATGGCAGCGACTGGGTCGAGTCCGATTCGGGTAGCCTAGAAGAAGAAGTCATCAAGCGCCTCCTCAAGAAGATTCACTCAGAGAAGCCTGCTGATCACTGGCACAAGGTCGTTAAAGACTGGAAGGGAGTTTCTGAGGAAACCACAACGGGCGTTCACCGTCTTTACGAGATGCACAACGCGGGTAAACTGCTCGTTCCTGCAATCAACGTAAATGACTCAGTGACCAAAGCGAAGTTCGATAATCTTTACGGCTGCCGCGAGTCTCTACTCGATGGTATAAAGCGTGCGACAGATGTTATGATCGCTGGTAAAGTAGGTGTGGTTTGTGGTTATGGTGACGTGGGTAAGGGTTGCGCCGCTGCCCTTAAGGGCATGGGTGCTCAAGTCGTAGTGACTGAAGTGGATCCGATCTGCGCATTACAAGCTGCTATGGAAGGTCATCGTGTCCTTACGGTAGAGGACACCCTCGGTTGGGCTGACATCTACGTGACAAGTACAGGCAACTACGGTATTATTACTGCCGACCATATGTCTAAAATGAAGGACCAAGCGATCGTTTGTAACATAGGTCACTTCGATAATGAAATTGCTGTGGACGCACTCAATGATATGCCAGGTGTGGATGTCGAAAGCATCAAACCTGATGAAGAAGGCGCGGTTGATAAATACACCTTCCAAGACGGACGTAGCATCTATTTGCTCGCGAAAGGTCGTCTTGTAAACCTTGGTTGTGCGACCGGGCACCCCAGCTTCGTAATGTCGAATAGCTTTACCAATCAAGCGCTCGCACAGATCGAACTCTGGGAACAAGTTGAAAAATATTCACCCGGCGTTTATATACTCCCCAAGCACATTGACGAAGAAGTAGCGCGTCTTCACTTAGAAAAGATCGGATGTAAGCTCACGACTTTGAGCAAAGATCAAGCTGACTACATTGGTGTAAAATCTGAAGGTCCTTACAAACCCGACCACTATCGCTATTAGGCGTTAATTCTCTTAAGGAAAATTTTCAAGTAAGCTCCCCGTCATAGTAGGACGCTTTTTGTTAGTGTGGTTGCTTGTGCCTTGCCTTTGCTTGGATAAATATCTTCTGCTCGCAATGAATGAAAAATTGTTCTGACACTTCGTAGCAGCCTGTAAGTAGTCGCAAACACTTTTTAAAATGCCCTAATCTAGCGTCATGACCACCGTGTTGCCATTTATAATTAGTCCTTATTTATATAACCGTCGTGTCAAATTGCTAAAGGATTGCATTATTTAGACCGTTGCGAATGCTTCAATCCTAAATATAATGGACACACTAGCGAATACGAAGATCAAAACACGTGGCCTTGTTAAGGAATATGGCAAGCGCCGTGTAGTGAATAAGGTCGATGTTCATGTCAATGCGGGCGAAATAGTCGGTCTTTTGGGGCCTAACGGTGCAGGCAAAACGACCACCTTTTACATGGTCGTCGGCCTCGTACCTGCGACAGAGGGTAGAGTCTTTCTCAACGACGATGATCTGACGGATCTCCCGATGTATCGCCGCGCTCGCTTTGGGATTGGCTACTTGCCGCAAGAGGCATCGGTCTTTCGTAAAATGACGGTCGAACAAAATATCCGCGCGATCGCGGAGACCATGCCTTTCAATAAAGCCCAGCGCGAAGACTGCGTCGAGCAACACCTCGACGATCTCGGTTTGTCCCATTTGGCCAAGCAAAAGGCCTACACCTTAAGTGGTGGGGAGCGTCGTCGCCTAGAGATCTCGCGCGCGTTGGTTACAAATCCCAAATTTCTTTTGATGGACGAACCCTTCAGCGGTGTCGATCCGATCAGCGTGAACGAAGTCCAAAAGATTATCGTCCAGCTGAAAGAAAAGGGGATTGGTGTCCTTATTACTGATCACAATGTGCGCGAGACTCTTGCTATCGTCGACCGCGGCTACCTCCTTCACGAGGGAACAATTTTGGCCGAAGGCTCTAGCGATTTTTTAATCAGCGATCCCAAAAGCCGAGAGTTCTACCTCGGCGATAATTTTAACATGTAAGCTAATTATAAGAATGCCCGTGATACAGCGTAACAACACTAAGTTTGTCGAAGCCGTTTCGGTTCGCGATTTCTACGACTCCTTTAAAGAGCCTCTGGAGATGGAACTAGTCGCGGGCGAGTCGGGTCTCGATAACATGATTAAGGAGCGTAGCTTAAACCGGCCTGCTCTGGCTATGGTTGGCTTTTTTAAAGCCTTTGCCGCCAAGCGTATACAGCTATTAGGAGCTGGCGAGATGGCTTTCATCAGAGAAAAAACAGAAGCCGATCGAGTCGCCATTATGACGGAAATTTTGAAGCGAAAAGTACCATGTGTGATTATCTCGCGTAATTTAGCTCCCTCAAAGGCAATCTGTAAACTTGCTGATCAATATAAAACGCCGATTATTCGCTCACCGCTCAAATCAAAGACCTTTACGACAGAAGCCACGCTCTTACTTGAAGATAAATTTGCCCCGCGCACTAACATGCACGGCACATTGCTTGATATAAAAGGGATTGGTACTTTAATTTGTGGAGAAAGTGGCGTTGGCAAGAGTGAGTGTGCCCTAGCTCTAATTGAGCGGGGACATAGCTTAGTGGCCGACGATCTAACATACATAAAACGGGTCAGTGAGAGAGAATTACTTGGCACATCTTCAGAGCTCAGCAGAGGCTACATGGAGTGCAGGGGTCTAGGCATCATTAATGTGGCCGAGTTATTCGGCGTGCGCTCTGTGCGCGTCGAGAAGCGTATCGACCTAATTATTAACTTCCACAACTGGACCAGAGGCATGCATGAAGAACGCACAGGACTGGAAGAACAATATTTGGAAATCCTAGGTCTTGAAGTGCCACTGATGGAAATACCGGTTCGCCCAGGGCGTGATATGGCTCGACTGACCGAAGTGGCCGCCATGGTACAAGCACTGATGAAAATTGGCCATGATTCAGCTTCGGAATTCAATGATCGCTTGATTGCTCACATGGCAAAGTAAATTGATTTAGTCTAAGGAATTTATTTTTTTAAAAAATCGAAAAAATATTTCACTGTAAGGTAATAAATATCAAAAATATTATCGACTACCTAAGCTTGTGTAGGATTACAGAAATACCACTTTTTCAGTGCTTAACGAAATTGTGACCAAGCCCTCGCGTTGCCTTTGAAAACCTCTAAAAAGTTATTCAGTTGTCGAGTGTGAATAACTTGTGCAGAACTTGTCCTTGCCATGTGCTTTTAGCTGCCAATTCTCTACACACTTTCAAGTGATCGGTCTTCAAATCGTTACTATTTTTAACAACTTACAAATTTTTAACACTTGCTACATTCTTCTAAAAATACGCAACATACTAGTCATCAATGATTAGCTATGCTTTTTTTGCTAAATGTTCGGTAGCAAGACAGATCAATCAACTATTTCCACATAATTTTTTCACATTTCTTCGTCCCAGTTTCTTTGTGACTAGCACATTACTGGGAGTTGTTAATAAATCTTAACTATTTACACTTTTCATGCGTCCATGCCTTCCACGCCAATAGCAGACACTCTCTGGCAAAACACCAACAAAGAGCTCAAAAACCTCTTTCCTGAAGATGTTTATGAAATGTGGTTCAGCGGGCTCACTTGCTCGCTCGAAACAGACACGAAGCTTGTATTGACTACCCACAGCGAATTCAACGCAATCTGGATCGAGAATAACTTTCTAGACGTCATCACTCAGTATGCGCGTAGTTTTGCGGGCACTGCGATAGAAGTTTCCATTGAAGTCGAGCAAGCGGAAAAAACCGAAGAGCTAGATGGGGCAGATGCGGATACCCGCCAAAACGGTAAAAATAGCATTGATTGCCGTCAGTCCCCTGATTTACGAAACAATCGTCCACTTACTCAGACCGCGCCGACTCACCGCACGCTGATCAACCCGACCAATACTTTTGAAAATTTCGTAGTCGGTTCTGGCAGCCAACTCGCTCACGCCGCATCCATTGCAGTGGCCAACGCACCCGGCCGTGCCTATAACCCACTTTTTGTATTCGGTGAGACGGGACTTGGCAAAACGCACCTTATGCACGCGGTCGCTCACCAAATGTTGACAAATAACCCCAACGCGAAGATCGCCTACGTTTCAACTGAGAAGTTTACTAATGAATTTATTCACGCCATTCGTCAGAATAAGTTGACCAAGTTCCGCAAGTATTACCGCAATGTAGATGCCCTCCTAGTTGATGACATTCATTTCCTCTCTGGTAAAGAGAGCACTCAAGAAGAGTTTTTCCATACCTTTAACGATCTCTTCGAGTCAGGTCGCCAGATTTTTCTCGCCAGTGATCGTCCTGCCAACGAGATAGAACGCTTAGAAAACCGTTTAATATCTCGTTTTCAATGGGGCTTAGTTACGGATATCCAAGCGCCTGACTTTGAGACTCGCTTTGCGATCCTTCGGAACAAGGCCTTGGCTATGAAGATTGATTTGGACGAAGAGATTATGGAATTTCTAGCCGAACGCGTCTCGCGGAATGTGCGCCGGATGGAAGGTGCGCTCACACGTATCGCAGGTTATGACAATTTAATCGACCGTAAGCTTGACCTAAATGCTGTCGAACGCCTGCTTAGCGATCTTCTTCACGAAGAAGCAGCGAGCAAAGTTACCGTCGACCAAATACAGAAAAAGGTCTCTGACTATTACAAAATCCGCTTTAGTGAACTAATTGGACGTCGTCGTACTAGCTCCATCGTTTTTCCGCGACAGGTAGCTATGTATATTTCTCGGACGCTCACCAGTGATCCACTCAAATCAATAGGCGACGCCTTTGGTGGGCGTGACCATGGCACTGTGATTCATGCTTGCAAGCAGGTAGAGAATATCATGGAGCAAGACGGTAGCGTAAAACGCGGCGTCGATTACCTGATCAAGCAACTCTCTAAAGAGCGTACTTAGATCGTTTTGATTAATGGGTCGGAATAGAGCTATTCTTACAAATAGATCACTCAAAAAGCTACAAGGTCGAGTGAGACAAATGGCTCTAGCCTAGATCGGCTTAGATATTGATACGATTTCAGTTTCTTCTGGATGCTCTGCGGCTTGCGCATCGCATTTGGACTTAGCCTGGCAGTAGAAGAGATCCTGGGCGCATATCAGGCTATTTCTCTTTTTGCGAGAGACTTTGTGATAGGAGCCATTTGCGCGGAGGATGCTTGCATGGTGAGTGTCTTGAAGATAGGTTTTGAGTATTTTATATATGCGCTTGCGATTATCTGGGTCTTGGATAGGGAAGACAGTTTCGATTCTGCGATAGAAATTGCGTGGCATCCAGTCGGCGCTGCCTGCGAAGATGTGGGGCTGGCTGCCATTGCTATTTTCGAAGTAGAAGATGCGGCTGTGTTCCAAGTAGCGTCCAAGTATACTACGCACGCGGATGTTTTCGCTCACCCCTTTTATATTAGGCACTAGATTACAGATGCCACGAACAATGAGGTCGATTTTTACACCAGCCTGAGATGCGCGGTAAAGGTTATCAATAGTTCCTTGGTCGACGAGGCTGTTAGTTTGAGCTATGATGCGAGCGGGTTTGCCAGTTTTGGCGTTATGAGTCTCGGAGCGGATATATTTCTGCATCGTATTATGCAGGGTAAAGGGGGCAACGAGTAAGTTCTTAAAGCTCGGGGTGAGGGAGAAGCCGGTCAGTGTATTAAAGAGTTCAGCGACCTCTTTGGTAATGTTTTTTTTACATGTAAACAAGCTGAGGTCGGTGTAGAAACGGGCGGTTTTTGGGTTATAATTTCCGGTGCCGAGGTGGACGTAGCGGCGCAGTTCGGTCCCTTCTCTGCGCACAACCATGCAGGTTTTACAGTGGGTCTTTAGACCTACAATTCCATAGACTACGTGCACACCTTCGTCTTCGAGTTGGCGCGCCCATTGAATGTTGTTGGCCTCGTCAAAGCGCGCTTTAATTTCTACAAGTACAGTAACTTGCTTACCTCGGCGAGAGGCTTCGATCAGCGCTTTGATGATCGGAGAGTCACCGGATGTACGGTAAAGAGTCTGTTTGATAGCAAATACATGGGGGTCATGCGCCGCTTGATTGAGAAAGTCGATGATGGGTTGGAAGCTCTCGTATGGGTGGTGCAGGAGAATGTCGTTAGCTGCGATCCGCTCAAAGATGCGTCGAGGGTCTTCTAGCTCTTTTGGTAAATAGGGAGTGTGCTTAGGGAATTTAAGATCGTCGCGGTCAATCAAATCATAAGCGGTCATTAAGCGAAAGAAATTGATAGGGCCATCAATCGTGTAAACATTTTCTGAAGGAAGCTTAATTGCGTGTATGAATTCCTGTATTAGTTTCGGGTCAGCACCTTTTACGATCTCCAGACGCACGGCATCGCCTTTGTGCCTATTCATCAATTCTTCTTCGATTTTTGACAGTAGGTTTTCCACCTCTTCGTCATCGATGTATAGGTCGCTATTACGCGTTATACGGAGGGGCACTGCTGAGGTCACTTTATAGACAGGAAATAGGCGCTTGATGAAGCGCTGTACGATGTCACCCAGAGAAATGTAGACGCTGGGTTTTCCTCGTCGATTGACACCGACTTGTATAATACGCGGGAGCACTCGGGGGATCGAGACGATTGCCATCATCCGCTCGATGATGCGCGTTTTTGGGTCGTCAATTGAAGCTAGGATGTAGAGTGCTTTGTTAGACAAATGTGGGAATGGGTGTGCTGGATCGATAGCGAGGGGAGTCAATACGGGGAAGACTTGTTCCTCAAAGTATTGTTTTACCCACTTCTTTTCGCTACGGGTCAATTCGTCATAGCCGCAGAACAAAATTTTAGACTTTTCGAGACTGGGGACGATTTGTTGCTTCCAGCAGTCGTATTGGTCGGACACCAATCGTTTGACCATAAGCTGAACGCGGCGAAGTTGCTCTTTCGCTCCGAGCCCGTCCGGGCCTCGCTCATTCGCGCCAGATTTTACTTGTTGGAGTAAGCCTGCAACGCGGATTTCAAAAAACTCATCAAGGTTTGAGCTAACGAATGCAAGGAACTTCATTCGTTCAAGTAGGGGATAATCGGGGGATTGAGCCTGCTCTAATACGCGCCGATTGAAAGTCAACCAGCTGAGTTCACGGTTGAAATAAGGGAAACGAGGCGCGTTATTACTAGTGTTAGTGTTGCTCATTGCGGTTGACTATATTTGTCGTCCTTCAAGCCTCTAGGCAAGCTAAGCCTCTAGTTCATGGTCATTTTTAACATTATTAGAATCGAGCCCCCCGCATTAGCCCCTGAGCGACTATAGGAATACGCTACAAGCGGCTTGAAATCGTTAGAAAATATATGAGCTCATTCCCTTACTCAGTCTATATTAAGAAACAACATACTCCTAGTCACCTCACCCATCTTGACTGCTTGCGTTTCTGCTTAGAGAGCGGCGTTTTGTTAAATCTCTGCTCAAACTTAACTTCTAGCTTTCGTTAGGGTGCTTTGACTGTTAATTTAATTAAATGGAACACGCTCAAGCCTCTTCTCGTCGTCAGTTTTTAAGACTCTCCGGTCTTGCCGGTGCGGCATCGATCCTTCCAAGTTGTGGCACGGCAGCTAATACTGAAGCCAAGCCAGTTGGTCAGGCCAAGAACGTTATTTATTTGATGGTTGATGGGCTCTGCAATGGTACCGTCGGACTCGCCCATCATTGGCAATTGCGCCACAAGGCGACGCCTCTGAATTGGATGCAGCTCCTCGAGCACGAAGGTTTGCATCGCGCCTATCAAGATACGGCTTCGGCTAACTCCCCGGTCACCGATTCGGCCGCTGCGGCCAGTGCTTGGGGCTCTGGGCAGCGGGTCAACAACGGCTCGATCAATGTAGACCCTTCTGGTAAATCGCTCAAACCTATTTTAAGTTACGCAAAAGAATCGGGTAAAGCCACTGGCCTGGTTACTTCCTGTCGTATCACTCACGCCACGCCCGCAGGCTTTTCTACTAGCGTACCAAAACGCGGAATGGAGGATGCTATTGCACAGCAATACTTAGAACGCGAAATTGACGTCCTACTTGGAGGTGGCGCCCGTCATTTCCTACAAACTCAAGATGACGGCAGCGTGATCGACTATATTCCACAATTTGAAGCAAAAGGCTATCAAATCGTTAAAACCGCTACAGAACTGTCCGCTGTCCGTAGAGGAGGATCCTTGCTAGGACTTTTTTCACAAAGTCATATTCCTTATGCGATCGACCGTCAAAATGACCGCGCATACAAAGATGTACCAAATCTTGTTGATATGTTCAGCGCGGCTCTTAATCAGCTCAACGGCATGAAAGAAGGTTTCGTTCTTCAGGTCGAAGGTGGTCGAGTCGATCATGCTGGGCATGGTAATGATGCTGGCGGTATCCTACACGAGTTTCTTGAATTTGATGCATGTATTCCCATCGCACTTGAGTTCATCGAGTCTCATCCTGATACCATGCTTGTTGTCACCACCGACCACGGCACTGGAGGTTGCCAGTTAGATGGCGCTGGATCTGCCTATCTCGATAGTGGCCCCGCTTTGGATCGTATCAACCAGCTCAGACATAGTTTTGAGTGGTTGCAGCAAGGCTTTGAGGCCACGGGTAAATTTGATCCAGTTTTGCTTAAAACGGCACTCGGGATCGACCCTACAGATACGCAAGCTGCGATCGTTCAAGCCGCGCTTGATGCGGAAGTCGTGTATCTCAGTGGTGCCCTAAATCAGGCCTTTGGTAAACAGCTTAATGAACTCACCGCTGTCGGTTGGACCTCGGACAAGCATACTTCCGAATGCGTTGAGCTATTTGCCTTCGGTCCTGGTTCCGAGGCGATCCCTCCTTTGATTAAAAATTACGAGATATTTGGTATTTTGACTAAGGCCCTAGGCATTAAAGTTTAAGGCTTGATAAATAAAGTCCCGGCGTCTCAACCCACACAAGAAGAATTCGTCTCAACTTGTCGGCTTTTCCAAGCTGAGAAAATCAACAATCCAATCATTATTAGGCCGCTGGCATCTTGCCAGAGGCTAAAGTGGAGCCCCGAGTGATGTTGCGCGATGCCCTCGTTGGCTTCAACGCTCAAGGTTGTATTGAATAGCCATCCCGCTAACCATGAAATCAATAGCAGGCTTACCAGATAGATTGCAGTCGCCCCGCGCCCAAGCATTTTCCAAACGGCAGCAATTGTCGTCGTGTTTGTCGCTGGCCCTGCGATGAGAAAAACGAGTACTGCCCCCGGCGAAAGGCCTGCCGAAAGGAGCGCGAAGGCCATTGGGATTGAAGCAGTCGCACAGACGTAGAGGGGAAGGCTGATCGCCGTCGCTAGTAGGAAGGCTAGCGGTCCCGAACTCAGAGAGCCGCTCAGTAAATCAATCGGGAGCAATGTTGTGATTAGCCCAGCAAGGAGTAGACCAATGGCCAATGCAGTCGCTAAATCCGCAGGCAGGGTTACGAAGCCATAACGAAGCGCTTCGATTGGACCGCGCTTCGATGCCGGTTGACTCGCGCAACAGTCCATCGAATTAAACTCACTAATTATTGGAGAAGGTGGAACTCTCGAATCTATTGCATTAAGCGGTGTCAACGAGTTGATCGGGTCGAGGCGATCCGATAGGCTCACATCAGAAGATAAAGCCACTGGAACTACAGGAGTCTTAGCCTTGCAAAAAAGCTCAATTAGGTAGCCCGCTACGATCCCACATGTAAAGGCTACCAGCACACGCACCGCTGTAAAAAGTTCACCAAGTAGTGCATAGGTTGTCAAAATACTATCCACCCCTGTCTGCGGCGTAGAACTAAGAAAAGAAGCCGTCGATCCCTTCGAAGCGCCACTCTTTCGCAGCGAGACTGCCACCGGAATGACCGAACAGGAGCACAGTGGCATTGGCAGCCCTAATGCGCTTGCCTTGACTACAGACCTCAGTCCCGGCTTACCCAGCCAGCGCTGCACATACTCTTTACGAATCGAAACATGCAGTAGTCCTGCCACTGCAAACCCAAACAAAAGAAAAGGCGCAATCTCAGTCGCCAAATCCCAAGTGTTGTGAATAAAGTCTGTTGAAAATTGAATCAAGGTCTGCGGTTAACTGCATTTGCTCGTATTGTCTAAACCCCTCTATGAATACTCGCTCATCAAATAAAATAGGAAGGATGTATGTCTTCGTTCGCTGCTTTTTTTGGACAGATGACGTTCAGCTAATAAAGCGCCCTCGAATGTCCTCCAAAATCGAGTAGAAGGCTGGTACAAGGAGGAGGGTAATAAAGGTGGCGAAGAGAACGCCGAAGCTTAAGGAGACTGCCATAGGAATGAGAAACTGGGCTTGCAGGCTGGTCTCGAAAAGGACGGGAAGGAGTCCTGCGAAAGTCGTCAATGAGGTCAGGATAATAGGGCGGAATCGCTGTGCCCCTGCGTCTTCAATTGCAAGGCGCAGTGGTTTGCCTTCCTTGCGTTCGTGATTGATAAAGTCGACTAACACGAGGCTGTCGTTGACCACCACGCCAGCAAGCGCAACAAAGCCTAAAACAGATAGGATACTCATTGGTTGCCCCATAAGAATGTGGCCGCCGATTGCGCCGATCAGACCGAATGGAATGACAATCATAACGATGACGGGCTGCACGTATGATTTGAGCGGGACCGCTAAGAGCGCGTAAATCAAGAATATGGCGATGAGCGTCATTTGACCTAGACTGGCGAAGATGTCGGCTTGCTCGCGAGCTTCTCCCTGAAATGACCAAGTGATACCGGGGTAATCGTCTGTAATAGTGGTCAGGAAGCCAGCGGCTCTCTTTTTATCTTTGAGGCTAGCTTTGATTAAACCGAGGTCGGCCACGCCCTTGTCGGCGTCGGCGGTAATATTAATCACGCGTCGGCGATCGACGCGGGTGATGGAGGAGAAGCCTTCGGTGATTTCTAAATCGGCTACTTGATCGAAGGGTACTTCGCGGCCGTCAGGTGTGCGGATACGAAGGTCTTCCAAATTTTCAACAGACTGGCGCTCGTCGAGTGGGTAGCGCACCATGACTTTAATATCATCACGTCCGCGCTGGATACGCTGGGCTTCGACGCCGTAAAACGCGGCGCGTACTTGGCGACCGAGGTCGGCTTGGCGAAGACCGAGTGGCTGTGCCGTGGGATGGATGTCGAGTTGAATCTCTCGCATGCCACTGCTATAGTTGTCTTTGATGTCAAAGAGGCCTTCGTAGCTGGCGAGTTTGGCTTTAATAGCTGCCGAAGCGGTTTGGAGAGTGGCAAAGTCCCGACCTGTAAGTTGAATATCAATAGGCATACCAGCACCACCTGCAGCGTTTGCGTTAAAGGAGAGTTCTTTGACTCCAGCAACTGGTCCTATCAGCTCGCGCCAGCGGTTGGCAAGATTTGGGGCGGAGAGGGACTCGATGTCGCCGCTTCCAGTGAGGTCTTCGCGCTTGATCAGTTCGACGGCGATCTCGGCGATGTTCGTGCTGGTTGAATTCCCCATGTCGCCCATGGGACCGCCGCTGCCTTCGAAGGGTTGCCCACCTATAGTCACAACTGCGTTATCAAAGGGTTCGCCGTGTCCTTCTTTTTTGATTTCTTCGATGAGTTGGTCGAGGCCAGATTGCATCTGCTCGATGGCACGAGTAGTCAATGCTACGGGAGTACCTTCTGGCATAACGAGCTTAGCCACGATGTAGTCGGAGGGAACGGGCGGGAAAAAGACGAAGGGTAGATGCTTGCCACCCAAAATACCGAACATTATCATGAGAATGGCTATGAAAGAGGCGGCGGTAGCGTAGCGAAAATTTATGGCTAGCTTTAAGAAGGGACGGTAACGGTTCTCGATAAAGCCTTCTAGGCTGTCAGCAATCTTGCGTTGTTGGCTTTGTAGCCAGTTGATTTTTTCGCGCTTCTTGCTACCAACTTTACAAAGAGTGAGGTGATAGGGCAGGACTAGCTTTGATTGAATGAGTGACCAAATCAGAGTTGCGATGACGACGACGGGGATCGGATAAAAGAACTTACCCAGGAAACCGGGAATAGTCAGAATCGGCAGGAAGGCCACGATGGTGGTCAGCACGGCAAAGGTGACGGGAATGGAAACCTTTTTAGTTCCTGCAACAGAGGCCTCGACGCCTGCGCCGCCGTGCTTTTGAGATTGGGTGAAGACGCTCTCGCCGACGATGATTGCATCGTCCACGACAATGCCTAGTACGAGTATAAAGCCAAAGAGCGAGGCGAGGTTGATACTGATGCCCAGCGCAGGGAGAAAAAGCATCGAGCCGAGGAACGAAATCGGTATTCCCAGCATAACGAAGAAGGCAAGCGAGGGGCGCAGAAAAAGCGTAAGGATGAGTAGAACTAGAAGAAGACCGTAGATACCGTTCTCGATGAGCATCTGGAGGCGGCCTTTAAGGTAATAGGTGAAGTCGCGGAAGACTTCAACTTGTATGCCTTCGGGCAGGTCATTATTAATTGTTTTTGCAAACGCCTGCACCCTGCTTGAGACGTCGAGTGCACTCTCATCGCCTACTGCGTAGATGCGTAGGAGCACGGCGCGTTGACCGTTAAACTCGGTGATTAGGGGATCATCGACAAAACCATCCTCGACCGTGGCGAGATCCCTCACGCGAACAACAGCACCGTCTTGGCGGGTAATTACAGGAATGTCTTCAAAGCCTGAACCAGTGTAGGCCTTACCTGTAGTGCGAAGAAGAATCTCGCCTCCCAGTGATTTAATCGAGCCGCCAGGAATGTCGACTGAGCTACTACGGATTGCTCGTACGATATCGTCGAAAGTGAGGCCATACTCCCGTAGCGATATTTCCGATACGTTAATCGATATCTCAAATTCAGCTACTCCTTTGATATCGACTTGGGTGATGCTCTCGCGGACGCTTAGTTCGTCGCGAATGAATTCGGCGATCTCTTTGAGCGTCTTTACTTCCGCATTGCCATAGATAGCGAGGGATATGACTTCATTGCGGATTAGTAACTCTTCAACTGTAGGTTCTTCGGCCTCCTCGGGAAGATTATCGATAGTGTCAATGCGCATTTTTATTTTATCAGAGATTTCGGTCGCATCGTAGCCGCGCTCCACTTCGACGAGCAGGGTGCCGATTCCTTCGCCCGCGGTGGCAGTCATTTTCTTGATGCCATCTACATCTTGGATACGGTCTTCGATCAGCTCGACGATGCCGCTTTCGACTTCTTCGGGGGCAGCGCCGGGGTAAGGAGCTGTAACACTAACGATGTCGAGATCTAGCTCGGGGAAGAGCTCAAGCTTGATATTCATGGTCGCAAAAATACCCGTGATTATGGTAATGCCTGCGAGAAGATTGGCGGCGACGCCATTTTGTGTGAACCAACGGATCATAAGGGTGAATTAGACATTATGAAAAAGAGCGTTTACTTTATAACCTCGACGGTCATATTTTCTATGTAGTAGGCAATAGGACTTGTGACGACTCGCTCACCAGGCTTGAGACCGGCGGTGATGATGACTTCCTTGGCGTCGCTTTTGATGATCTTGACTATACGGGTTTCGAGCGTATCTGACTTTTTGACGATGTAGACGCTATCAGAACCGCGTAAGGCGTATCTTGGCAGGGCGTAGGCATAGCTGAGATTACGACCTTCGATTTCGGCTTGTAAAAAGGTGCCGCGTCTTAGGGCGGATTGATCGGGCGTGGTAGAAAATGGGTCTTGGATTCTAGCGACAGCGTAGAGCAGTCGGCTGCTAGGGTCGACGTTGTCTTCGATACGAACGAGTGGGGCTATGCGAGTGTCCTCGTCAGTATTCCGCGTGAGTTTGACGAAGCGCTGGCGCTTGGTCTGCAGGTCAAGCAGGGCAGCTTCTTTTTCGGTAATAGGTAGGCGTATTTCAGCGCTTCCAGTTGCGTAGATTCGGCCGAGTGGGTTAGCAGGATTGGCGATGACAAACTGGCCGAGATCGACTTGCTTGCTTAATACAATGCCGTCGTAGGGCGCTACAATTTCAGTCCGAGCAAGGTCGCGTAGGGCACGCTTGAGTCTGGCTTCGGCGCTAGCGATTCGGGCTTTTGCTTGGGCGAGTTGTGGTTTGCGTAGTGTGAGGTCGCTCGCTTTCCCGTCTCCAAGCGCTTGCCAGTCAGCGGCAGCTTGTTCGGATTGTGCTAGCTCTTGCGCCAGAGCAAGCTTCGCATCGGCTAGGTCGGCGCTTGCATTGGCAGCGGCGGCTTCATAGTCAGCGGGATCAATCTTAATCAAGCGATCGCCTTTTCGGAAGTGATTACCGATTCGGAAAGAGTCGCTCACTTTGATCACGCGGCCACTGACTTCCGCGGCCAGTTCGGTTTCTATTGTCGGTAAAAGTGTACCTTGGCTGCTAACTGTGAGTTGGATGGACTGCGGCTGCACAGCGATGACTTCGACGCTGGTGATGGGGCGCTCTGGTGTGAGCTCAGCGGCGTCGGGCTTGAAAATGACGAGCATTGCGGTGATACTACCAGCGATGAGCAGGATGATTATTGGGAGAATGAGCTTCATGGTAAAATAGTGTTTATTCTATGCTTGAGAGGTGCTTTAGCCACCGTTCGTGTTGGAGAGGTTCTTCGCCGTTTCAGACGGCGGCTGGATTACGCTGTTACTTTCAAAAGCGCCACCGAGCGCGAGATACAGATCGACGCGGTTTTGTAAGAAGATGTTGGACACGCTGAGGAGACGGCTACGGGCAGCATCGGCCGTGCGCTTGGCGTCGAGGGCACTGAGGAAATCGCCAGTGCCGCTGCGGTAGCGATCCCAAGCGAGAGCTTCTGTAGCGGTGGCTTCGTCGGCGGCGATGGCTAGCTTGGCTTGTTCGCGACGAATGAATTGCTCTGCTGCTAGGGTAGTTTCGACCTCAAGGAAGGCGCGCAGTGCGCTGTCATAATAATTAGCGACCGCTTGCTCGCGTAGTGCGGTATTGCGATCGATATAAGCGAGGATACGCCCGCCTTGAAAGATCGGTTGCGTGAGATTTCCCGCGAGTGTCCAGACACCGAAGTTACCATCGAGGAGGTTTTCGAACTCTTGCGAAGAGGTCCCGCCCGATGTAGTCAAACTAATCTTTGGTAGGAGATCTTTTTGGGAGGCTCTTAGCTCCCGATCGGTCGCAGCGAGCTGACGTTCGGCTGAGACCAGATCAGGACGACGTTGGATTAGGTTGGCTGGTAGACCAGCGGGGATCGTCGGTGGTAGACTGGGAAAAGTAATGACAGCATCAAGCACTCCTGCAGGGTAGCGCCCGAGGACGACTTCCAGCTGGCGGGCGGCTTGATCGAGTGCACGCTGGCGGGCAAAGGTATCGGCTTCGGCGGAGGCGGCTTGGGTTAGGATACGGCGTAGGTCAAAGCCATCGGCAAGGCCAAGTTTGAAGCGAGATTCGAGCGCGCGTTGATTGTAGCGGTAGGCCTCTGCTGTGTGCTCTGATAGAGCGAGTTGTTGCTTTGCTTCGATCAGGTTGAGCCAGCCTTTTGTTATCTGAGCGGCTAGCGAGAGACGAGCAGCTTCGAGGTCGGCTTGGTAGCTTTCAGCTCGAGCCACTGCGGCAGATGTTTGGTCGCGCAGGCGTCCCCAGAGGTCGACTTCCCAACTGAGGTCGAGCGCGAGGTCGTAGTTTTCAAAAATGACGCCACCGGTGGAGTTTGGACCAAATGTGTTGATCTTTTGGCGTGCACCGTTGAGTCCGAGTCCCGCGCTAGGTTTGAGTTTGGCACCCGATATACGTGCTTCAGCAAGGGATTGGGCAAAGCGCGCTGCGGTAGCTTTGAGGCTTGGGCTTTTGGCGAGCGCTTCGAGCACGAGCGCTTCGAGTTGCGGCGAGTCGAAGTCTGCCAGCCAAGCGGTGGGTGCAGTGTTGAAACTATGGTTGGTCCAAGCCGTAGGAAGATCGATGGCGGGTGCTTTGCTGCGGTCGGGCGAGGTGGCGCAAGCGGTCAATAGTAGGGCCGTGGCAGCGAGACTTGCATATTTTAAGGCAGTCACACCAGAGTGGGCCTCTCTTTTATTATCTGTAGGTATCTGTAGATTGAACATCATCTCTGCTGAAAGCCGGCCACAACAAAGGTGGTTAGTTCGTTGAGTATAATATCGAGATTCTTGCCTTCTAACTTACCATCAGAGATCGTTTCGAAGCGAACTTGCTCGATCACAGTGCCGATCATCGTGCTGACAGATAGGAAGAAGCGGTATTGTATCTGCTCGGGGGAAAGTTCGGGACAGCTACGCTGGATTTCGCTCATGAAGCGCTTGGAGATATCTGCAAAAAATTCTTTATGTAAGCCACGCATGAACTCGGCGGGCTCAGTTAGGGCACGGCCGATAATTTGAATGAGGTTGTTGTCTTTGTTGGTAGTGGAACCAATGCCAGTAAATAGTGGGCGAAAGAGCGTATCGTAGATCACAGGGAGAGGGACTGGGTCGGGTGCATGGGCTTCGATTTGCTGGTCGAGTAGCCGGTGGCGTTGCTGATTAATCGGCTCGAAGCGGTCACGCAAAAGCGCACGCATAAGATTCAATTTAGAGCCGAAGTGATAGTTAACAGCCGCCAAGTTGACTCTAGCCTCATGCGTGACAAGACGTAAGGTCATAGCGCTGTAGCCACCTTGTGCAAAAACCTTACCTGTTGCACTCAGTATTTTTTGCCGAGTCTTGTCCGAAACTGAACACTTAGTTTTACAAGAAGTTTTCATTTTTTCAAACACTTGTTTAAAAAATTGTCTAGGTCAACTGTGGTATTTAAATAATGCAATGATTCGCGCCTTGTCAGTTTGAGTTGGCCTATCTTTGCTAATGTTATGTCTGAACAATCTAAAATCCGCTGTGGTGTGATCGGCACTGGCTATTTGGGGCAGCACCATGCCCGTATTTATGCTTCCCTGGACGGATGTGAATTGGTTGGTATCGTGGAGGCTGATGATGGGCGTGCCTCTGAGATCTGCGAAAAGTTTGCTTGTCAACGTTTTGACTCTGCAGAAGCACTCGCAGCGTCCTGTGAAGCGGTCAGCGTGGTAGTGCCGACTGATATGCACCGCGAAGTCGCTCTGCCACTGCTGCTTGGCGGCTGCCATTTGCTGATTGAGAAGCCACTTTGCAAGAGCCTTGTTGAGGCCGAAGAAATTTTAGCGGCGGCAAAGGCCAAGGGCTGCATTGTCCAAGTTGGGCACATTGAGCATTTCAATCCTGTGATGGGATTTTTGGAAAATGCAGTCACTGATCCACAATTTATCACGGCTGACAGACTCGCACCTTTTAACCCGCGTGGCACGGAAGTTGGGGTGGTGCTCGATCTCATGATTCACGATATTGGAGTCGTCCTAGCACTTGTACGCTCGCCTGTGAAACAGGTGGATGCAGCCGGAGTCAATGTGCTTTCAAATTCGGAAGACATCGCGAATGCGCGCATTACTTTTGAAAATGGCTGCGTGGCCAACATCAACACTAGCCGCGTGAGTACGAAAAAAGTTCGTGAAATTCGCATTTTCCAACCGCAAAATTACCTATCACTCGATTTTCAAGAGCAAAGCGGACACTATCTACGGAAAGTAGACAAGGAGCTCGTGCGCGAGGAAATTCCGATCGAAAAGGATGAACCGCTCAAACTAGAGCTAGCCTCTTTTGTGCAAGTCGTAAAAAGCGCCGGCAAACCAAAGGTCGGTGTTGAACTAGGTAAGTCCGCCTTGGAACTAGCCATCCAAATTACTGGTCTGATCTCCTCATCAAATTAACCGTGTCGACATCGCCTCCAGCAACTACGGATTTCCCTGCGCCGATTAAAGGTCGGCCGGATTTGCTCATCATTGCTGGTGAGCATTCGGGTGATGAGCACGCTGCGCTTCTACTCTCGGATTTACTTGCGAAACAACCCGATTTGAAAGTTGTCTGCCTTGGCGGGGTTGAGTTACAAGCGTCCGGTGCCCAATTGCTCTACGACCTGACGTCAGTATCGATCGTCGGCTTCGTCGAGGTGGTGCGCCAATATAACTTTTTTAAAGGCCTCTTTGATCGTACATTGAATTGGATCGAACGTTACGAGCCAAAGCATATTTGTTTCATCGATTATCCAGGTTTTAATTTACGCCTCGCTGAACAATTAACTAAACGAGGCTTGAGTAAAAAAAGCGGCGGCAAAATCGGCCTCAGCTACTACGTGGGACCGCAAGTTTGGGCATGGAAGGCAAAACGCCGCTTCAAAATGGCGCAAATACTGGATCGATTAGGTGTAATTTTCCCCTTCGAGGTGGAGTGCTTTGCAGATACAAATTTGCCTACAGAGTTTGTCGGGCACCCCTTTGTCCGTCGAAACTGGCAAGCGCCGTTTCGCTACGAGTCAGATGCGCCGGTCCTGCTGCTCCCTGGGAGCCGAAGCGCGGCGGTGGCACGAATATTTCCGCTCTTGCTCGCGGGCTTTCGGAAAGCTCGGGAGTCAAAACCTGCTCTAAAAGCGACGGTAGTCTACCCAAGCGCTAAGATTCGCGACCTTCTGGAGTCGGTCTTAGCAACGCAGCCAGACTTGGCTCAGCAAATTGAATTTGTTTCCAATAAAACAGATAATTTGCCGGGCAGTGCTGTTTTGATGAGCTCTGGCACGATGTCTCTCAGCTGTGCTCTCTCGGGCATACCCGGCGCCATTGCGTATCGGCTCAATCCTATGAGTTACTGGCTCGGTCGACTCTTGGTGAAGGTCAAATACATCGGCATCGCCAACTTAATGCTAGATCGTCCATTACATCCAGAGTTTATTCAATCTGCGGCAAGTCCTGCACAACTGAGTCGGCAGCTATTGCGGGCTTTGAACCAAACTGAGGCTGTAGTAGAGGCTCAAGACGGAGCAGTTGAGCTACGTGAATTGCTTCATGCTGGGAATGATGCCAGCGCCTCAGATTGGCTTGCGAGAGGATTGTGAGGCTTTACGCGTTCGTTTTCCAAGGCCCTATAACGATGATATGGATACAAGCAAACAAGCATTGGCTAGGCACTGATGACCACATCCGCATCGCCCTTAGGCTGACAACAGCAGAGTAGTGCGTTACCCTCGTCGGGTTCACCCGTGTGGCCATTTGGGTAGTCGACCTCTCCAGAGACGATCGCTTGTTGGCAAGCGGTGCAATTACCCATGCGACAGCCATAGTCAAGATCGAGGTCATGGATCTCGCCAAGTTCGAGGATGCTTTCTTCGGTGCCCGTCCATGGAGCAGTGACTCCTGATTTTTCAAATACAATATTAGCCATATATGTAGATAATTCATAGTTTACTACAATGCAACTCGTTTTGCTATCTTGTTTCCTGAATAAATTAAGATCATCCATCAAGTTAAGGCTTTATTGCTAAGTCCTAATTCTTAGCCTATTGTTAGCTAAAGATGTCAAAAATTCGCCAAATCGACTACACTACACCACGCACGCTTGTTTCTTATAGCGGCAAGCGCACGGTCCGCATGACTGGTCAGGAGAATCGCTATAAATTTTCGGGTATTTTCATCGCAGGTGAAGAGGATGAGTTTGCCAAAATCGGCGAGGAGCGCAAAGACTGGCAAAAGAGTGCCTTTCCGCTGCCTTGGACGGATTCGCCTGATGTCGTCGAACCATAATCCTATTACATTATACTGCTCTGCGCTTGACAGGGCGTGGTATAACTCCTTTTTTTTTCGCTCTTTGCAATTTCGAGAAGCACTTTCAGCATTTTTTAATTTTTCTATTTATGGCACTTAAAATCCGTCTCCAACGTCATGGCGCAAGCCACCGTCCTTTCTATCGCATGGTCGTCACCGAAGCACTTGCTCGTCGTGATGGTCGTTTCGTTGAAGTGCTTGGCACTTACGAGCCACAAGCCAAGCGCGCAGAGGACGAACTAAGCCTCAAGCTTGACCGCATAGATTATTGGAAGTCTGTGGGTGCGAAGCCTACCGACACAGCTGCTAGTCTAATTCGCAAGGCTCGTCGCGAGGCGCCAGCTGAGGCATCCGCCGAAGCGTAAAGCAATTCCCGCAAAGCGGGAGAGCTCGATTCTCTGCTCTCATGCACCTCGAGTTTGATATTATAACCCTCTTCCCAGAAATGGCGGAGGGTTTTTTTGATTCCAGTATGCTGGCCCGCGGCCAAAAGAATGGCTTAATCGACATTCGCACGCACCAGCTCCGTGACTGGACGAGCGATAAACACAAGAAGACTGACGAACTCCCCTACGGTGGCGGAGCAGGAATGGTGATGAAGCCTGAGCCGATCTTTGCAGCAGTCGAACAGCTGAGGAACACCCAGAGCAAAGTCGTCTACATGGCGCCCGATGGTCTAGCCTTGACTAGCCAGCTAGCCCAAGAACTTGCGCAGGAGAAGCACCTGATTATACTCAGTGGTCACTATGAAGGGGTCGACCAGCGCGTGCGAGATGAACTCGTCGATCTAGAGGTCAGTATCGGTGATTATGTATTGACCAATGGCACCCTTGCGGGGGCGGTGATGATCGACTGTGTGAGTCGATTTATACCTGGCTTTTTAGGTGACGAAAAATCCTTGACGGAGGAATCATTCATGAGCACCCTCCTCAGCTTTCCTCAATATACGCGTCCTGTAGACTTTCGTGGCTTGCGTGTACCAGAGGTCCTCCTATCTGGAAATCATGCCGCGATTACGAAATGGCGGCAGGAGCAACAGATAGAAAAAACGCGGCAACTGCGTCCTGACCTTTTAGACACATAACTTTTAATACAAAACCAGAGAATTCCAGAAATGAGCCAAGCAATCCTCGAAGAAATCACTAAAGATCAACTTACTGACGACCGCGCCGACTTTAAGGTAGGGGATGGCGTTCGCGTTCATCTCAAGGTTAAAGAAGGCGATAAGACACGTGTCCAGATCTTTGCGGGTATAGTTATCTCCCGCCGCGGTGGCGGTATCCAAGAAGCATTCACCGTGCGTCGTATCGCATCGGGTGTTGGTGTGGAAAAAGTTTTCCCTATACACAGCCCGTCGATAGAAAAAGTCGAGATCGACCGCGAGTCAGTCACCATGCGTGCCCGTATGTTTTACATGCGTGATCGTATTGGTAAGGCCGCTAACCTTGTTAAGGAAAAGCGCCTCGTCGAAGCTGGACTCAAATAATCAGTTCACTATCACTTTTCAAAAGGCCGACCCGTCAGGGGCGGCCTTTTTTAGTTGTGCGCGTGATCGCATTAACAATGATTTGACCATAATTAACACGCACCTCGCATATGCAATCGGACGACGACCTACAAACGACGCTTTCCAAATGGCCTTTCATCCTAGGTGATGTACTCTTGGTCGCCACTGCTTTAGCCATCGCGATATTGGGCGATTGGCAGCTATCTACCTGGCAAGTTGTCTCCTGTGTCATCTCGGTTGCTCTAGGGGCGGCACTTTTCGTACTACCTTACATCATAGAGTTTCAGGTGCGCCTCCGAGAAGAGGCGGAGGATCGGACCGCCGATGTTCGTGTCTTACAGCGACACATTGTCAGTACACAGCAGCAAGTCGAAGAAGTGGTCGAACGTATGGAGACTTTTGAAGTTGGTCTTAGTAATCTAGCACACGCTCAGCAACCCGACTCTGCGGTGCCTGCTCGGGCGCTTGAGGAAAGAATCGATCCGCTTAGTAAAGAGCAAGTCGAGCAATCCACTCAGCTGAAAGCACTCGCCGAGCAAGTCGATAGCTTAGCTAAATCATTAGACGCTAAGGCAGACAAAAGCTCGGCTCAAGTGGCTGAATCTCCCGATTCAGGTGTGCCGGCTGAGGAAAAAGTCGAGGAGCCAGAAAAAGTAGCGCCTGTCGAAGTCACCCTTGACGAGGCGAAGACCAAAAAAAAGCGTGCCCCGCGCAAGCCCCCCAGGCCTGAACCAAGCTTGCTCCAGCGTGCGATTGAGCAAAAGCAGGATAAGTCCTCCGTAGCGGTCAGCCGCATTATTGAATCTAAGTCACCGAAGTCGCCAGCAGAAGAAGCCCCTGCCGACGAAACGACGCAAGAAGTATCCAAGTCAGAAACTGAAAAGTGCGCCAAAGTTAACAAACGGAAAAAGCCAGCTCCGCAAACCGAGGAGCTCGAAGTGAAACCTGAGCCGCCTCTGGATGAAGAAGTGCCTGAGTCGCAAGATGGAGCGACTATTCCAAGCCCCGAAGACAAGACCGCGGAATCGGAAGATATGTTTGGCGACGTGGTAACTTCGCCAGTTAAGAAGCGCGTGCGCACTAAAAAAAGCGATAGCGCGGTTATAGCCTCCGTCTTTATTGGGATAGGGAACAAGCCTTTCGTTCGCGGCAGTGGGGCAGGGCTAAATTGGGACAAGGGCATTGCCATGGAGTTTGTAGAGATCGGTAAATGGCAATGGATTGCGCCTGCTGATCTTGATGAGCCAGTTGAGCTACAGCTCTTCAGGAACGACGAAGATGTGGATAGCACTGGAAAATACACCCTAGAGCCCGGGGAACAGCTGGATATTTCACCGGTATTTTAAAGGTATTCGCGCCGTAGAATCATCTAGAAAATGTGCTTGTTTAAAATTAAAATATTTGGGCTAGCTAACTATTGCGCACCAACAGTTCGCCACAGTTCCTCTATGGTGTTACTATCTACATCATCTGTGGTTACGGTTGTACCCAAGGAGGTGACGGTAACGAAGCGTAGTTGCCCGCCGCGATTCTTTTTATCGCACTGCATGGCAGCCATCAAATCGCTAATTTTCAGCACATGATTCAAGCGAACAGGAAGCTCAAATTTTTTTATTAACTCTTTAACCTGCATAATGTCACTCTCAGGTATTTGTCCGATTGCAGCTGATAGTCGAGTAGCCATAACAAGACCTATTGCCACAGCCTCACCATGTAAATATTGCCCGTAGCCAGCCACATTTTCTATAGCGTGCGCAAAACTATGCCCGAGATTAAGTAAGGCGCGTCCACCTGAGGTAGCGGTCTCTTTTTCGTCATCAGCTACGATCTGCGCTTTGATCGCGCAGCAGCCTCGCACAATGGCAGGTAGTTCAGCCGAGTTTGCATTGAGTCCTTTGAGTGCTACGAGATCGTTGAAAAGTTCTAGGTCGGCCAACATGCCGTATTTAATGACTTCGGCCATGCCTGCGGCGAATTCACGCGGCGACAAAGTTTGTAGAAGTGCCGTGTCGATGTAAACGGCTTTTGGCTGCCAAAATGCACCAACAAGGTTTTTGCCTTCTGGGAGATTGATACCTGTTTTGCCACCGACGGAGCTATCGACCATCGAGAGCAGTGTGCTTGGGATTTGATAGAAATCGACTCCGCGTAAGTAGCTCGCTGCCACGTAACCGGCCAGATCACCAATCACGCCACCGCCAAAGGCGAAGAGGGCACAGTCGCGGTTCGATGCTGTGCTAGCGAGATGGCTGAGCGCTTGGCTGAAGAACTCGATCGACTTCGTCGCTTCCCCTGAGGGAAGTGAGAGAATCTCGCCGTCTTCGAAGCCTATTTGCGTGAGATATTCTGGCTGGGCCTTGAGCACACCTGCGTCGCTGATGACTCGAACGCTATGTCCTGAAGCACGCAAATTGCTTACATCAGCTTTGAGTCTTTCCGCCACATCGCTGAAGTGGATGGGGTAGCTACGCTCGGCGAGCTGCACGATGAGAGTTTCGGTAGGCATCTATAATCAAAGGTTCTTTATGAGGGTTAACTCCTCAGCCCTTTTCGTCAACACCCGTCGAGGGGGGGTGATCCCTCTACTCCGAAATCCCAAAAATAGCGTTCGAGTAATTCACTGCTGAAAAAGGCTGCAAGTCATCGGCTTGCTCACCAAGGCCGACGAAGTAGATCGGTAGCTTCAGTTCACGGTAGATGCCAACGAGCGCGCCACCTCGGCTCGTGCCGTCTAGTTTTGTGATGATGAGGCCAGTTAGAGGGAAACTTTTGTGGAAGACTCGTGCTTGCTCAATTGAGTTTGAACCTAGGCTTCCATCCACGACTAGCCAGCTGTGGTGTGGCGCGGTCGGCTCTTGTTTTTGGATAACGCGGTGAATCTTTTCTAGCTCGTTCATCAAATTACTCTTCGTATGGAGTCGACCGGCGGTGTCGAGTATCACGATATCTCGTGAGCGGCTCCTAGCCGCTTCGAGTGAGTCAAAGGCGACGGCTGCCGAGTCGGCTCCGTGTTGGCTGGTTACGATGTCAATACTCAGACGATCCGCCCAGTGCTTGATTTGCTCGTTCGCCGCTGCGCGGAAAGTGTCACAAGCCCCAAGTAGTAAGCTATAACCTGCATTCTGATACAGATGGCCTAGCTTGGCCGAAGTGGTGGTCTTACCGGAACCATTGACGCCTACCAGACAAATGACTTCCGGTTTATGTTGCCCTACATCGACTTTACCTTCAGCACCTTC
Source organism: Puniceicoccaceae bacterium (assembly GCA_022448605.1). GTDB lineage: Bacteria > Verrucomicrobiota > Verrucomicrobiia > Opitutales > Coraliomargaritaceae > Thalassobacterium. Next base: position 3,445 of record JAKVCM010000012.1, on the reverse strand, counting down.
AAGCACGCGGGCGAGCACAATTGCACCTATTTTGGCGGCATCCTCACCGCGTATTTCCTTGTCTGCCTTGTAAGCCCTTTTGATTTCCTCGATTATTTCTTCCACGGTTTCGTGTCCGAAGTCAGCAGTGTAGAGAGCTTCTTCGAGTTCTTCGAGGGCGTTGGCGTCGAGCTTACCTGCCGCGAAGATGCCGTTAAAGGCTTTCTGGAAGGTAGGTGTCTGTCGCTTGAGACCGTCTTTGAATTTTTTAAAGAGTCCGCGCATGTTTATAAATACTTAATCGGCCGCAGAGCGAAGAGGGCGGTCGATCTTGTTTTTCATTTGATCAAGTATGCCGTTGATGAAGCGCTTTGAGTCGGGGTTGGAATAGATTTTCCCCAGTTCAATCGCTTCATTAATACTCACAATGGGCGGAATGTCGCGGCGTTGGAGGAGCTCATAGATTGCGAGTCGCAGCACTGAGAGGTCCACTTTTGCAATTCGCTCAAAAGTCCAGTTGGCCGCATGAGCATTGATTTCTTCGTCGACAGCTTCGATGTGATCAATTGTGCCGTGGATAAGCTCTTCGGCAAAGGCGTAGTAGTCGCGGTCCTGATCTTGCGATTCGATGAACACGCGCAAGGCATCATTCAGCTGGTCGGGCTTGTTGAGCTCCCATTGATAAAGAAATTGCACCGCAGCCATGCGGTTTTCACGGCGTTGTGTGCCGCGTTTAACTGGTTTTACTTCGTCTTCCATTTTTTTGTGAATTGTGCCATTTCAAGGGCGGCTTGGGCAAATTCTTTGCCACGATTGATTTCGCCGCTGGCGCGAGCTTCGGCTTGGGCTAGATTCTTGACGACGAGGATACCGTTTATCACTGGGACTTTTTTGGCAATGCTCAGATCGAGTAGGGCGGTGGCGGTGCTATCAGCGATTATTTCATGGTGATTGGTGTCGCCTGCTATGACGACGCCGATGCAGATAATCGCGTCGAAGGAGCCGTGCTTGGCGAGCGTGGCGGCGGCAAATGGCAGTTCAGCTGCACCTGGGACGCGCTCAACTAGAGGAGTTGCCGCACCTGAAGCTTCAACTGTCGTGCAAGCATGATGGACGAGTGAGGCGACCAGTGCCTCGTTGTAGCGCGAGGCAATGATAGCAATGCGGAAGCCGCTGCCGTCGATTTTCTGAATACTGGGTATATCGAGACTCATAAGAAGAGCACACTAAGAACGCCCAAGGTCGAACATTCAACGTCGAACTTTAAGCTTCTAAGTCCCAAGTTCTAACTTCTAACTTCTAATAAATGTTCACAATACTCAAAGAAGACGGTCAGGCGCGATGCGGAGTTCTTAAGACTCGTCACGGCGATATTCAGACCCCCATCTTCATGCCCGTCGGCACCCAAGCCACAGTCAAAGGGATGACCCCTGCACAGATTGAGGAGGTCGGCGCGCAGATCATCTTGGGAAATACCTACCACCTCAACATTCGCCCGAGCTCTGATTTAATCGATGAGATGGGTGGTTTGCACAAGTTTATGAGCTGGAAGGGGCCGATTCTCACGGACAGCGGCGGCTTTCAAGTGTTTAGTCTGTCAAAGCTGCGCAAGATTACAGAAGAGGGGATCGAGTTTCGCTCGCACCTAGATGGACGTAAGCTTTTTTTGGGGCCGCATAATTGCTACGAAATTCAAAAGAAGCTCGATACGGACATAGCCATGGTGCTCGACGAGTGCCCACCGTATCCCTGTGAGCGTGATGCCTGCGAGAGCGCTGTTGCGCGCACGATTCGTTGGGCGGGCGAGTTTTTGGAGCATGCGACAAAGGATGGCTTTATAGACTCGGGGCACCAAGTCTTTGGCATCATCCAAGGCTCGATCTACGACGAACTGCGGCAGTGCTGTGGGCAGGCGCTTGCTGAAATGGATTTCCCGGGCTATGCCATTGGAGGGGTCAGTGTCGGAGAACCCGAAGAGGAGATGATTCGGCAGGTCGCGGCAACGGCTCCCGTCATGCCAAAGAATAAACCGCGCTATGTAATGGGTGTCGGCACGCCGCCGCAGCTCTTGAAAATGGTCGGTCTCGGTATGGATATGTTTGACTGTGTCATGCCTACCCGTCTCGCACGTCATGCCAGCGTGTTTACTCCAGATGGTGTGCTCAATCTCAAGAACGAGCGCTTCAAGCATGATTCAAACCCGATCATGGCGGCGGATAATTATACTTGCCAAAATTTTAGCCGCGCCTACCTGCGCCATCTCATCATGGCTAACGAAATACTCGCGAGCACGCTACTTTCGATCCACAATACACACTTTTTCCTCGATCTTATGGCGCAGGCTAGAGCGCATGTCGAAGTGGGTGATTACTCTCAGTGGAGCGCTGCCTGGATCGACCGGTATAATTCTGATTCAGCATAAAAGAACATTGCTGCCAGCGTATACAGATGCGAAAGCTCATAAGTACATTTTTCCACTTGTCTTTGATTTTATATTTTTTTTGTAATTTCAAGAGTACTTACTTTTTATAGTTCATTACTCATGAAAAGGTTAATCCGTGCCTCTCAACTAATACTTTTACCTATTCATTTAATAGCTTCAAATCAGATATTTGAGGTTGGCTCTGTGGTTCGTATAGAGGAGCCATCAGCAGGTATTAATGAAGCTTATTGGCTATTTGATTCGAGTAATCACTATTTTGGGCACTACCCCCCCCAAGCGGCAGCTACTCAGGGTTACTCTTCTTACTTTGAGGAAGGTTTTTATGCTTTAAACAGCTCGGGTAACAATCAGTTCTCTGCACAACTTAGTAGTACTGCTTATGTAATTAATGGTTACTCTGGAGGGGCAGGATCCGCGTCGCGAACTGCAACTGTTACACTGACTTCTCCCTTCTCGGCGACTTATTCTGGAACTCTTTCACAATTAGGGACCTCATCATCATTTAATGGTAGTTTGACTATCTATCCAGCCCAAGATTATGCGCCTGAAGTCCTGCCCATTGGATCCGTGTGGGATAATAATAACGCATACTACTACTCTGCAGGCTATTCAGGTCCTACGTCAACTACTAGGTATACTTTTCAAAGTAGTAACTCCTTGCAGACGTATGTTTACGAATTCGATGTGACGTATACTGGAAGTTACACCTACACAAAACTAGGGCCAAATTTGGGGCGTATCTTAATCAGTGATCCTCCAAATGGTTACTCTGCTGATATAAATCTCTTTTTTAAAACATCCACAGAGGTCTACTTTTACGGGGATACAACGGATTCTTATGGCAGTTACACTGATTGGGGAGCTTTATCAGTTAGCTATCCCCCCAGCTACAGCCCACCAGCGATTTTTCCCGCACCTACTTCTCTACCACAGGATCAAATTCTTCAGATTACAAATACGAATTCTGACCTAAGTCTTGATTTGGCGGGGGGCACTTGGACGGATGCGAATGGTAGTAGTGGT
>JAKVCM010000119.1 GCA_022448605.1 Puniceicoccaceae bacterium | reverse complement strand
TTTCTAAATTAATATGGGCAATCTGCTACCAAGTGAAGACCGGTGAGCTGATGGAGATGGCACCCTTGGCTGCGAGCCTGTTTATTTATTTACCAGTCAGTAGGTAAATAACTTCCTCAGCCAAGTTCTTGGCATGGTCGGCTATACGCTCGATTGACTTTGAAATCAGGATCGTCTCGACCTGAGTGGAGGCCTCGCCGTTGACGCCATCCATCTCTTTGTAGAGTTCTTTGAAATTTTGTTTGTTGAGCTTATCAACTTCCTTGTCGCGCTTGATGATGCCCTGCGCCAGTTCAAGATCCTCATCGATGAATGAGGTGATCGCGTCATGCATCATGTCAAAAGCGAGTCCACTCATATCTTCGATCGCAACTGGCTTAGTGACTTTCCCGTCACGCATCAGTATATTGCGAGTATGTTTTGCGATGCTATGCGCTTCATCGCCTGCGCGCTCTAGGTCGTGACTGGCTTTAATCGCTACAAAGATAAGGCGCACATCGCTGGATACTGGTCCGCGAAGGGTGATATAGCGGACGGAGGCACGGTCGATTTCAATTTCAAGGGCATCGATTTTGTCGTCCATTTTCATGGCAGCCTGAGCTTTCTCAAGGTCGCTTTCTATAAAGCTACCAACGGCGAGGCGTCCTGCATCATTAGCTTTTTCGCCAATATGGATGATTTTGCCTCGAATCTCTTCGAGTTCTTTGTGAAAAAAGCGTTTCATTGTATTTGGTCGTGGTTAAGTGCGATTGGAGGAGCGGATCAGCCAAATCTTCCAGAAACATAAGCTTCTGTCTTATCGTGGTTAGGCTTCATAAAGATTGTATCGGTTACATCGTACTCGATGAGTTTTCCAAGGTAAAAGAATGCAGTGCGATCGGAGACTCGTGCCGCTTGCTGCATGTTATGTGTTACAATTACGATTGTGTAATCTTTCTTAAGCTTGTGGATTAGCTCTTCGACTTTCGCTGTCGCAATTGGGTCGAGGGCGGAACAGGGCTCGTCCATTAGTAGGATTTCTGGCTTTACTGCAAGCGCACGAGCGATGCATAGGCGCTGCTGTTGGCCGCCAGACATGCCAAGTGCACTTTCGTTGAGGCGGTCTTTGACTTCGTCCCATAATGCCGCGCCACGAAGGCATTCTTCAACTACCTGATCCAATACTGCCTTCTTCTTTATCCCTTGGATGCGTAGACCATAAGCGATGTTATCGTAGATCGATTTAGGGAAAGGATTCGACTTTTGGAAGACCATGCCCACGTGCTTGCGAAGCTCAATCACATCGACATCCTTATCGTAGATGTCAATGTTGTTAATCTCAATCGAGCCCCCCTTTATACGAGCGATGTCGATCAGGTCGTTCATTCTATTGAAGCACCGTAGAAATGTAGATTTTCCGCAACCGGAAGGCCCAATCAATGCGGTGACCTCTTTTTCTTTAATATCCATGTTGATATTAAAGAGCGCTTGCGAGTCGCCATAAGCGAAGTCGAAATTACGCACTTTGATAATAGAAGCGGCCTCAGGGGCAGAACTGTTTGAGCTTGTTTGGGTCATGGAAAAGTCGGTTGAAAATTACCAGCGATATTTTTTGCGGATCTTTACGCGCAGGATGATACTGCTTAGGGCGAAGAAGCCGACGATGAAAAGGAAGACGAATGCCGCGCCATACTGCATGTTGCGGGTGTATTCATTCTGCGGGATCTTGGAGCTAACTACGTAGATGTGGTAGGGCAGTGCCATGACTCCCTGAAAAAAGAAGTCCGTCCATTTGTCGAGCCCTTCCCAGGGCAGTTGGTCGCGGAGAGCAAACGCGGCGGTGAACATGATTGGTGCAGTCTCACCGGCAACGCGCGCAATGCCCATGATCGAGGAAGTCAAGATTCCTGGTAGGGCATAAGGAATAACGTTAGTACGAACAGTCGTCCATTTGGACGCCCCTAATGCGAGTGAACCTTCCCTAAAGCCCTTTGGGATTGCACGGAGTGATTCTTCACTGGCTGTAATGATGACTGGAAGCGCCATGATCGCTAGGGTGACCCAACCCGCCAACATGGAGACGCCCCATCCGAAGAAGAGAACAAACATGCCGAAACCAAAAAGGCCGAATACAATAGAAGGTACACCGGAGAGATTGAGGATAGAGAGTCTAATTAGTTGAAGCATCTTCCCCGGGCGGCTATATTCACTCAAATAGATCGCGCATAATACGCCAAGGGTCAGCGCGATCGCGATCGCGCCCGCAACGAGTAGACAGGTGCCGACGATTGCGGGGCCGATGCCGCCACCGCTGTAGGCATAATTGCTGTAGGCATATAGTGCACTAGAGGGCTCTTCTTTGAGTTGTCGATACTCTGAGTCGCTGTATAGTAGGCGCCGTTCTTTGCGCTGTACGTCGAGTTCTTTGTAGCGCTGCTCCAGCGTATTGATCTTATTTGTGAGTATAGCTGCAGCCTCTTTCTCTATTGAGCCTAGGTTTTTACGCTCAGCGCGTAAAACGATTTGCTTGGCATTGTTTTGGCTGAGTTCCGTATAGATCTCTTTCGGCTCATAGACATGCAGTGTTTGCGGCTTTTGAGTTAAGAAATCGATATTGATAAAAGGTGCTTGCGTTGTGAGGATAGCCTTCGATCCATTGATCGCAATATTCGCAAAGATATAACCCGCACTTAGAATGACGGCATAGGTCGCGAGACAGAAGAACCACTTAATGGCCCGCTCGGCGGTCCTCCGCGCGGAAGGCCGATGTGAGTAGATGTGACGCTGTTTTTGTGCCGACATAGGTCTAGTCTCCGATTTTGCTGTAGCGCTTAACAACCCATTGGGCGCTGTAGTTGATCAACAGAGAGATAAAGAAGAGAACAATACCCACCATAAAGAGGGCTCTGTAGTGAAGGCTGCCGTGCACCACTTCTCCCATTTCTTGAGCAATGATGCCTGTCATCGTGTGAACAGGTTCGAAGTAAACGCCAAGACCCTCGGTAAAATCTGGTATTTTGATCCGATTGCCTGCACAGAGCAAGACAACCATTGTCTCACCAATTACGCGACCGAACCCGAGCATAATTGCTGAAATAATTCCTGAGAGTGAAGTCGGTACAATAACGCGCATTGTAGTCTGCAACGGGGTGGCTCCCATCGCGAGGGAGGCCTCTTTAGAGTGGCGAGGGACGTTGTTAATCGCATCTTCCGCCAATGTGAATATGGTCGGGATCGCCATGAGTGCGAGAAGGCAACCTGCGGTGAAGGCATTGAGTCGCTCTTGCACAGGAAAGAATGGGACCCATTGCATCGCATCGAACTGCGAGAGTAGGCGAATGGCCTCACCAAAGACAACGACACCAAAAAAGCCGATCACAACAGATGGTATGGCGGAGACGAATTCGATGTAGGGCTTGATCAAGTTACGCTCTATGGACCCAGCGATCTGGTTGACGTAAATCGCTGCACCAACTCCAAATGGAACCGCAAAAAAGAGCGCGATGGCTGAAATCAGAAGCGAGCCTGATAAGAGAGGGAGCAACCCATACCAATCTTGCTGGTCGCTAGCCGTGACCCAATCCTTGCCGCCGATAAATGCGCCAAGTGCCTGCCAAACTGAAACACTCTTAGCTTGGTCCCAGCTCGCCAGCTTTTCTAGATGATTATCGAACTCATTAAAATAGCTTTCATTGAGCTCCTTAAATCGTGCGATACGCGTGTCGATTTCAGCGCTCTTGAAATCGATAGCGTCTGCTGAGGCGACTACTGCGGTGAGCTTGTCTTTCAGCCGCCCGAGCAGTTTGCGGTATTCTTCTTGCCCCTCTTTGATCGGAACAATCGTTTCGCTGAAATCAAGCGGTTGGATGCTGCGTTCGATGTCTTGGTATTCATCCTTGAGGAGCACCACAAAGTTACCACGGTCGTTCGCTTCGATCTCGGCGCCATTTTGTATCTCTTCGGCGCGGTTACCATAGGCCTCAGAGATCTCATTGCTGATTGTATTTTTGCGTGAATATTCTTGCAGGCGCATGGCGTATTTCGCGCGATCCGCGTCGCTGAAGGTAAAATCTGGCTGGCTGACAGCCGCGATCTGCTCGGAGTAGTTTCTCAGTGTTTCGCGGAGATTCTCATTCGTGGTGTGCTGATCGCGCGCCGCGATACCCAGATCCATTTTTTTCTTAACAAAGCCCCGAAGTTCGCCGCCGGCTCGCATATAACCAAAGAAGAAGTCCTTCGCCTCGGGGGACATTACACGGGCGGTGATCTCGGATTGAGAAAGTCCTTCTGTGCGTAAGTCATTAATCCAGTTAGCTTTTACGTCGTTTAAATAGCGGGTAAGGGCTGTATAGCCATCGCGCTGCTCCTTGAGCACGTCGACATATTCAAGACCGGAGAGTCGATACTCTTTCAGGCTCTTGTGGTAAAGTTGGACGAAGCCCGCGCCTTCTTTGAAGAGGAAAATGGTGATCAGCCCGAGCACCAGAATCGCGACCATTGCGCTGCTCCCAAAGAATTTCTTGATGATGCTATCTAAATCTTGCCCAAGAAAAAGTGCCCGGCGCTGACTGAACGTGGGCTTTGGCGATTCTTGTTGCTTGAGGGTGTTAGCCATACTCTTGCGGATGTTGAGTCTCCTTTGGGATTCTGCAACACTTGCTTTAGCGCAAGTGCGTTAAGACTCTGTTAACTTTAAACAAAAAGGGTCGTCGCTCAAAAGCAACGACCCTTTGTTCTGAAAAGTCTAAATCTAATTTAGTAAATCGAGAGGAAATGCACACGGTTGACGATTTCTTGCCCCTCTGGGCTCATGCTAAAGCCGATGAAATCATTTGCAATAGAGCTGAGTGCTTCGCCCTTATTAATAAGGTAGTAAAGCGGACGAGCGAGTGGGTAGTCGGCAGAATCTGGACTAGCACCGTTGACAGGAATGACCTTTACTCCAGGTGTGTTGATGTAAGCTAGACCTACGTAACCAATACCATTTGGGTTCTTAGCGACTTCAGCGGCGATTTGTTCATTACCAGCCATCTTTTGTGTGTCTACGCCGTAGTCACGAGAGTTCATGCCCATCTTTTGGAAAACAGCATAGGTACCAGAAGAAGTGTTACGAGTGTAGGCAGAGATAGCACCAGTTTGCGCGGTGATGCCGGACCAATCTGTAACATCACCAGAGAAGATTAGCTCGATTTCATCAATGGAGATACTGTCGATTGGGTTAGATTCGTTAACTATGATTGCAATGCCATCCTTGGCAACGGTTACAGTCTTCATATCGACGCCCTTAGCTTTAGCCTTTGCGACTTCCTTATCCTTAGGGTCACGAGATGACATTCCAACTTCAGCAGTACCGTCGATTACAGAGGCAACACCTGTGGAGGAGCCTTCAGCGGCGATCTCGAAAGCAACTTCGACACCATGTTTCGCCATTTTGGCTTTAAAAGCTTCGGCGATTTGTGGAACCATCTTTGCGCCGAGTGTATCGGAGCCTTTGATGACGATTGTTTCAGTAGCACTAACCTGACCGGCAAATGCGAGAGCAGCGGCTGCAGTCAAACCGCGGAGGATTGGTGTCTTATTCATTTTATTATATTTGTAGGTTTTTGGTGATGAGTTCACGTTAAACTTCCCGCAAACTACAACTATTTATAGGGGTCTTATGTTTCGAAACTATGGCACTTATGTTACAAGTAGGTAAAGAAAGTATCTGCGAGCAGTTGAGTTAGAAATGCGGGGGTACACGCAGACAGATTCCTGTTGATTGGCGGCACGCTTTTGAGGAAGTGTCCAGCTTTAGAAAAAAGGCCTCCTTGGGTCAAACAAGGTTCTGAAAGTGCGAGTGTTTTAATTAATGAGAAATTACCTAATTACTGATCCTACGGATATTTTTAGATGGAATGCACCAAGCTAAAACACGGCGCCGTCAGATGATGCAACAGAGCTGGTTTAGACGCCCACTTAGTAGATGTATCATAAAAGCAAGTGATTTCACGCATCTGTAACAAAAAAGAAATGAAGCCGTAACAAACATTAGATAGTTTAGCATCGTTGCCTCACAACACATCTAAATACATACAAACAATGAAAATATATAAATTCACACAACTTACTGCAATCTCCGCGGCCCTGATCGGCTTCACCAGTTTTGCAGCCTCTAACGATGCGCTTCTAGACCTCTTGGTTAAAAAGGGTGTTTTGACCGACTCGGAAGCGACTGCAGTTGCTGCCGAGCTTGAAGAAGAAAACAAGGGCGTTACTTTCTCTGCTAAGGGTAATGAAACCGTGAAGCTTCGCTTTAACGGGCGCATGCACTTCCAGTATGATAGCTTGGATTCTGAAGATAATGGGGCTGACGTAGCCTCTGCGAATCACTTCTACTTCCGTCGCCTTCGCCTCGGAGCTAAAGCGACACATGAAAATGGGCTTTTCGCCGAGACCGTAGTCGACTTCGCTGAAAACAATCTTTCGATCGATAAAGCTGTTACGGGTTACGAATTTAGCGATGCCTTCACTGGTATGGTAGGTTACCAAAAAGTCCCTTTTGGTTTCCAAGAGACGACTTCATCTTCCAAGATTAAGACGATCGAGCGCTCAGCTGCCAATCGCTTCTTTGCGGATGACATCGATTTTGCCGGCCGTCATACAGGTCTCCACGCTAAAGGCGATCTTGATGGTGGGTTCAGCTACGCAGCTGCCATTGTTAATGGTGCGCAGGGCGAAGGGTCGCGCCTTCTTGGCGCTGCTCAAGCGAGTAACGATCTAGCTGTCTTCGGCCGCATTCAATGGTCTGGCGATGACTTAACTTTAGGCCTCGATGCTGGTAACCAGTCTAACAACGATGTGGTTGGTCAAGATGTCACGGCCTACACTGCTTATGCTAATTATAAGTTCGAAGGTTTTGATATCCTAGGTGAATACTTCAATGGGGATTTGGATGCTGCCGAAGATGCCGCTGGTTACTCACTTCGTGTAGCTTACAAGTTCGACAAGTTTGAACCTGTCTTTCGTTACTCACATCTGAAAAATGATACATTTGTTATCGATGCTGATGAATTGATTCGTCGGGCGCCAAGTGATGGTGCATCTGCAACTGGTGGCGACAACGAAATCGATTCCTACTACTTTGGCCTTAACTATTACTATAACAAGGCAGTTAGTTTGATGGGCGGCTATGAAATGGCTGAAACGGATTCTAATACAGGTGACGAGGTTGAAATCGATGGCTTCCGCGCCCGCCTCCAAGTTCTTTGGTAAGCCGAGCGCTTAGTTAATACGTAGTTTGTTTTTCAAGCCCGGAGCGCTCAGCGTGCTCCGGGCTTTTTGTCTAGATTTTGGTCACGCTCCAGTTCTAGCTCGGGAATGTGATTGAAGGCGATGCGCATCGGGGCCGCTTCTCGACTACGCTGAGCTTCCATTGCGTCGGCGTAGTAGAGTGTGCGGCCGCCGAAGCGCTTATTGACTGCATCCATGGCGTGTTGAAGCTTCATCCGGCGTGGGTGGTTGTCCTCTACAAAGAGCGAGGGTGTGTGCACAGCGATGTGCTCTAGCCGGGAAAGTGTAATACTGACCTTCGTCGGCTCGGGGGCATCCCCTGGGTGCGCCGCCCAAATTTGATTCAATAATTTGCCCAGTACCACGCT
>JAKVCM010000118.1 GCA_022448605.1 Puniceicoccaceae bacterium | reverse complement strand
GCGATATCTGAAGGGATTTGGTCGATTACGCCAGAGACGCGCACAGGATGGGGCATCGGGCATTTACCAGTAGAAGAAATATTGTTTTTCACGCTGACTAATTTATTTGTATTACAAGGTATGTGCCTTTGGCGTGCTTGGCGAAAGGATGCGTCGTGAAGTGGGTCGAGTGGAGTCCTCTGCCAGTGATGCAGTCAGGTCAGCATGCTCTGCTGAGAAGATATTCCTTAAGATTAATGGCGCTAAGTTTGTTATTTTTTGTGCCCTTAGCCGGCCTCGGTTTTAAGAGCGCAGAATGGCCAATATATCTGCAGCTAATGCCCCTATTTATAAGCCTTTTTCTATTCGGCATGCCACACGGCGGTGCGGATCATTTGCTCTTATGGGGTATGCTGCGAAAGGACTCTTGGAGCTGGCGTATGGTTACCTTGTCTCTCTATACTTTAATAGCCCTAGCTTATCTGACCTTTTGGGATTTCAATCCACCCGCCGCAGCATTATTTTTCCTCGGATTAACGATTTTTCATTGGGGTCAGGGCGATCGATATATCTCTGTTCTAGTCCACCAAGCGACATATCTTTCCCGCTTCAAGGTTCTTTCTGCATTACATACTCTATCGCGTGGCAGTATACCCATCATATTGCCTGGCTATTTGGGCAATGATACCTATCGAAATGTGATCGAAGCACTAGTGAGCAGCGCTGGGCAAGCAAGCTACCAAGCGGAGTGGGTCTCAAGTTATCCGCAGGTTTTTCTCCTGATTCCACTGGGACTGACTATTTTGAGCTTAATAGCTGCCTCGATTAGCATGAGCAAAAAAGAGATCCGTCCCTTGTGCATTGATAGCATTGAGAGCGTCGCCTTATTCGGCTGGTTTTTGTTTGTTCCAGCCTTGTGGGCAATAGGCTGTTATTTTGCACTATGGCACAGTTTACGCCATAGCTTAAGAATACTCTCGACCGATACTATAGGCAGTCAGTTGTTAGATTCGAAGCAGTACTTCAAATTAAACATTCGCTGGCTTCAGCTGACTAGTTTGATGACTCTAATTGCACTGATTGGCATGTGGATTATTTTTACTCTACCCCTTTCAGTGCACGGCATTGAACTGGATTGGTTGGCCAAAGCTTTGATTGGCATATCGGTCTTAACACTCCCGCACACTGTAGTGGTTTGCTTTATGGATAAAATACAGCTTAGGGACTAAGATAAATAACCCTAAGCATTTTGGCTAGGGGCTTTAAAATGGAGCCACCTGTCAGAGTCGAGCTGACGGCCTGATAATTACAAATAGTTTGTATATATAGAATTAATTTGTCATAAGCTACTTTTTGCTAGCGTTTTATGACTTATTTAGTATTTTAAATATCTTGCTTAGCCTAAATAGTGCTTATTATTTAAGTCTATTTCTGGAATAATTTATGGGGTGAGTAGGGTCTGGAGTTTAATCTGACTTTTTGTGTGCAGTATGGCGTAGTATATGCTACAAGTAATAAATGAAGGTCGTTTTGTCCACTAAACGAACAATCGAAGAATTAAAAGATCTGCGATCGCTAACTGGAGACGAAAATGGAGCACAGCGCGTAGCTTTCACGGATAAATGGGCGTTAGCGCGCTCTTGGCTAAAGGAGAAGCTAGATGCCCTACCCGTCGAGGTTCACACCGATGCAGCGGGTAATCTTTGGGCTACATTGCAGGGGAAGTCGAACCGATCCCTTTTAATGGGAGGGCACATTGACTCGGTTCCCAACGGGGGCTGGCTTGACGGTTGTTTGAACACGTTAGCCGGCATTGAATCGCTAAGGCGAATCGTTGAGCAATATGGCACGGAGCCTCCTGTCACAATTCGACTTGTTGACTGGGCGGACGAAGAAGGCGCGCGTTTCGGCAAAAGTCTTTTTGGTTCGTCAGCCTGCTCTGGCACACTGGATATGGATGAGGTTCGCGGATTGACTGATGCTAATGGGATTCGCCTGGTCGATGCATTGAAAGATCATGGCATTGACTTTGAGCAAGTGAAAGCATCTGGAGGGGAATTGGAAAATGCTGGTGCATACCTAGAGCTTCATATCGAGCAGGGTCCAGTTTTGCTTGATCGCAATCTACCTTTGGGTTCGGTATTGGGTACATATGGAGTCGAGCGGCACACCATCAGCTTTCACGGTCAGGCTGCTCACTCCGGCAGCACGCCAATGCACTGCCGTAAAGATGCCTTCCTCGCTGCAGCGCGTATGAGTCCAGAGATTTATGCGATCGCGAAGCGGCACGGTGGCGTCTGCACCATTGGTTCTTGCGTGACCAAGCCGGGAATAGTGACCAGCGTGGCGGAAGACTGTCGAATCACCCTAGATCAGCGGCATTTAGAGGGATCATCGCTCGCCGCGATGCTTGCCGAGGCGAAACAGGCCAGTGAGGATTTCGCTAAGGCCGCGGATGTCACAGTTGATTGGACACGGCTTTGGCAGATCGAGCCGATCCTGTTCAATGACGATCTGATTGAGCTCTGCGACGAGGCGATTACCGAGACTTGCGGTGAGAGCTACCGTCTGCCTTCGGGCCCACTCCATGATGCAGCGGAACCAGCGCGGATTGGTATACCGACTGTCATGATGTTTGTTCAGAGTCTTCACGGCATCAGCCACAACAAGATTGAAGACACAAAAGAAGAGCACATAGAGCAGTCCGTCATTGCTTTTGACAAGCTCGTCGAAAAAACAATCCTTTGGCTAATTGCAAAGTAATATGGAACAAGCGCTACAGTCTGACCTACCAGTCGAAGGGATCGATGCGATTAAAGAAGGTTCTCTATACAGCGAGGATCTCGCTCCAGTTCCTTCGAACGCTCGCAAGTGGGGCACAAAAGATATAGCTTTTCTCTGGGTTGGCATGTCAGTCTGCATTCCGACTTACATGTTGGCAAGTAGTCTTATCTCTGACGGAATGAATTGGTGGCAGGCGATTTTGACGGTTGCACTCGGCAATCTAATTGTTCTCGCACCTATGATACTAAATGGGCACGCGGGCACTAAGTATGGTATAACCTTTCCTGTCTTTGCTAGGGCTGCCTTTGGGCTGCGGGGAACGCACATTGCCTCAGTATTGCGGGCAATAGTTGGTTGCGGATGGTTTGGTATTCAATCTTGGATCGGGGGGACAGCTATCTACGCGATTGCCTGCCTCGCAATGCCAAGCATCATCGATTTGCCGGTTATCGGATTTTTCAGCAACGAACAGATTCAAGTCAATGTAGGGCAATTTGTCTGTTTTCTTTTGTTTTGGGCGCTCAATATAGGCCTTTTCTGGAAGGGTATGGAGAGTATCCGTTTTATCGAAAATCTGGGCGCTCCCCTTTTGATC
>JAKVCM010000117.1 GCA_022448605.1 Puniceicoccaceae bacterium | reverse complement strand
AGCATAAGGCGACGCTCTGGCAAAGGTAATCTGGCAAGTGCGTCTCCCGAATATCCGAGTAACGAGACGACTACTACAACGAGACGTATGGGACTCAATGATCTTGGCCGCCAACGACACGATTCTGAATTGGCTTAGCATGCTAAGCGATTCGATCCAATGACATTCTTCCCAATTGGGTATTTGCTTGCACGCCTTGAGACCCGACATTTCGCTTTGTTATCAGAAATGTGTTGCCGCCGCAATGTGATGCAGATGTCGTTTCTAGGTACCACCATGGATTTTTGTCCAAACAGGGAAGCCCCCCTGTCTGTCTGCGCGCCCCCCCTGTTTAAAAGGCCTCTCTGCGGTGCCCCTCTTTAAAAATAAACAAAAAATACAAAATAAAATTCTAGAAATCTGAGGGCGTTTTTAGTTTGCACATTTGCTCTGCGTTCTGCTTCCGCATGCCGCATGGAATAATACAGCCTGTTGTTCTCAAGCGATGGCTGCATTTCTGGAAGTTGACGAGGTCGCGCATCGCGTCTTTTCATATCTCTCGTGCCGAGAGCCATGGGATAATCCTAGCGGGCGCTTCTTGGAGGGCCTCTACTATATCCGCGATGCGTTTCGCTTCGCGACCTGCTGTAGGTGGCTACACAGTTCAATCTGGCGGTGGCGGCTGGAGGATATCACAAGCCATATGGCTGAGTGGGAACGGAAATGAAACCCGTGCCTCGCCAGGGTCAGCAGCGTTTCTCTTTTGGCATTTTGGAGGGCTATCCACTTACCAAGAACACGCCTGCCAAGAACACGCCTGCACAGTTAGCAGATTTGCACAGTGACACATGGCAGGCGCCTGCACAGTGTCGTCTCCGAGTGGCTTGGATTCATATTGTCTTCGTCAGGCTTCTGCAACGACATCTTAATGATGAGCATTTCAGTCATGACTCAATATCAACGAAGCTCACGGCAGATGATCATTTCGGACGATTGCTTTGGAAGATTTTTGAATTAGCATCGAGTAAGGTCGCAGTCATAATCCGTTTACTGCCGTGCGCTGATCTGAGATGCTACAGAGCACTCACATAGTTCCAGGATTGTTCTAGGTTACAACGCTGACCTGAGATGCTACAGAGCCACCACTGTCGACGATGCTCAGTTTGTGCCCCAAGCATATGGCATATTGGGCCGCGAGAGCCACGGCGCTGCCTAAGTTAGGAGGGCCTAACTATAAGTGTAAGCCGCCTCCGCCTCCACCTCCGCCAGTGCCTCCGCCTCCAGGTTGAGAATATCTCAGAAGCAGGGTTTGCGATCGCTATAGTCTTGCCTGCTACAGAGCAGCAACAAATCTTGCCTGCTACAGAGCAGCAACGACCAGAATATGCTATTCGAACAGCGCGCGCTATGCCGCTGTGGCAACTATGATGATATCTTCGTGTTGCTTCGTATATCTTTGTGTGGTGATGTCGTGTTAAGGGCTACAAGCATCACAGGTGGGAATGACAAGCAGGGCGAGATCAATCTTCGTAATCAATTTCTGAAGGAACGGCATGTATGCGAAAGCAAAGATAGAGTAGCTCATTCTTTTTCGAAATTATGCTAAGTTAAGGGGCTCAAGATGTCAGCAATGTCGTCCTGGACATATCCGAGCGGCTGGCCGAAGCCCTCCGACTTGGATGAAGGCGAGATCAAAGTTTGCGTCGACCCAGAGTTCGAATGCATAGACGGCAATAATAAAGCCACGAGTCTAGCCAACCTAAATGCGTCCAGTAAAGACCCCGCCAACGTACACTGGCGAAAATGCATGGAAACTTCGGTCAATGGCGTCTTCTCAGCCTTGTGGTGCCTCGACGTTAAGAATGTCACTTGTGATCTTTGTCCAGACAAGCACAGCTTTGAACACTGCTTGTCGCATCGCCATTTCAAACGAGTTTACCAGTTTGCAGAGAACCAGGATTACTTCAAGTGCAGGCAGGAAAAGCAAATGGTCCAGGTGTGGAGAGTGCGAGGAGGAGGCATCCGCTTCAACCACCTCGACGGCCTCGTCGAAGCATTCGGTGGTACCGAACGACAACCACCTCTTACAATACCGCGTGTCCTCATGACGATGTGGGGGATTCCGCCACCGCGACCTCAGCCACTGCAGAGCCCCGACTCCAACAGATACTATTATGTCGACGGCACAGGTTTATGTAAGCCGCCGCCTCCGCCTTGGCCACCAATTGCCACTTGTCATAGTATGGATGCCAGGAATGAAAAGGAATCGGACATCGCAGCTGGTCCAACGCAAGATAATTATTTTCTTGGCGAAGCAGTCTTGGCATGGAGCGGCGGACGATGGCATGATGCCCATATCACAGATGTCTTTCCATGCCATTGCTTGGTAAGACTATCGACGACGAACGCAATCATAGAGATGGCTTCGATTTGTATCCGACGGCACACGCAATACGTGTGAATGCGCGTTATGCCTGAGCTGGTCTATGAGGACGTTGCGGCTGTTATCTGAAATGCTACAGAGCTTTCACCCGCTGCGCATCATCGGTCAACTCCTTGCCTTGTGAGTCTACCTGTAGCGCATCGTCGTGACGGTTGCGACCTATCAACGTTCTGGTCTTGTCCCGAAAAGAGACTTCATATAATGTGGCTTAATATTGTGGCTTAATAATGTGGCTTAATATTGTGGCTTAATATTGTGGGTTAGTAATGTGGCTTAATATTGTGGCTTAATATTGTGGCTTAATCACGTGGCTTAATATTGTGGCTTAATAATGTGGCTTAATTTTGTGGCTTAATATTGTGGCTTAATAATGTGGCTTAATATTGTGGCTTAATATTGTGGCTTAGTAATGTGGCTTAATATTGTGGCTTAATATTGTGG
>JAKVCM010000116.1 GCA_022448605.1 Puniceicoccaceae bacterium | reverse complement strand
CTGGTCTTTGTGACATGTACAGGCTCAATCTTTGTCGGTGTTGGGAACCTATGTCACCGTCACAGGAGGCCCCTATAGCCCGCCACTTAATCGCATTGTGGTGGTGCGACATAATTTGATGCAAGCCTCGGGTCTCGATGGCACTGCACATGAAATGCAATAGTGACAAGTTTCTCGCAATCAAATCCATGTTGGTGGCACGCAGGGATGTAGACACTGACAAAGGTCTAAACACTGGCAAGGGTCTAAACACTGGCGTTAGGGACAAGCCCGCCGCCCATTACAGAATCATGTTGGGACGCGCCCTCAGATTCTTATCATGCGCCACCCAAGCGGATGCGCTGTGAGCGTTCTCCCTTCCTGTCTTGCCGATCAACGGAACCTGTACCCATTTTTTTCGTGTGCGGGCTAATGCAAACGTTGCATTTCCAACGCCCACTCCCCTTCGATATAACATTGTTCGACTTCTTGCAAATAGGACACGACGGCATATTATTTTTGCGTGCGACCTGCCTGTTTGTCTTTGCTGCTTTGATCGCCGCTGCCGTGCGAGTCGGAGGGCGCTGCCGACGACGCCCGATGGATGAGCCGTAGAACGAGGGCCATACAAGCGAATGCTTGGAACGCATGACGAAGTTCACTCGTACCTCATACAGCTTGTGCTTGACCACTGACGGCTTGTGCTTGACCGCATCCTTGGCCTTGTGCTTGACCACTGGTAGCTTGTGCTTGACCGTGGCCTTGACCGCTGCACGCTCGAAGTGGTCTTTGAGTTCGGGCACCCACCTGATGATACGATCCATAGCGCTGTCATACACTGCCGAATGATCCTTTCGCCAAGTACAATATGATTTGAGCGAGCGGACGATTTGCGCAAAGCGCCCTCGCTTTTCAAGTGTCTCAAGCGTCTTCAAACGAGACTCGCTGCAAAGCAAGCAAACGAAACGGCTCGCTGATCCACGTACAGGTAAGCCCTGCACTTTTCCTCCAGGCACACAGGTGCTGAAACTACATTCCACGTGCACCCCATCGATCTCACAGCCTCGGCACTCCAGACGCAGCCTTGGGTTGTAGCCAGCATCCATGTGCTCATTACCCATCACGATATAAATGGAAAGGCACAATTGGAAAAGCCAGTGGATTGATGATCACTGCCCCTTGCACAGATTTGCTACGCAACTTGAGCCACACTGCATCATGCTACTAGCAAAACAAAGACCCAAGTTGGAGTTCCGACGATGTAGTCGGCCATCACACCCGGGATCTCCTGCGCTACCAACCCGATAAAATCTCCCGCAATCGAGCCTCGATCGTTTACTTCACGAGCGCCTTTTCGTGGAAAATGGCCAAGCTTGGGTCCTGGAGCTCAGGCTGGAGCGAACATGCTGTTCGGCGACAAGTTAGAAAGAGAAACAGCCTACTGCACCACGATAAACGCCGACCAGGCATACGATACTCATGCAATCTGTTCGTGGAGAGAAAAATGAATGTGTGTGGCCATACATTATCAGTCAGTTTAGGTGATGATAATAATGATGATGATGGTGATGATGATGATGATGATGATGATGAGGACGACAAAGATGATGATGATGATGATGATGATGATGATGATAATGATGATGATGATACCCCAGGACTCCATGTGTTTTTTTTTTGCGTCGTTGGACTACAATCTTTAAATGATGCCAAATAATGTTGTGTTTCACTTCTTCTTTCTATGGTGCTCACACGGTTTTTAGTTCCCCCCGACGCAAACATGTCATTGGAGATCATTGCTCACCACAAGGGATCGGCTGTGCACTCCAATTTTACATATGTACCTGGGAGTAAAAAGCCCACGGACACACAATCATTAGAGCCTACCATAAAAAAAGAACCCTTGCACACCACAGAGGAAAACAGGCTGAAAGCTTCGCACTCCAACTTTACATGTGTACCTGGGAGTCAAAAGCCCATACGAATCGCCGGGGACAGACCCTCGGATTCGTGTTGGTGTCAAGCACGGCTTTAGTATCTCAGAGAATGCTCTTCCAGTCGGTTTTCACCAGCAGAGTACCATTTAGTGGGTGCAAGAAGCGCAAGGGCAGGTCATCGAGGAAATGCCAGACCTTCCAATCCTGCTCGTTCGACGCGAAAACTTTCTTGTGAAGACATGACTTAAAGCTGTCGTAACGGCCTGCATTTGTCGTGGTATAGTTGGCAATGCCAGCGGCCGCAAAAGAAGGTCAAATCATTGTTAAGTCACTCAAACAGCGACCAGGTCTACCCAAACAAATGTTATGTCGCTCGGGCAGCCCTCGAGTCGACTCCCCCTTAGGGTTGCCTGGGCGGCGGCGTCGGCGGGGAATCCCTGCCCGCTGGCGGCGGCGTCGAAGGGAAATGCATGTCCTCCTCCGGATCTTCCAGCGCCGTGCAAAAGGGCTGCAATCCCCTGGGTGACAACGTCGGCAGAGAATATCTGCCCGCTAGCGGCGGCTTTGGAGGGAAATGCACGCCCTCCTCCCCGTCTTCCAGCGCCTGGCAAACCGATCCAGGAGGACGCGGGGAATCCCTGCCTGCTGGC
>JAKVCM010000115.1 GCA_022448605.1 Puniceicoccaceae bacterium | reverse complement strand
CCGTAATGTGTTTCGGGCATATTTCGTCAGAGGGCCACTCGAGCAAGCGTGCCCCCAACCGCGTAGTGAGGACACCGCACTCTTTGCAACGGCATGGATCGAAAAAGCCAGTCGGCCAACTCTTGCCAAAGCGCTTGTCGGCACAAACAGACTCCTGCAGACATTCTCCCAGAAACACTGGAAAATTGTAGATAAAACCATCTGCTGACTGTACACTCTTCACTGAAGAATGTTGCTTTGCCCCCTCCTCGGTTTCAAAGGTCATATCGAAGCCTCGGGTCGCATCCTGGTGAAAAATTACAAAGTAATTTCCGCCCACAAATGGGGAACCAACCGGGGCTAATTGGCCGCCAGGCGAGACCAACGAGCAACACATTCGGGGCCCACCATGGTTAACAATCGCATTCCAAATGTTGTCAAACGAAACCTTACCACTGATGAGCGTTTCGCCCGATGCAGCGAAAGACACCCTGCTGGCCGTCAAGGACTTTTTGTCGCTCTTCACGCAGATCTTCTTAACACCAGGGCCCGGCATGGCAGTGTAGGCACGAGCACAATGAACCAAAAACTGAAGATATTATGTGTGCAGTCGCTCCCAAACAATACTACAAGCTTGTTAGATCTAAATTCTAGCCTACCAATGTCAGGAATTCTCCAAGACTGCTCAGAACCCACCCTCCCCAACCCACCAACCCCGCAGCAACGGTGACTAATATATGCTCATTTGGCGACCCACTGACTAATATATGGTCATTGGCAAATCAAGCGCGAAGGACAAGCCAGCGGACCATGAGAATCCCCAGACATGCCACACGGTCTATGAAGTTTGCAAGCAAGTCTGAAAAAAAGGCGAACACTTCGCACTGCACACGTACAGAACCATCACGTCGGGACAAGCCCTCGGATTAATTGGCGCGAATACATACCCACGGCAGCTTTGTTATAGGTACAAGCACCCGAAAACATGCATATATTTAATTGGGCCCCAAAACACTTTCGCATACAAGCCGCAAGCACTCTTCGCAAGCACGTCGTGGTGGCCGGAAAATAAACACTTCTCACTGCAAGTATACAGAACCATCGTGTTGGGACAAGCCCTCCGATTAAGTAATGCGAAGATGAATTAAGTCAGACATCGTTCACTCTGAATCGACTCGCTACCTAAGGGCTCTGGTGCGCAATGATCGATCCCATGGGTGGACAAAGCTCGACGATACACCAATCTCCGTTCTTCCACGTGCATGTTCATTTGACAACCCATTGACTAATATATGTTCATTGACAGATCTGGCGCTAAGGACAAGCCAACGGGTCATGAGAACCCCCAGACATGCCACACAATACATGAAGTTTGCAGGCACGTCTGTAAAAAGACGAACACTTCGCACTGCACACATGCAGATCCATCGCGCCGGGACCAGCCCTCGGATTAATTGGTGCGAAGACACGCCCACGGTATCTTTGTTACAGGTACGAACACCCGAATACATGCATATATTTAATTGGCCTCCAGAACACGTTCGCACGCAAGTCACAAGCACTCTTCGCAAGCACGTCATGGTGGCCAAAAAACAAACATTTCTCACTGCAAGAGCACAGAACAATCGTGTTAGGACAGGCCATCCGAATAATTGGTACGAAGATGAATTAAGGCCGACCTCGTTCACTCTGAATCGACTCGCTTCCTGAGAACTCTGGTGCACAATGATCGATCCCATGGGTGGACAAAGCTCGACGATGCACCAATCTCCGCTCTTCCACGTGTGCTTGTTTTCGGATGCTCCTCGTCCCGTTGGGCGCGTAGATACTTGGCGCGATGTATGTCAGCTAGATAGGCCGCTCGGATCTACGTGAGTTGCTGTATACACTGCTGCTGCTGCTGCTGCTGCTGCTGCTACTGCTGCTGCCGCTGCTGCTGCTGTTGCTTGGGCACCCTGGACCACGGGACCTGCTT
>JAKVCM010000114.1 GCA_022448605.1 Puniceicoccaceae bacterium | reverse complement strand
GTCGTTTAAGTCATATATGAGACTAGCTGCTAGGCTGTATGCTGTATCATCGTAGTCTTTTAATGTAGCGTCCTCGGTTTTGTCTACTTCAACTTGTTGCAATTCTAAGCGGCCACCAACTTCAAAATGCCAAGCGCCATTGTGCATGTGCTCGCTCAAGAAGATAGCCTGGTTCTGTGTTTCGGAAGCAGGACCGAATGCAGCTGCCTCTCCTTCATGCTCATCATGTTCGCCCTCTTCCTCGCCCTCATGGTCTTCTTCCTCGCCGGCGGCTACGAAATCGGCATCTAATATTTGTGCGCCAATTACACCATGGTCAAATATAGACCAGGCATTGTGGGCTGCGTCAGCGCGCAACTCCCAGCCCTCACGATCAAAAACTGTCGCATGGTCTTCTTCGTATTCGGTGTGCGTATAGTCGCTGATACCAAAGCGTACTCGCGCGGCTGCAATCCAGTCCGTAGGATCAAACAGGGCTATTTCTAGGTCAAAGCGCTCTCGCAAAAGGTCAATATAAACACCGTGCTCTTCTTCCTCTTCTTCCGCGCCACCTTCTTCTTCCTCATGCTCTTCATGTTCTTCATGCGCATGGCCTGGCACACCATAGTAGGAATCATATTTGGAGAAAGACGCGCCAATATAATTACGCTCCCCAAAGAAATGCGTAGCACCAATCGAGTAAGAAGAATTTTCAAGGTAGCTATCCGCTAGTATATCTGTTGGACCTTCCTCATGCTCTTCTTCCTCCTCATCATGCCCCTCTTCTTCCTCGTGAATTACGGAACCGTCTGGTATTGAGTAATTTTCTGCTTTGCGCTCTAGACCAGTGAAACTGATAGCCCAGTCTTCACCGCCAGTAGTTGCATAGCCCAAAAATGTTTCCCCATCCGACACGCTATCAAAGCGAGTTTCTAAGGCTCCCGTAACTGTATCGCTAGCGACTCGCTCGCGCGGCATCTCTTTACTGATTACATTGACAACGCCACCAATCGCAGCGCCACCATATAGTAGAGCAGAAGGACCTCGCAAGATCTCTACTCTGTCGACTAAGAGAGGTTCTATCGTGACAGCATGGTCTGGGCTGGTGACAGCAACGTCAAGCGAGCCTAGTCCAGACTCAAGAACACTAACACGAGGCCCATCCAAGCCACGTATGACTGGGCGACTTGCACCTGCGCCATAACTGGTTGCTGAAACTCCGGGCTGGCCTTCCAGCAATTGGCCAATAGAGTTTGCGCTGCTGTTTTGTATCGCTGACTCGTCTAGAGAGCTAAATGGGCTGGCATATTCGCTAATTGGGCGAGCTAGAGGCCCGGCTGTGACACAAAAGTCATCGAGCACATAGACCTCATCTGAAAGATCCGCATGTACTGCTGTTACACTGAGCGCAGCGCATACAAAAGCGCTGCTTTTAATAAAGAACTTATTCATAATAGTTGTTTAGTTGTTTGTTTGGTGTCTTCTTAATGCAAGGCACTTGCAATAAGGTTATTAAAATTCGAGAGTCGTCAAGTCCACGATTGCCAGATTTTTAGAAAATGTTTCATCTATATTAATGGAATTGTATCTTGGAGTCGTTATTGGAGTCGTTATTGGAACAGCTGCGACTGCGTTGTTCGTATCACGCGGGCATAGCGCAACTAAAGGTAAGCTGCTAGCGCTGCAAGCGCAGCGAGAAGCAGAGCTAATAAGCGCGGAAGAGAAGCTTGCGCTTCTGCAAGAGGCGCAGTCACAATTGCAAGACAGCTTTAAGGCACTCTCAGCAGAAGCACTTTCTAAAAATAATACCGATTTTCTCAATCTAGCGAAAACAACATTAGAGAAATATCAAGAGAGCGCTAAGGGTGACCTCGACAAACGCCAGCAGGCGATACAAAAAACCGTGGAGCCTGTGGGCAAAGCACTGGAAAAATTTGAGGAGCGCGTGAACAACCTCGAAGAAAGACGTACGAAAACCGATGCCGGATTAAAAGAGCAGTTGGAGAATCTCGCGCAATCACAGATACGCCTTAGTCAGACCACATCTGGACTCGTCAATGCACTGCGCAAGCCAGAGGGGCGTGGCCGTTGGGGCGAGCTGCAACTACGCCGTACGGTCGAGCTCGCTGGTATGATTAATTATTGTGCCTTTGAGGAACAAACCAATGTGGAGACAGATGCAGGTGAACGCCTCCGCCCAGATATGTTGATACGACTGCCGAATGAGCGCCGCGTCGTGGTCGATTCAAAAGTACCACTAGCCGCCTATTTGGATGCTTTAGATGAAGCAGATGCAGATGTAAAAACCACTCAGTTGGAGCGCCATGCTCGCCATATCCGTGACCATATAAAAGGGCTGTCCCAGAAGAAATACTGGAGTCAGTTTGAGCATACGCCTGAATTTGTTGTGCTATTTATCCCCAATGAGGCGATTTTTAGTGCAGCTTTAGAAGTCGACCCTCAATTGATTGAACTTGGTGTCGAAAACCGTGTCATTTTAGCGACCCCGACCACTTTGATTGCCTTACTTAAAGCGATTGCATATGGTTGGCAGCAAGATGCAGTGGCGCGTGAAGCGCGCGAAATTAGCGCCTTAGGCAAGGAACTGTATGAGCGTATTGGGGTCGTTATGGGGTATTTTTCAAGTATCGGCAAAAGCCTCGGCCAGGTGGTCACTCATTATAATAAGGCAGTAAATTCTGCGGAGAGCCGCTTGCTTGTGACAGCGCGAAAATTTGAGGCGCTGGAGAGCTCCACAGAAGAGACACTGCCAGACATTAAAGCAGTCGAGCAGCAGCCGACTTTACCTAAGGAGGAGGGATGACCGAGAGCGCCGATTTAGACCCGGTAGAATTTGTTATAAGTTCCGAGCTCGACCTACATACTTTTAGGCCAAGCGACCTAGGCGAGCTAATTCCAGATTACATAGGACTGTGCCTAGAGAAAAAATTGACTCGCGTACGTATCATTCACGGCAAGGGCATCGGCACCTTGCGAGAAACTGTTCATGCGCTTTTAAAAAAGGATCCACGGGTCGAGCGCTTTCAACTTGCCGACCAAACCGAGGGCGGTTGGGGCGCCACAATTGCATGGCTCAAATAAATATCGAGTAATAAGGTGGGCACTACTTGGTCATAGCGCGCCTGTATCCCCACTAAAGCTTTACGGCAAAGACACTTGCCAGAGCACGACTCATTCATCACTTTCGTAACTTTTTCTATTGTTCAGTTGTCTTGTAATCGGGTACACGTAAATATAATTATCACAATTTACATCAATCGATCTCGATGATTTCACGAATTCTTAAAAAGTTCTCTGGTCGCCACTATGAGAAATACCAAAAAAAGTGCACACCACTGATTGCTCGGATAAATGCATTGGAGCTGGAGTATCAGGCACTCAGCGAAGCAGAATTACGCGCAAAAACACCCGAGTTTATGGAGCGCTATCAGCAGGGAGTGAGCCTCGATGAATTACTCCCTGAGGCATTTGCTACCGTTAAGAATGCCGCGCGTCGCATGTGCGGAAAGAGCTACGACGTCTGTGATCACCCGCT
>JAKVCM010000113.1 GCA_022448605.1 Puniceicoccaceae bacterium | reverse complement strand
ACGTTGGGGTTAAGGAACTCCCGCACAACGGCCAACAGATCGTCCAAAGAAACCAGTAGCGCTTTGCGCAATGCAACGGCTACGGCTTCTTGCGCGGGCGTCAGCGTCGTTTGCAACCGATGCGGCGTGTGGCTGCGGTCTTCCACGCTGTCGCGTTTACGCCATTTCCAAACCGTCTGTTCGGTCGTGCCGTAGCGTTCGGCCAAAGCCCGGGCAGGTTCATCGCTGGCTTGGATCGCGGCGCGCACCTTTGGCGTGGTCGTCGCTTCTTTATGCAGCCTGATGTGCATCAATCTCTCCATCCCGTGAAGCCTCAAGAACCGAACGTGCCATGAAAAGCGCAGATCGACGAGGGGCCATGTGATCATCCGGGATGGAACACCTAGTCCAATATTTTTAGATACATAAGGACCCGCATTCTCGCTATTTCGTACCGCTTTGATCCGAGAGTCCTGCCCTGAAAGCCTTTGGATAATGCTCCATGTGTTATCTGTGCTTGCATCATCAACTACGATGATCTCTATTAGCTGCCAAGTTTGTCGCAACAGCGACTTTATCGCATATTCGATTGTTTTTTCTGCATTCCACGCAGGCATAATGATGCTCACAAGCGGCCCATCTGTAATTGGCGCCAGCTCTACGCTTTGCAAACGCCCAAACAACGACCCCTCTCCAGGAACAATTCGTAAAGGAGCGACATCATAACTTCTCAGAAATGTGTTGACGTGGTCCAGCCATGCGTCTTCGTTACCACGACCCACGGTATGGTTTGCTCTCAACAAGCTGGCCGTATACTGCTGATCTTCAGGTAGATAAGATTCCGCTAAGTAGATCGCTCGCTGAGTATTTCCAAGTAAACTTTCTATACCTGCTGCCCACAACACTTTACTGGGGTCCGGTGCAGCTTTCGCGACAGGGCGCCGCGTCAGGTAATGCAGCAATGGATTAATTTTTCCCTGCCCTACTGATTTATGCGTATTCGCGTAGAAACGCGTAGAAAAATTAGGACCAGGATCACGATTCAAAAGCGCACCGAACTTATAATAATGCTCTGCTGGATCCATTCCGAGAATTTTCACATCCTGATATGTCTTCAAATACCAATCTGGATCAAATAAATCAGAAGATCTTATTTTTTTGATATGCTTTTCAAGCTTTGCTAGATGGTATACACTATTATCTATAGAAGTTGACATTTACAAATTCCCATAAAGCCTGCCCGAGAAAGACCCGGTGTGTTCAATAGAAGAGACTAAGGAACGCTATAAGACGTAGCGTATTGAGAGACAACCAATTGGCAGAAACACACGTTGAATACTCCTTAACAACCATGTGTCGGGCCTGATGGGTCGTATAGCGCAAAGATATCCCTGTAAGGTACAGAGAATCCGAAATCGCCTTGATATCGGCGATTTTTCTGTGGAAATGGCAGGTACAACTGATCTGGAGGCACTGAGCGATGTACCGCACTCCAGCTTTCTTTATACGCTGTCCGTGCTGGAGATAGTTGCCCACGCAAACGGACCCCTAGCACCGGATCACGGGTCAGTCCCTGTTCGGTCGACAGGCACAACATACCAATCTGCGATAACTTGCTAATATCGCGACCCAAAACAACCTCAGCGCGCGCAATCATCTCGCTATCTGCGCCCACCCGAACACTATCCCAAAAGCCCAACTTTTCTTTCAAAAATTTCGCATTGTAAAGCGCGGACACCGAAGAAATGCGGGTCACTCCATCTGGAGAAAACGGATTCGCATTTACAATTGTATCAAAATAGCCATTGGGCTGCATTCGAACCATGTAAGTCAAACTAGCAGGGTCGGGAACCGAGGATTTCAGCACTGTCCCTAGATGTGTTTCAAGTCGACACGGGTGCGCCCAATCATCTGCATCATGACAGGTAATCCACTCACCGTTCGCCATCCCCAGCGCCAAATTACGTGCTACATAAGGGCCCACATTCACCGGAAGATGACGCAGCTGCACCCGAGCGTCTTCGGTCGCAAGGCCCTGCAGAACTGCCCAGCTATCATCGCTGCTGCAATCATCTACAATGATTAACTCGAGGTTCTGCCAGCTCTGGTTCAAAACCGACCTGACCGCCTGCTCCAAGCTGGAGCTAGCATTATGGACTGCCATTAACACCGAGATCATCGGACCATCCCGGACAGGAGTAACTGGTCGGGCTGTTAGTCTATCAAAATGACTGCTCTCTGGTTCAACAGGCTGGGCCAATGAAATTGAAGCCATCCCAAAATGGGAAAGATATGCGTTCACCGCAGTTAGCCAACCCAGATCATCCCTTTCTGCCAGAGCTACATTGGCACGCAGAATATCAAGCGTATGCCGCTCGTTAACCCCCAAATAGCGGTTTGCGAGCTCCAAAGCCTGTTGATGGGCCCCAGTTTCAAAAACACGATAGGCAGCCAAAAAAACCCGATGACGATCCACCTCTGGCTGTTGCTGTCGCGCCAGAGTGGTAAGCGGCTCGCGTCCTTTAACCTGAGACGCAAAAGCGTTCTGATAAAAACGAGTGGAGAAGTCAGGACCGGGATCTCTCCCGATCCGAAAGCCGTAGCGCAAATAATGGACAGCAGGGTCTAACCCTACCGCCCGCACATCTGGGTAGCGTGATAGATACCACTCCGCGTCGAACTCTTTTGAGTTTCGCAAGAGCCATAAATCTTCTGCCGCAATGGGCCACATTTTATAGCCTTAAATCGCTATCCTTGGCACTAAACGCCGCCTTAAGGTCAAAGAACACACCTCCAGGTTTCAACAACCCACGTATCGCTTGCGCACCTTGTTCGATGACATCTTCGTGCGGCACAGCAAGGACCACCACATCATAGTCGGCCTCCACAGGGATTTCAGTACCGATTTCGAGACCATATTCTTCATGTACTTCAGTCGGGTCTGCCCAAGTGTCCACCACATCGACTGCCATGCCATAACCGTTGAGGTGCGCCACAAGATCAATGGCCTTGGTATTTCGGGTATCCGGGCAATTCTCTTTGAAGGTCACGCCCAGCATCAACACTTTACTGCCCTTCACCTGCAGGTCTTGATTGATCATCGTCTTGACCAAACGTGTTACTGCTGTGCGCGCCATCCCATCGTTAATCTCACGCGCAGTACGAATGATGTCTGGAATATAGCCAGACGAGGCTGACTTATGCATCAGGTAGTAAGGATCGACACCAATACAATGCCCCCCAACAAGCCCCGGGCTGAGGCGCACGAAATTCCACTTGGTAGATGCGGCATCAATCACTTCATTTGTATCAATGCCCAGATGCGAGAAGATTATCGACAACTCGTTGACCAGCGCAATATTTACATCTCGCTGTGTATTTTCGATAACTTTGGCAGCCTCGGCCACCCGGATCGAAGCCGCGCGGAATGTGCCCGCTTCAATAACACTTGCATAAAAGCGATCGACAAATTCTGCTACCTCATCGGTCGACCCCGATGTCACCTTCATGATTTTGGTCAAAGGGCGGTCTTTATCTCCAGGATTGATACGCTCAGGGCTATACCCCGCAAAAAAGTCCTGATTGAACGTCAGACCAGATATCTCTTCAACGACCGGCAGACAATCTTCCTCAGTCGCGCCGGGATAAACCGTCGACTCATAAATAACGACATCGCCTTGGCTAATCACCCGTCCAACAGTCTGAGACGCCGACACCAATGGGCGCAGGTTTGGTCGGTGAGAAGCATCAATCGGCGTAGGAACTGCGATAATAAAAACGTTGCAGTCCTTCAAATCAGCTTCCTGGTTAGAAAACGTCAGGTGCCGTGACTCGACTAGAGCATCCGACTCAACCTCGCCAGTAGAGTCATGACCTGCTCTCAGCTCAGAAATTCGCGCTTCTTTGAGATCAAAACCCACCGTCGGATAGAGTTTTCCTAGCTCCACAGCGAGTGGGAGACCAACATATCCTAAGCCAATAATTGCAACACGGGCATCTCTAAGGGTCAATGAAAAAGTCACGACAACGTCTCTCGATTTCTATCAATACTACGAGGCGGTCATTCCACGAGCCTGTCGAAATGTCAAATTTTATCATGCCTCTGACCTGAACTGATGACACCTCTCCAGTTGTGTGTCGTATCCACCGGCTTTGTAGCACAAATCACGTGATGGGTGTGCTTCCCCTTTCCCCGGACAGGCGTCACCTGCAAGTTCTATAACAGTTATACCAAGAACCAAGCGCACGGCCGCGTAAACCCTGGTCGAAACACCTTCAGACTAGCGCTGTTGGGGGGCCCTATGATTGCCTGCACGGCCCCCGAACGGCACGGCAGTTGGTCGTAGCTAGGTCACGGGTGAGCTACTCCCCAATGGTTGGACAAATTTCGGCGCAAATTAAGCTACTCTCTGCTCTTGCTGATCGGTTCGGTTCCTTCTTTTCTCAGCCAATAGCCCATCCGCCATGGGCGGAATAGGGCGTTTCCGTTGTAGAAGTTGATCTACTTTTTGATACCAGCTTTACCTTCCGATCCGGTTTACCAAGCGTGTAGATAGGCGCATTTATATTTCAGGCTCCGCCAGAACCGTTCCACAAACATATTGCCGAAGAACCAGCCTTTGCCAGCCATCGAGATGCGGACGCCGGAGCGGCGTAATCGATCCATCCCAGCAAAGGATTGCCTGGTCGGTGTTCATGATCTTGGGCAGGTTGAATCTGGTGATGGCCTCATTCAGCGCGTTCACGCAAAAGCCCGCTTCCAGCGTTTTCGAGGCGCGCCAGGCCAATACCTAGCGGGTGTGCCAGTCGATGATCGCTACGAGATAGAAAAAGCCCCGTTGCATCTGTAGCTAGGCGATGTCGCCCACCCAAATCTGGTTAGACCGCGCAACAGATAGGGATATGTTTGATGCCCCTTCGCTACCTTGCTTGTACACCGGCTATCACTCCTGTGATAACGAAGCCTGGTTGACAGCCAATGGCATGGTGAGCGAGATCCACCGCAAGAATCCCCGTGGACGCCCCATGTCGAGGCCGACATCCCGAGTAAACGGCCGTAAATCGGTCGTCCGATCGAAGGTCGAGCACGTCTTAGGACACCAGAAGGATCGCATTAGGCAGGTCATCCGCACCATCGGCCTGGCCCGTGCCAAAGTAACGATCACGATGGCCAACATGGTATACAACATGTGCCGGTTGCGGTGGCTTTTCAGACGCGGTGCGCCCGCCTGAAGTAAATCCAGGAAAAACCCACCGAACGAGATCAGAGGTGGCCTGAGAAATCTGAACAGTTGAGTTAGGTGGATTTTCCGTTCCTGATCCGGCAGCGTGCCGGGACGAAGGAGCGAAGATGGCAAGACGACCAAGACGGAACCACAGCCCTGCATTTAAGGCGAAGGTCGCG
>JAKVCM010000112.1 GCA_022448605.1 Puniceicoccaceae bacterium | reverse complement strand
TTGCGTTGAAGTAGACCACCAAATTCCAGTTACCTGCAGCAAGATCTACGTCTGAGTCTGTTGAATTATACAATTCGACGTAACGACCATTATAATTATCATTTGGATCTGCGAGTTCTGAGATGAAAATATCTGGAATCGTAAAATCATCATCGGTTATGCTGACGTTATGAGTCGACGGCGAGGCTAGGAGCACAGTGCCGCTAATGACGGAAAGGTCGAAGCTGGCGATTTCCGTGCCTCCGTCGAGGCCGTCATCGACGATCGGGATAGTGATTGTTTGCGGACTCACCAAACTGGACGCATCAAATGTGATTTGTTGCGGCGCGCTGTACGTGATGTCGGTTAGATCGGCAGTGCTGTTATCAGCATTAAAGTCGACCTGGACAGTAACTGTTCCGCTGCTCAAACCTGTAACTTGAACGTTCAAGTTGATGTTGCCGTCGGATTCAGCTACAGATTGCGCAGCAGTTGTGAAGCTGACCTCACTGGGCGGTGTGGCCAGTGCAGTCGTGCCGATGTAGGCATCATCCCCAATGACAGCATCATCGGCTGTTGCAGTCGTAATTTCGGTCCAGACAGCAGGGCCAGAGTTGTCATCGTCGTAGTCTTCGATGCTAGAACCAGCGTCTAGATCGTAACCGACATATGCTTCAGTGCGAATAAAACCCTTATTACCACCTTCAAAGCCTGAATTGGTGAAGGCGATAGCATCTGAAATGTTGCTAGTTAAGTAGCCAGTAGGATCCGTGTAGAGAATGAGCGAGTCATTACCGTTGAAGTATGTTATTGAGCTCGTCGCGTCAGCTAGACTACTGCTGTAGGGAAGCGCGGCGCTGGAGTTAGCGATCACGTAGGATTGGCCTGCCCCCAGACTTACACCCGTCAAGTCGAGCGTATAATCCGCTTCCAGGGCACCTGCACCATCTGCCTTCCAGGCTTCCGTGTTAGCATTGCTCCAAACTGCTACCTGATAAGTGTTTAAATCAACGGTAACGTCGCCGATGTTGGTGATCTCCACCCATTTGTTGCTACTGGAGCCCTCATAATATTGAGTGAATATGATGTCGCTTGAAGGAGTTGGAGCATCGATATCAGTCACGATCAAGTCGATTGTGCTAAGGGTGTAATCGGCTGCGTTAGCGGTTAGTAATACTGTAATATCGCCGTCAAGTGTGCTGTCAGTCAAGCCGTCGACATTGAAGCTTATGCTGCTTGTGCCATCCAAGACAGTTACGCTTGCTGGGAAGCTAAGTTCCGAGCCGTCGCCATTGCTAGTAAGGTAGAAGTCCGTATCGCCGCTAACAGTTGAGGGCACAGTCAGGGTTAAGGCCAACGAGGCACCTTCAGCTACGGATGCCGGAGTTGGGCTGAGTGTAATTGCTGGGTCGCTGGCGTCGTTGCCGCTGATAAGCGCATCGCTAAGATACCAGTTGCGTGTGGAGCCGCCTCCTGTTCCGCTTGAAGTGTATTTAAAGGCAAGGCTTACAGTAGTTCCTGTAATGCCTGAGAGGTCCACCGAAGAGGCGACTGAGCTGCTACTACCACCGGCGACGTGGTTGTCTAATTCAGTGTTTAGAGCTGTAAAAGCCGTCCATGTAGTCGTGCTTGGGTCTCCTGTGTAGGCAGTAGTGTAGAATACTTCAAGTCCCGTAACCGATTCAATATCATCATACTGATCTCTGTATGTGAATTCAAATGTTTCGTCTACAGACGCGTCTAGATCAAGCGCTGAAGAGATCAGCCAATCTTCGCCTGGCGCATCGCCACCAAAGTTACCTGCACTTGCACTGCTCGCGGAGACAGTCCAGTCTTTGCTACTGGCTACACTGACAGCAGTCCAGTCGCCAAAACCAGTTGTTTGGATCGCGAAGCTGTCGGTTGTTCCTGAAGTGCTTGATGACACGTCAGAGTAGCTGCCGCTACCGTCTATAGAATAGGCTGCAACGTAGTAAATTGTGCCTGGAATTAAACCAGTGATATTCGCCGGAGTGCTGGAAAAGACACCTGCTACGGTGCCGCCGCCTGTAATGCTTTCGCCCGCGGAGTAAGTTGTTGCGTCTACAGGTGTTCCGAATGTATCTACTGTGCTGTAAACAAGAAGCACATCATTAGTGCCGTCTGGAGTGAAAGTAACTGTAAGGCTGTCTTTGTTGTCCGGAGAGGTAGCAGCTGTAGCGGATAAGTCGGAGGGAGGTTGGACTCCTGCTAGTTCTTCAAGCAAAAGGTTGTCCATAGCTAAATTGTCGCTAGAGTTTCCGGTTTCAAATTCAGCTTTTAGCTCGATAGTTGATTCTGTCCCAGCTAGAGAGATTGTACTGCTTACATTGGTGAATGTCCCATTTACTAGCGTGGCTGAACTATCTCCAGTACCCGCA
>JAKVCM010000111.1 GCA_022448605.1 Puniceicoccaceae bacterium | reverse complement strand
AATCAAGGCAGAGAAATGAGTGCGAAGTTAACTCAAGTCAGTGGCGACGATGTCTACATTGAGCGCCTTGATGGACACAGCACTAAGGTAAACATTTCGCTTTTTAGCAAAGAGAACCAGGAATTCATACGAGATTGGGACCGTAAAGAGACTATCAGAAACGATGCAATCAAAGTGCGCTTCATCACCGATGTAGAAGACAAATCAGGATGGGAGAATAACGGGGGTGGTATCTTAAGGAAAACTTGGAAGGAAGGCTACGAAATCGAACTGTGTAACGAATCCCAACTAAATCTAAAAAATATCCGAATCGAATACCTCATTTTTAAATTCGAAGATGCCATGGCTGCCCAAAAACGAAGCGAGGGTGAAGTGCGCTATCTCACCGGCGAGACAAAGGTTCCTGCGCTTGAAGTAAGAGGTAAAGTCCGCGCCAGTACAAAGAAATTTCCGATGCTGGAAACAAAACTTGCACCAAACTACAGATGGCCAGATGGCGGCAAAGAAACTAGTGATGATGAGATGCGCGGTATTTGGATCAAGGTCTATGTTGGCGAAATCCTCGCGACGGAAGTATCCAAACCAGAAAATCTGATACGCAAAGAGAGTTGGCCTACTTTGAAGTCAAGGTAAAGGCACCGTCCCAATTCTCAGGACCGCCATCTGATACGAACTGACTGCAACGTGCGGCAAGTACTTTTGAAGGCGTAGTTGGAGCAAATGCTATGGATGGCTCTAACGCTTCAGAAGCTTCAAATGCTGCGAGTGCGACTGCCCAATCTCCCTTAAAATAATGTGCTAGCGCCCCTTCGTAGGCTGCTTTACAATTAGTAGTGGCTTCACGATCGATGGACGAATCCCACAGTTCATATAGTTCAACGGGCTGGAGGCGACCTTTTACCACAACACAATCCAGCTTGCGGTAGTTAAGCTTGGCACCATAGGCCAGCGCTGCATTGAGCGTTGTTTCCGTAACCATCGTATAAACGCCATAGCTCTTGCCGCCACTTTCGCAACGGGCAGCCAAATTCACCGAGTCACCCATCATGGTGTAGTTAAATCGCATTTCGCTGCCCATATTACCAATCACAGCACGACCAGTATTTAAACCGATCCGTGTGCGCATGTTGAGCACACACTCTGGCCACTTACCTGATTTTGCCCACTTTGCTCGTAGATCCGCGTGGCGCTCTTGCATTTCCATAGCAGAGAGACAGGCGCGCAAAGCGTGATCTTTAACGGGTAAAGGCATACCAAACATCGTGACAATCGCATCGCCGACGTATTTATCCAAGGTTCCAGCTTGCGATTGAAAAACTTCGGTCATGGCTCCGAGATACTCATTCATCAGCGAGACGAGCTGGTCGGGGCTGAGCTCTTCGGAAAGAGTGGAAAAACCTTCGACATCTGAGAAGAGCGCAGTGATCTCGGCTTCGGCGCCCCCCAATTTTGGGTCTTGATTCGACTCAACTATTTCATCTACCAGTTTTGGTGACACATAAGCTCCAAAGAGCGTCTTGATACGGCGACGCTGCCACTCTTCCGAGCCAAGCTTTAACAAAACGACAGTAAGTGCAGCCGTTAGAGTCGAACCGATCGGCGCAACTAATGGTAGAATCCAATTGAATTGCGTAAAGGTCACAAAGGTAAGCGCGCCATATCCAATCAGCAACAGAATAGAGAGCATCCGTGGCACCCCACTTCCAAGCGCAAGCATAGAGACGGAAAGCGTAAGCAAACTGATAATCCCCACCGTCACGGGCATTTGAACTCTTAAAATATAGGCCTCGTCTTCAATTGTTCGGTAGAGATTGGCATGGAGGCCAACC
Organism: Puniceicoccaceae bacterium; assembly: GCA_022448605.1. Taxonomy (GTDB): domain Bacteria; phylum Verrucomicrobiota; class Verrucomicrobiia; order Opitutales; family Coraliomargaritaceae; genus Thalassobacterium. Next base: position 3,144 of record JAKVCM010000111.1, on the reverse strand, counting down.
TTTGGCACTGGCTCCCTATTGAAAGGAGTCGGTGAAATATCCTTTAATAAAGGATCCACCGCACCGACAAGGACGACTTTATCTTTGAAACGCGTAAACCACGCTTCCAATTCGGCCACAACGTCCGCATCACCCGAGGCAGCAGCAGCAGCTAAAGCATCGGCATTTCTAAGTATCGCTTGCATGCTGACCCGATTGTTTCCAATAGTCGAATCCCAAGCTTGAAACCAGTTTACTTCGATCGATTGATGATCAACTAACGGAATCCTTCGAAAGACCTGTCCCGCGCTACGAATAACGAGTGCTTCTGGATGAATCTCGACCGCCTTATCATCGAGCCCGTACGATGCTAGGAATGTCTCTAAACCCAAGGAGAAGATCGTCATCTGGTGCTGCATCGGCAGCACATCGGTGGTGAAGCCATCTTTATCTGTAAGCAACACCTCGTCACCAACCACCTTTAAAAAAGGTTCATTCATGAAACTATCCTTATAGCGCCGCAAACCCTCGATTAGATGGAAACTGTAACGATAACTATCTAACTCAACAAACCCTGGGACGAAATAGGGAATCGTCCCACCGCTGCGCTCCTCATCTACGTTGGCTAAGCCAAAGCGACCAATATCGAACTGGATGATAGGAAAAGTGGGTGCTTCGGGGAAGGGATTCTCTCTCGGGGCGTAATTATCATTACGAATTAGTGGCAAGTAAGCGGTGTCGACTCCATAAGCTGTCTTCACTCCAGTGTAGGCCGCAGCAAGCACTACTCGCTGACCATAGGCTTCAACTGCCTCTCCCATAAAGGCATCCCCCTCGAGAGCACGCTCCAGATCGAGCAAGGCACCTGCGCCAAATTTTGAAAGTATGATATCGATACTAACAACGCGCGCATCCCCAACACCTAGAAGGCCATGCAGAAGCACCCCAAACTCACGGCGGTCCCAAGGCCGATCCCCCATATATGAGACGGTCTCCGCATCCAAATCAACATAGATAATGGGCGCCTTAGACTGCAATTCTCCGCGTACAAGATAGCGCCAGCGTAGCGTCTCTTCTTCGATACCATCAAGCACCCCTGAAAAGGTCATAGACAACCAAATACAGGCCGTCACAATAATCAAACTGAGATAGACCAATAACTGCTTAGAGATTTTCACTCTTAGTTTAAAATAAATCTGCCTGATCTGCCGAAGGCGGCTTCACTTCACCGCGAAACGGAGTGACTGGCTCAGGTTCTTTTGCGTATTCAATGACGATCGGGCGACGGGCAGAATTTAACCTATCGGCAATAGGCAACGCGGAAGTCCTGCGGGCAGTCTGCTCGATCACTTGTAAGTGACCCAGGTATTGCGTAAAATTATTCTTTGCAGCCGAGTACTGACTAGCCAAGTGTTGATAACGCTGCATCTGCTCAAGGGAACGCTTCGTAATTTCTCCGACTTCAATCGAGGGGGTCATACGCGAGCCTACAGCCCCTAGACGTTGACCCGTGTTCAGCGTGTATTGTTGACCTTGGAGATCTGTAAAACGGACGCGTCCTTCGGCGCACGTAATCGTGAAGTCGAAGATCTGACTGCGTGGTTTGAAAAAAATCCACATTTGCCAGAGGCTCCCCTTGGTAGTGAGTCGCCCGATCGGTGTCTCGACCAAGAATTGAGACGACTCCAACATGTTCCGGTTGTCGAAAATGAGATCGCCTCCGCGGAAATTTACAATCATCCAACTCTGCGAAGCCTCAACTGTATCGGCATTCCAATCCGACAGTTGAGGCATTACCTGTTCAAAGCGTTCGACTGCAAAGCTGCCGCTACCCCTAAAGTAAATCGCAGTTCGATTCGATGCCGTAAAAAATGCCGACGACCCCGAGCGAGCTTCACATTCAATCAATCCCATAGTCGTAATAGGCATCTGTCCAAAGCTTAAACGAGTAACATCCTTGCCAAGCTCCTTGAGGTCCACTTGGCCGGTCACTTCGTGTAAAGTCAGCCCACCGCGAACCCGTTCAACTGCAGTGAGTGAAGACATACAGAGCAGCCATGTGGCAAAAGCTATAATCGCGCGAGTCACTTTAAAGAATGAGTAGTTTTTGCTGTAAACGGCGAGCCGCAGTATTTTTAGGATTTATGTCGAGCGCCGCGCGAACGGAAATCATGGCCTGCTCACGTTGCTCCCTGTGAAGACTCAGAAAGGCTGCGTAATAATAATGAGCATTGCTATTTTTAGGTGCTAATTCCAAGGCTTTGAGTAATGCCTCTTCAGCAAGGTCAGCTTCTCCATAAAATGAGCGTGCGACACCCAATTGTGCCCAAGTTTTCCAATATTGAGGGCTGATCTCCACCGCACGCTCCGCTGAAATTACAGCTTTCTTAGCTAAACGTTCAAACTCTCCGGGACTTCTAAAATAGAGCTGACAGAGCGAAGCGCTACGCCCCAACCAAGCATCTGCATTTTGTGGGTCAGTCAGCACCGCGTCTTCGTAGAGGGTCAGCACTTGATCGAGTAGCTTTGTATTACCTGAGACATGCACCCGCATATCCACGACATGCCCCAACTGTTGTCGCGCACGCAATTCAAGAGCATGAGCCTCCAACTTGGTCGAACTGAGCACGTAGAAGGACCAGCCAACGCAGGTCGCCAATAAAAAGTATTCGATACGAAAAATCCAATGCACAGGCAAAGTTAACTTTCGCCTGTAAGTAGTTTTTACCAGAATCGCAAGCGTGAGCACTCCGTATAGAGTCAATGCAGGTATATAAAATACAAAGGTCGCAGTCATGCATAAGGCAAGAGCAATTGTTCCAGCCAAGCCGAGTGATAAAAAGAAGCGCTGAGGCGGCATAATCGTGCCGCCTCTATCTAACAATTTGACCGCAAAGGGCTGCTTACGCCAAAGACTTAAGGAACAGATAAAAACATATAAAATAGGGATCCCTAACAAAACAGCACCGAGAATACCCAATTGGCTCAAAACTAATAAATAATCATTGTGCGGTGTCTCTGGGCTATCCGCTAAAGACACACGAGGACTTTGCTCGAATGCGACCCTGTAAGCACCTGCGCCCACACCCGAAATCGGATTTTCCGTTGTAAGATTAAAGGCCTCGCGCCAAAGCACAAGGCGCACACCCTCCCCCTCGTTAGAAT
>JAKVCM010000110.1 GCA_022448605.1 Puniceicoccaceae bacterium | reverse complement strand
AGTTGATCGAATCGTCAGCTACATCGATATGCCGACCACCTGGTTGCACATAACAGATACCGAAATACCAGCCATCATGCAGGGAAAAACTTTCCTTGGAAAAGAATCGCAGCCAGAGCGAGCGTTTCACTTCGCATTTCGTACACGCATGGATGAGCGCAATGAAAACGCTCGAGCCATATGTGATAATCAGTTCCTCTACATTCGTAACTATATGCCCTACACCCCGTGGATGCAGCCTCTTAATTATCTTTGGAAAATGAAGGCTACTCAAACATGGGCCGAGCATGTGCAATCTGGTAGAGCATCAAAGATGGAAGAGCGCTTCTTCAAGCCGAAAGGTTGGACCGAAGAACTTTACAACATAAAAAAGGACCCTGACAGTATCGACAATCTCATCGATAATCCAGAATATACGGAAGTCATCAAGCACATGCGAAGCAATCTGCGTTCATGGCAGGAGGAGGTATTCGACACGGGGATGCTTCCCGAATCCGAAATGGTCAAACTCGCCGCCCAAAATAACACAACTATCTACCAAGTTGCGCGTGACCGGAGTATCTACAATTTGCCCCAGTTACTGGATGCTGCCGATCTAGCGCTTGAAGAGAACGAAACCAATTTAAAAGCCCTTCGCAGCTTACTCGAAAGCCCTGACCTCGGGCTGCGATATTGGGGAATTGTAGGTTGCTTCTTACTCAACGATACGCAATCCGCTTTTACATGCCTGGAGGACGATTCACACGAAGTGAGAGCCATGGCAGGATGGCTCCTTATACGCTCTGGGAATAAAAAAATAGGGCTTCAATGCCTCGAGCAACTCCTCAAGGAGAATTCCTATGCCACCCTATCCGTGCTCAACATCATGGATTGGGCAGGGGATTATGCCAAACCACTTCTTCCCACAGTCCGGGCACTAAAACTTAAAAATAACGAAGAAAAAATGCAGCTCCATTTGCTTGCCAAACACAAACACCAGGGAGCTGACTTCTGAGAGAAAATCATCCTCAAGCGCAAGTATTAAGACGGATCCGTCCTCTGCGAGGACTACATAAAGAGCTCAAATCAGTCACACATTCAAAACAATATCGAGTAATCTATTCCATTCAAAATCAAAGCTTCATTGGAAGACCCGCAAACTTTAATCAGCAAACAGCGTTAAATTCATTGCCATGGCCTTTTAAATACAAACTTGCCATCGCCGAAATCAAAAATCTTAAAATATATTTCGTAAGTTAGATAAGTCAGGCACCTAACTAACAGAATGACCTCATTATGACCTCAAAAGAAAATATCTGCTCCAACGACCTTAGTTACACCCTTGGCATACTTTTACTCCGACTCTGGCTTTCTGTTCGAGCTTTTCAAACAGGGATCGAGAAATTCGCAGGCAGCGGAAAGCCGGTTGATTCGACTGTCCTAGTGGACGGCGCACCTAACACATACGGATTGACCGAATCAACAGCAACCAAGGTGTATGCGATGAGTAATTATAACGGCGTCCCCGCACAACTTTACGACAAGTTTATAAATGAACCCCTCATTCCAGAGTTCGCTTTAAACATCTACAATGTTGTCCTTGGCCCGGCCCTCATTATCCTTGGCCTTACACTCTTTATAGGGATCGCCACCCGCTTCTCGCTCTTTTTAATGGGTCTTATTTACACCAGCCTCACATTTGGTCTCATTCTAATCAAACAAGATGCGGGCATTGCTTGGCTGGGTGTGCACATAATCATGATTGTTAT
>JAKVCM010000011.1 GCA_022448605.1 Puniceicoccaceae bacterium | reverse complement strand
TAGGATTTTAATTAACGGGTTAAACGGTCCAATCCTAGTCAAGGGCAGTAATTACAATGGTAACATGCCCGCGTTCGGTTCAAGCGGTCTCGCCCTGAGCGATAAAGACATTGCGGGTGTGATTACCTATATTCGGCAGGAATGGGGTAACAGCGCGTCAGAAGTGACCGAGGCGACCATTGCTGAATACAGCGACCTCTATGCTGGGCGATCGGTTCCATGGCAAGCCGCTGATCTTAAGGAAGGCCTGGGTCCAGTCCCTGAGGTTACTGTCCCGCTGGTCGAAGAGCTTAATGTCAATGGCGAAGCTCCCACTGAAAGTGGCGTTAGTAGTTATTAGCGCTGGAGCATACTGAAACCCCTGAGGTGGGCATCCGCTTTCTGGCGTTGAATTTCCGAGAGAGTATGACAACTTGTTTTTATGTCTCTGCCTGAAAATGGACCCTTCGATTGCTTAGCACGCTCAAATGTAAATTCGTGCTGGGGTGCGCTCACGATAGAAGTGCTTGCACGTTTAGGCATTCAGACTGTGATCACATCGCCAGGCTCTCGTTCGACTCCTTTGACTGTTGCCGCGGCGCGTAATCCTCGGATCGAAGCTCTCTCGATTCTGGATGAACGCTCAGCTGCTTTCTATGCACTTGGCCTCGCTAAGAGCACTAAACGTCCGGTTGCGCTGGTCTGTACTTCTGGATCAGCCGCGGCTAATTATTGGCCCGCAGTTGTCGAGGCTTCCATGAGTGGCACACCCTTGCTTTTACTCACAGCAGATCGACCGCCAGAATTGCGCAACTGTGCATCTGGGCAAACTATCGACCAGTGTAAACTTTATGGTGGTTACGTGCGCTATTTCGCTGAATTGGCTTTACCAGAAGCGTCGCCAGATATGCTGGATTATCTGCGACAGACGCTCGTTCATGCGGTGCACATTTCGCTCAGTGCTAACGCTGGACCTGTACATTTGAATATCCCTTTTCGTGATCCATTAACACCTGATAGTGAGTCCTCCAAACCAGTCGTTGATGCGGATACTCTTGAGGTGGCGTCGACTATGGTAACGCGTTCATGCGAGGTTGTTCCACTCAGTAGTGCCATTGACATGGTTGCTTTAGAGCGTTTGAGCAGCCATACCAAAGGTATCATTGTGGTTGGCACTGAGAATCGACGCTACGATGACGAAGCCTTTTGTGATGCGATAGCAATGATCTCTGATAAGTTGGCCTGGCCTGTCATTGCGGATGCCTTAAACCCATTGCGTAGTCATGCGCAGGGGAAATCTCTTTTAATAACACGTTACGATGTCTTTCTTCGTGATGCCCATAAGGCTAGAGAACTATTCCCTACCGCGATTTTACAGATTGGCAGCTTACCTACTAGCAAAGTGCTCCGTGCCTGGCTCAGTTCACTCGAGGCTGTTTCCTTTTTACTGACGCCGCGCCCGATTAATACAGATCCCCTGCACCGCATCGCTACGCCACTCTATGGCGATGTGAAGTCACTGGCTGAAAACTTACAGCATCAGCGAGCCGAAGTGAATTGGGGTAAACTATGGTTGGAAAACGAGCAGGAAACAGCAAGTAGGCTAAATACGAAAATAAGTTCAACCGATACACTTTTTGAAGGTAAAGTCTCTTGGTTACTTTCGAAACATTTACCCGTCGATACGCCTGTCTTTCTCTCGAGTAGCATGAGCGTACGCTATGCGGAATATTTCTGGGAGGCTAGTAGCCGTAAGTATTCGATTTTTTGTAACCGTGGCGCAAATGGTATTGATGGCACATTGAGCACAGCTCTTGGTGTCGCACACGGAGGAAGACCAAGTGTCTTGCTGACAGGCGATTTGGCTTTCTTACATGATAATAACGGACTACTTGCTGCGAGTCAGTTGAAAGGCAGTCTGACTGTCATAATAATCAACAATAACGGTGGCGGAATCTTTGAACACTTACCCGTATCACAAATAGATTCCTCTTTTGAGGACTTTTTTGCTACGCCACAGTCAGTCAACTTAGCTAAACTTTGCGAAGCACATGGCTTCTACTATGAGCAGATTCAATGCTGGGATGATTTTGTACCTTCAATCGAAGATTTACCTGTATCTGGCTTACGTATTTTGGAACTAAGAACGGATCGCAAGGTTGACGTAGTCATGCTATCGGAGATTTTGAAGATTTAATTTATCGGATAACAAGCATCCACTCTCAATTCGTTAAATGCATAGCGATGCATTACTTCTCAGATAGAACTATTGTAGAGATTTTAGTTAGGCTAGGGTCTATTCGTCATCGTCGTTCGATACTATCTTAGGCGCATCAGAAACATCACCGAAGATACCACCAGCAGCAACGTGGTTGCTCTTGCGATACTGATTGCGTTCATGCTCGGCTTGGCCTTCAACTGAATAACGAGTAAAGGGCACTGCACTAAGGCGAGCTGCAGGAATTGCTTTATTGGTAATCTCACATACGCCATAACTTCCGTCCTTTATGCGAAGAATAGCTTCTTCAATTTCGATGAGTGCATCCTGTTCGCAGGAAACGAGACTGAGTGCGAAATCACGGTCAAAACTATCGGTTCCTGAATCAGCAGGGCTAGAGGTATTTCCCGAATCATCTCGAGCGTTGTGTTTCAGGGTATCGGCGGTATGAAGGCTGATTTCGTCACTTACGTGAGCACGTAAGTCGACCAATAACTTGTAGTATTTCTTCCACTTTTTAGGTATCTCGCTTTCGACAAGTTTGGTGTTAGTTCCCTTTTCTTCTGGATTGAAGCCAAGAATGTCGGCAAGTGAGGCAGCCCCTAGTACCCGCTTTTCAACTGGTTTTTCATCAACTGTGACTTTTTTGGCGGATACTTTTTTGGCTGTAACTTTTTTATCGACTGGTTTTTCCACAACTAAATTACTTGTCTTTTTTGCTGCAATTAGCTCCTCGACATCGTCGAGAGAAAATACGATGGGAGTCGACTTCTTGTTGGCTGCTGCACCCTCACGCGAAACCACAGCTTTTTTTAGAGTATCCGGCGTCTTCTTATGACTGTCCTGGGGCGTCACGCTTTTCTTCTTCAAAGGCACCACTATTGAGTTTGTCTTTTTGGCCACTTTTTTAGCTATGGTTTTCTTAGCTACTTTCTTGACCGCTTTTTTAGCTGCGGTTTTCTTCGCCGCCTTTTTGGCTATTTTTTTGACCGCTTTTTTAGCTGCGGTTTTCTTCGCCGCTTTCTTGGCTACTTTCTTGACGATCTTTTTAGCTGCTTTTTTTACAACTGTTTTCCTAGTCGCTTTCTTGGCGACCTTCTTAGTAACTTTTTTTGTGGAAGATTTCGTTTTTGTAGGCATAAATATTAAATTAGTTGAGTATTAGTTAACAGTGTTATGTAAGGTGATTTAGCGCTTCAGCACAGCGTGCGGATACTGGGCCCCAGCTGTTTGTATCGACTAGTTCGGGCACCCATCGCCAACTGCGTGGACAGCGGACGCCGTCTGCATGAGCGACTTCGACGTTAAGTTCGGCGCTTCCAGTGGATTCGACCAAAACGACTTGCGAAAGTATAAACAGTTCCGGCAAATCGCTTGCATATTTTTGGAGACGGGCAAAATCAGGGTTACTAGGTGAGCTAGTGATCACGAGCTTCGCATCAAGGCTTTGTCCTATTGCCTTTTGTTGGCGAAGGGCTTCGAGGCGATCGTTGACTTGGCTTGAAAGAAAATCACGCAGCGCTGTAATGTCATTTGCTATTTCTGCATCCTCCCAATCTGGATCGACTACTGGCCAGTCCGCTAGTGCGATCGCTTGGTCGCCAAATTCATCATCATTTTGGGCGAAGCTCCAAGCCTCGTCGGCTGTGAATGGCACAAGTGGTGCTATCAAGCGAGTGAAGACAGAGAAGATTATGTGAATTGCAGTCTGCGAGGATCGGCGGAGCGGGTCGTTCGGGCTGCGCGTATAGAGACGATCTTTGAGCACATCATGGTAGGTAGCTGAGAGTGTATTGGCAACAAAGGGATCAATGAAGTCTTTAAATGCACGGTGAAATTCGTAGAGATCATAGGCTTCGGTCACCTTACTAACAAGCTGCGATAACTCGTTGAGTGCCCATTTGTCGAGAGCGTTGAGCTTTTTGAGTGGAACGGCGTCGGTCGCGACATTAAAGTCGTGTAGGTTACCGATCTGGAATCGAAGTGTATTGCGAAGATTGCGGTAGTTGTTAGCCACATTCTTCACGATCTTGTCAGAGACGGGCACATCGCCTCGGTAATCCTGCGAGCAAATCCAAAGTCGGATGATGTCGGCACCGTAGCCCCCGATCCACTCGTTGAGTGGACGAGCGGCACCGTCACTCTTAGAGAGCTTGGTGCCATCCTCCTTCACGATGAATCCGTGGGTAAGGAGGTTTTTATAGGGCGCTGCTTTATCGACGATCACCGATGTCCATAGTGAACTCTGGAACCAACCTCGATGTTGGTCAGAGCCTTCAAGATAGAGGTCGGCTGGCCACTCCAGGTTAGTTCTTTTTTGTAGAACTGCACGGTGACTGGAGCCGGAGTCGATCCAAACATCGAGCGTGTCGTTGCCGCATGAGAGTTTTTCGGCTCTCGGCCAGTTGCTGGGTAAGGGAATGCCATCCAGGATTTCGGCGGCGGTTTTTTCGAACCAAAGGTCAGTTCCAGCTACAGCGACTTTCTTAGAAATTGCCCGAATGACGTCGGCATCCATGTAGGCGCCGCCGTCTTCATCGTAGAATGCTGGAATAGGCACGCCCCATGTGCGCTGGCGACTGATGCACCAATCGGGACGATTTTCCACAGCTGCGCGAATACGATTTTCCCCCCAGTTAGGGATAAAATTGACATCTTTGAGAGATTCCAAGGCAGCAGCTCGATCACTGTTCTTATCGAGAGCGATGAACCATTGGTCCATTGCACGAAAGACGACGGGCGTTTTAGAGCGCCAGCAGTGCGGGTAGCTGTGGACAAATTTCTTTTTGGCAACTAGCGAGCCATTGGCAGCAGTAATGCGAAGTACTTCAAGATTGGCATCGGAGGGCTTTTTATCGGTATCTAGGACAGATAGACCTACGAGTTCGGTAGGTACTTGGCCGTCGGCCACATAGCAACCATCGTCATCAAGTGGGCAATAAACCTCTAGCCCGTTGTTAATTCCTGTGATATAGTCATCCAGTCCGTGACCTGGTGCGGTGTGCACACAACCTGTACCGCTCTCTGTCGTTACATAGTCAGCGAGAAGGAGAGGGGATGGGCGATTGATAAAAGGATGTCGTGCATCAAGCTTTTCCATTTGTGCACCGATGTAATTCGCGATGATTTCGTAGCTTTCTATCTTACACTCTTCGATGACAGATTCGATCAACGCAGTGGCCACGATGAGGGTGCCATGCTCGGCTGTCTTGATGGCTGAATATTCGATCTTTGGGTGGACCGACACCGCTAAGTTAGCGGGTAGTGTCCAAGGAGTGGTCGTCCAGATAAGAATCGAGCTGTCTTCGTCGGGTAGGTCTAGTTGGTTACGAGCTTCGTCACTCAATCGTAATTTTACAAAGATTGAGATACTAGTGTGGTCCTTATACTCAATCTCGGCCTCCGCGAGTGCAGTGGCACAGGGAATTGACCAGTAGACTGGCTTTTTGCTACGGTAAACGAGGCCTTGCTCGACAAATTTGGCAAAAGTTTCCAATTCGGCCGCTTCGTATTCGGGATGAATGGTCCAGTATTCGTTTGCCCAGTCAGCTGTCACGCCAAGACGTTCAAATTGGTTGCTTTGTTTAATACGGTATTTGTTAGCAAATTTGGCGCAGGCTTTGCGCACTTCGAGAGGCGTGTAATCGGTGCGCCCAGAGTCTTGTAATTCGCGTGACACTTTGTGTTCAATAGGCAGCCCATGGCTGTCCCAACCAGGGATATAAGGCGCGTTGTATCCAGACATCCACTTGTAACGTAAGATCGTGTCTTTCAATGTCTTATTGAGTGCGTGCCCAAGATGCAGATCGCCGTTTGTGAAGGGAGGACCGTCGTGTAGAATAAAGCTTTTCCCATCGCTATTTTTGGCCTGAATCTTCTCGTAGAGACCAATTTTTTTCCAGTGATCAATCCGCTCTGGTTCTCGCTCCACCAGATTGCCTCGCATGGGGAAATTCGTCTGTGGGAGATTGTGTGTATCTTTGAGGTCTTGAGCCATAATAAGAGACCAGAGGCCGATGAAAAGCGGCGCAGTGTGGATTTTTGATTTACCAAGTCAAGCACTCAGAATTTTCTCGCGGAAGATTCTTTAAAAGACTTTCCTGCGAGCTTTACGACTATGCAACTTGCACTCATCCAACTCCCTCTTACAGAGCTACACCTATTTTGGCTGCTGTTCTTGCTTGCGGTCGGCTTTCTCGCATTAGCTTACGGTGGAGATTTTTTAACGAGTGGCGCAGCGGCTATCTCAGTTAATCTCAAGATTGCGCCGATCGTGGTAGGTTTGACCGTGGTTTCGATTGCCACATCAATGCCTGAGATGGCGACCTCCTTGCTGGCAGCCAAGGATAATCCGGGTATTGCACTGGGCAACATCCTAGGGAGCAATCTCGCTAATATCGCTTTGATACTCGGTATTAGCGCGGTGATCGTGCCCCTTAAGGTCGAGCGCAGATTGATAAGCCGTGAGGTGCCGATTCTAATCGGCATGACCACGATCTTCTTCTTATTTGCCTTGGGAGGGGGCTTTGATCGGGCAGAGGGCTTGATTCTGCTTTCCTTGACGGTCGTTTATCTGATTCACGTAGTCCGAGGCGCTAAGGCAAAGGACATTGTAGAGCAATTTACAAAAGGTAACGAAGAGATCGTCAGAAAAACGACTAAAGCCGCGGTATTTTTCATCCTATTCGGCGGCACATTGCTTGCGCTCGGTGCTGAGGTGCTGGTCGGTGCCTCTGTCGAAATGGCCATGCGGATGGGCGCGAGTGAGCTCTTTGTTGGACTGACCATTGTAGCCATTGGCACTAGCCTACCCGAACTCGCGGCCTCGGTCTCGGCCGTTCGAGCAGGGCATGGTGATTTGTGCGCAGGCAATATCATAGGCTCAAGTATTTTTAATATGTTACTGATCGGCGGCGGCGTCTCCGCATACGTGGGGATGAACGTTGGGGATGAGCTTTTGCTGGTTGAATTCCCGGCCTTGCTACTACTTTCATGCCTGCTCCTATGGTTCTTCAAGAGTGGGCATGTTGTCTCTCGACGTGAGGGAATCTGGTTGCTGTTCCTTTATGCTGGGATCCTCTCACTTTCTGCACTCTCGCAGTTTGGATACTTGTTTTGAAATCTAATTTCCGATTTATTATATCCTATTTGAATCACTTATGTCTGTAAAACAAAAGCCAGTCGTTCTTATCATACGTGATGGTTGGGGAGCCAACCATGATGCGTCCTACGATGCTTACAATGCAGTCAAGCTTGCCAATACACCGGTTGCAGATCGACTGAGTACTGAGTATCCGCGCACCGAAATAGCAGCCTGTGGACTGGAAGTCGGATTACCTGAGGGCATCATGGGAAACTCTGAGGTTGGCCACCAAAACATTGGTGCGGGTCGCGTGGTTGATCAAGAACTCGTTCGTATTAACAAGGGTATCAAAACGGGCTCGGTTAAAGAAAGCACTGCACTAAGATCTGCCCTCGAAAATGTCCGTGTAAATGGTTCTGCACTTCATTTCATGGGGCTCGTTTCCGACGCTGGGGTTCACTCGATGCTGGATCACCTCTATGGCTTGCTACAGATTGCAAAGGAGCAGGGTATCGAGAAGGTTTATCTTCATGCCTTTACCGACGGACGTGATACAGGGCCCTTTTCGGGAAAAACCTTCCTCGCTGAAGCTGAAGCGCAGATGGCTGAGATCGGTGTTGGGCAGATTGCTTCAATCGCCGGGCGCTACTGGGCGATGGATCGCGATAATCGCTGGGATCGCGTCGAACGAGCCTATAATTGTTTGACTGGTTCTAAGATTGAACGTCGTGCCGCTACTGCCGCTGATGCGATCCAGTTACAATATGACTCGCCCGAATCCGAGGGCACTAAGGGCGATGAATTTTGCCCACCTACTACGATTATCGGCCCTGACGGATCCCCCTTGGCTCTTATCCAAGATGGCGACTCCGTACTCTTCTTCAATTTCCGTGGGGACCGCCCTCGCGAGTTGACCCGTGCTTTCATTGAATACAATTTTGAGGGATTCGATCGCGGGACTAAGCTAGATGTATTCTTCGCTACGCTAAGCGAATATCAAAAAGACCTCTGTCCAAATATCATCTTCAAAAAGCCACCCAAAATGGAAGATATTCTTGGTGCTTATATTGCGGAGAAGGGTATCGGCCAGTTCCGTTGCGCGGAAACAGAAAAATTTCCTCACGTCACTTTCTTTTTTAATGATTATCGCGAGGAACCGTTTGCAGGTGAAGACCGGGAGCTTATACCTAGTCGTAAAGACTGCGCAACTTATGATGAAAAACCTGAAATGTCCGCATACGGAATCCGTGACGCCTCGGTCGCTGCCATCAAGTCTGGAAAATACGGACTCATTGTGGTCAATTTTGCCAACCCCGACATGGTAGGGCATACGGGTGTGCTTGAGGCATGTATTGAAGCCTGTGAAATCGTCGATGACTGCGTTGGCGACCTTCTAACTGCTATCGACGAAGTTGGCGGATCTGCCGTGATCACGGCAGACCATGGAAACTCAGATCAGCTATGGAGCCACGAGAACAATGGCCCCCACACAGCGCATACACTCAATCCTGTTGAACTCGTCGTTTACAGTGAGTCATATAAGAGTGCCCAGCTTGTCGAATCAGGTGCGCTTGGCGACGTTGCGCCCACGCTACTCAAGCTAATGGGTTTGCCTCAGCCTGAAGCGATGAGTGGGCATTGCTTGATTCGATGAAAATCACCTCTGCTAGTTATGCTGGTTGTGCTATCGACCTTGAGGCTTGCCCTGTCTCGAATTTACCTGAGTTTGCCTTTGTTGGACGCTCAAATGTGGGTAAATCCTCGCTGGTCAACATGCTGGCAGAGGTTAAAGGCCTTGCCAAAATTTCGGGTACACCGGGCAAGACGAAGCTGATTAATTTTTTTCTTATCAATAATCGTTGGACATTAGTCGATTTGCCTGGATATGGCTTTGCGAGGGTCTCTAAAGCACAGCAAGCTGCATTCAATGAGCAGGTTAGCGCTTACCTAACTGGTCGTGAAAACCTCAAGCAAGTCTTTGCATTAATAGATTCGCAGTTGGAGCCGCTCGATACAGACCTAGCCTTTGTTCATTGGCTGCAGCAGTGCAAGATTCCCTATTCAATTATCTTCACGAAGACCGATCGCAGTGCAGATATTAAAGTGATCAGCCATGAAGTGCAACTCATGCGAGCGCTTGATGACTACAGCCTCAAACCAAGTGAGGTTTTCAAATGTAGTGCGAAAACCAAGCGCGGGCGTGGTGCCATTCTCAATTGGATCGAAGGCCAACTGCCGAAAAAACCAAAGAAGAAACAGGGCAAAGCCATTCATCTTGGTTGGATGAAGAAGTAGGGTAGCTTTCATCCAAAGCTTCTACTTCAAAGAGGATACACACTTTCAAGATACTATTGCCACCTTTGATGCGCTCGATGGACAAGACCCTCATACTGACTTGTCATTCAGGTGAATATCCGTTGCTATCTATCTACAAATTAGGACTATTATGGGTGAAAGACCGCACATTGATATCGACTACGTAGCCAAGCTAGCACGGCTGGATATGACGGAAGAGGAAAAATCCAAGCTCGGTGCTCAACTCGATGACATTATCGGCTTCTTTGATAAGCTCAATTCTGTCGATCTCGAAGGTGTTGAGCCCATGGCTCATGCCCACCGTGTCGCCAATGTATGGCGCGAAGGTGACCAGGCCGACGAAACCTATGCCCCCGATATCCTCACTGGCATGGCCCCTGATCAGCGCGACAACCAGGTTGTTGTTCCCAAGGTTGTGGAATAATACCTGTCATTTTATCAATAATGTCCGACCTTCATTTCAAAACTATTACCGAACTCGCTGCTACGCTTGCTGCTGGCGAAACCACCTCGGTCTCCATCACTCATGCAGTCATTGAGCGCACTGCCGCCGTAGACGGTCAGGTGAAAGCCTTCCTTTCCTCCGATCCTGAAGATGCGCTCGCACAAGCTAAGACCTCCGACGAGAGGCGTGCATCGGGTAAGGCTATTGGGCCGCTTGATGGCATCCCTATCGGGATCAAAGATACGCTCGCAGTGAAAGGTCAGCCCCTACGCTGTGCTTCCAAGATGCTAAAGAATTATGTCTCTCCATTTGATGCCACATGCATCACAAAACTCCGCGAGGCGGGTGCTATCATCTGGGGGCGTCTGAATATGGACGAATTTGCCATGGGCTCCTCGACTGAAAATTCGGCTTTTCAGACTACCTGTAATCCTTGGAATCTTGAAACTATCCCCGGTGGCTCCTCTGGGGGTAGCGCCGCTGCAATGTCAGCAGGGGAGGCGATTGCCACTCTGGGCACCGACACGGGCGGCTCCATTCGCCAGCCAGCTGCACTCTGTGGTGTGGTTGGGATGAAGCCGACTTACGGTCTTATTTCCCGCTATGGCCTCGTAGCCTTTGCATCCTCCTTAGACCAAGTAGGCCCATTTGCTCGGACAGTCGAAGATGCTGCACTTCTGATGGAAGCGATGCTGGGTAAGGACCCTCTTGATTCTACATCCATTGCCCCACAGGGCGAAACTAACTACGCTGCTGCACTGAAAGAAAAGAATGGCCCATGGAAACTTGGCGTTCCTCAGGAATTCTTCGGCGAAGGCATCGACCCAGAGGTAAAGGTCAACATCGAAAAAGCCATCGACTGGTATAAGAAACAAGGCTGTGAAATCGTGGATATTTCTCTACCGCACTCCGAACTAGCTGTTCCTGTTTATTACATCGTAGCCACCGCTGAGGCTTCCTCTAATCTAGCTCGGTTCGACGGCGTGCGCTACGGTCACCGAAGCGATGAGGCCAAGGACGCCCTGACCCTATTTACTAAAAGTAGAGGTGAAGGATTTGGCGACGAAGTTAAACGCCGCATCATTCTTGGTACTTACGTGCTCTGTTCCGGTTATTACGACGCCTATTATCTTCGGGCGCAGAAAGTCCGTCGTCGCATTCTTGGGGACTTCGAGAAAGCATTCGAACAGGTCGATGCCATCTTGACGCCAACTTCACCCACGCCGGCCTTCAAACGGGGTGAGCGTGCCGACGATCCACTTGCCATGTATTTGAGTGATGTTTATACGATCTCTGTCAACTTAGCAGGCCTGCCTGCAATTTCCATCCCCAGCGGCTTCACTGAAAACGGACTGCCCATCGGTCTGCAAGTGATTGGCAAGGCCTTCGGCGAAGCCGATATGTTTGCGATAGCGAATGCTTTCGAGCAAGGTCATGATTACTACAAGGCGGTGCCCGCCTTGTAGATTGGGGAGCTTTCTATTCTCAGTTCCTGACTCATACATATTTTAACTCATTACTCAAATGCCCTACGAAGCTGTTATAGGATTAGAAATCCACGTGCAGATTAAAACTCGTACAAAGATGTTTACCGCTGCCCCTTACCGATACGGAGCAGCCCCCAACACCTTGACTGACGCCGTCGTGCTAGGTTTGCCCGGCACTTTGCCTGTCCTTAACTACGCCGCGATTGAGAAATGTGCAAAGTTGGGGCTCATGCTCGGTTGTGAGATCGCCGAGGTCTGCAAATGGGATCGCAAAAATTACTTTTACCCAGATTCACCTAAGAATTACCAACTCACTCAAAACGAGGAGCCGCTTTGCGTAGGAGGTAAGGTCGAGATTGTGCTGCCAGGTCCTTCCCGTAACGTCGAAGGTGATCACCGATGGGTCACCCTAAATCGCATCCACCTTGAAGAAGACCCTGGCAAGTTGACCCACGAGGCTTTTGAAACGGTTATCGATTTCAATCGCGCAGGTGTGCCCCTAGCTGAGATCGTGACCGAACCAGATATGAGTTCGTCAACTGAAGCAGTCGCTTTCCTCAACTGTCTGCGTAATATGATCGTCTACGCTGGGATCTCTGACTGCGACATGGAAAAAGGACAGCTCCGCTGTGATGCCAACGTCTCGCTACGTCCAGTAGGGACCGAGAAACTTGGCACCCGCACTGAAATGAAGAATCTCAATTCAATCTCCAACGTCAAAGCGGCGATTGAATACGAGATTGAACGCCAGACCGAGGTCCTAAATGGGGGTGGTATTATCACCCAAGAAACTCGCCGTTGGGATGTCGAGAGTGGCAGTAGCTTTTCGCTACGTAGTAAAGAGGAGGCGCACGACTACCGCTACTTTCCCGATCCTGATCTCATGCCTGTGCAGATGAATCGTAAGCGGATCGATGAGCTTGAAGACGAACTTCCTGAGCGTCCGCTCGATAAGCAACGCCGCTATCAAGAGGCGCTCAATTTACCATATACCCTTACCAGTGTACTGTGCGTCAATCGTGAGTTATGCGAATTCTTCGAAGATGCTCTTCAGACATATGAAGCACCCAAGCAGATAGCCAACTACATCACCAACGATTTACTGCGTGAACTCTCTGCCGCCTCCGAGCACGGCGACAGTGCACTCGACGTCGGACAGTGTAAACTGACCCCCGCCCACATAGGTATTCTTGCCAAGATTATCGACGAAGGTATCATTTCTAAACAGATAGCCAAAGAGGTGTTTACCGAAATGTTCGTCACTGGCGAGATGCCCGACGCTATCGTTGAGAAAAAAGGACTCAAGCAAAGCGACGACACCGACGAAATTGAAGCCCTCTGTCTTGAAGCGATTGCGGGCAACGCACAAGCCGTTGGCCAATACAAGGAGGGGAACACCAAAGCACTCAATGCTTTGAAGGGACCCGTTATGAAAGCGACGAAGGGCAAAGCGAATCCAGCGATGCTGGATGACCTGCTGAAGAGGCTCATTAATAAAGTCTAGAGCTATACATCAAACCAAACTGGTGCATCATTAGAGATAATTACATAAATCCTCTGTTAATCTGCTGGCTGCAATGAACTGGCTGAAATACTTCGACTCCAGAGCTCCTTACCTTCAATGCTCATAATGCGAATGGTCAAACTGCGCTCCTCTTCGGGGCCGCCAAACTCGATTATTGCGAAGTGGCGTTCAAAAGTACTGCTACCAGGCTGGCGGAAGAAGTTTAGTTCATCTTCATTGTTGCCAGGATTAGCAGTGAGTGGGCCAAGCGTGAGGTCATATAGATTGTAACTATTAGCGTGAACAAGGCGAGTGAGTTCGCCGTAGCTCTTTCCGCCACTGATGAAAAATAGACCAGCGATTCGAGCATCGCGAAGCATTTGTAGCAGATCGGTGTGCTCGCGCTCAGCGTAACTGAGATTACTGCGCGAATGAGCTGGGTTGAGGATGGGCGCACCTGCGATAATAATTTTGAAGGTGGCCTCACTTTGGACGAGCGCTTGGCGTAGCCATTCAATTTGTTCTTTGCCCAAGATTTGCGGAAGGGATGAACTTGTTGGCGTGTCGTTACGATAGCTACACACATCGAGGACAAAGAAATCAGCATCCGCGTAACGAAACTGTGTGGCCACACCTTCAAGTTGACTGACGACTACTGGGCGTGGCCAGTA
The DNA here is from genome assembly GCA_022448605.1 of Puniceicoccaceae bacterium. Taxonomy (GTDB): domain Bacteria; phylum Verrucomicrobiota; class Verrucomicrobiia; order Opitutales; family Coraliomargaritaceae; genus Thalassobacterium. The sequence goes on along the minus strand of JAKVCM010000011.1, from coordinate 10,743 downwards.
GCATTTAAAGCTGGATTCCGCAATTTCACGATAGGCGCTGTTCATCCCACCGTTGGGTGCGCCAAAGTCCTGCCCGCCCCAAGTCGCGTAGTGGGGAATGCTTTGCAGGAGTGGCTGGAGATCGGGTATGGAGCGTGCCATGGCGTATCGTTTCAGGTAGCCGCTTTGCGTAGTCCAGTCACTCTTGCGAAGGTGTGCGGTGTTACCTGCCCAAATCATGAGATTGGGCTTAGTCTCGGCGATAGCACTGAAGATACTGTAACCGTCACCAAGTATCTGGTAGGGGGGCTCGAAGCCTTCTTCTATTACGTAGTGTGCGCCGCCAACTGCTACTTTGAAGTCAGGGGGCGGGGTGCGGCCATGGTAATTAGCAGGACTGGTAAATTTTGCGGGGCTAGTAACGATTTCACCGTTTAGCTCAACCCGGTAGCTATAGCTAAGCCCGGGTTCAACCTTGTCGAGTGTGAGCACTGCAGTATTGGCCTGGCTGTTATTGGTTTCGACAGGGGGCGTCCAATGGAGGGAATCAGAATCGACAGCTACTGAGTAGGAGATGCGAACAACAGACGGTGCATCGACCTGTACCCAGATTTTGGCCTCGCGCATGTCGATATGGGAGATCATTGGACCACTGACCAATGCAGCTTGAGCTGAGATAGTGAATAGGCCTAGAAGAAGTGGGAAGTAAACGATAGCGCGTTGCATAAAGAAGGGAAAAGTGGAAAACCACTAGAGGCACCTATTAGCTGATTAAGAGACCTTGATCTTGGCGTGGCGTGCGAAATGTACTGTATTGACAACACGGTCTACAAATGGGGGCTGATTCATCGGCGCAATTTTGACGGCTTGTAGGATGTTGCCGAGTACTAGTTCACGCTTGGTCGTATCAAGTAGGTAGCGGTGACGAACCTCAACAAGCTCAGGGCGAAGCTCTAACCAAAGCGCCTTAATCTGGCTGACACGAGGATAGGATGCAACCCGACGACAAAGGGCTTTGTTGGTGCGGATATTTGGAGATTTATCCATCGCTGCGCTTATTGCTTCTAGGCATTCACGCTCCTCCTCAGCTAAAGATTCCCAGCTTATGCCGCAGAGTTCGCAGCGGGCTTCTGAGAGTAAGCTGTGTAGGGAGTGCGCACGAATACGCAGTAGAAGCGCTACCCAGTGAAGTGGCCAGTTTTCAAACTCATAAGCGATCAATGCGAGACGGTTTTTCGTAGCGAGAAGGCGAAGCTTAATCACAAGGGCTTCGGGTGATGAGATGCCACCTGATTTTGGGGTATTTTCTAACAGTGTGCTGCCAAGCATATATTCGAAGTCTGATAGACGTTCCGCAAAAGGAAGATGCTGCCAAAGCGCGATAAAAACCTGCTCAACGCGCGCGTGCCGCAAATGGAAGTCTTCATGATTAGAAGTACCAAAATAGACCAGAGGTAGGTCAATATAATTGGCCACGAGCACTAGATAGGACTCTACATGGCCACTTTTAGCCCTCTTTAGAAGCGAGCGGTTTGCTTTGCGCTCAGGATTGGCATGCGTTATTCGAAAGAAAAAGCGGCGAAGAGAGTTCATAAGCAAAATGAGGGCAAATGACGAACCTGCGGCTAATCTTGTTCACCAGCGCGACGCTGGCATTCATGGCGACAATCACCTAGCACACGGATCCAAAGCTCGCGGAGGTCAAAAATACGTATTCGTGCTTCATCGCGGAACCCATCGAGGAGAGCAGCATTGGAATGTGTGACTTGATCAAGAATATGTAGCGTTTGATTGAGCGCACTCAAGCTGTTCTTAAGATGACAAATAGACAGACCGAAATCCCCTAGATCTAATGCCTGAATGGAGAGTAATACATTCATTTCAGCAAGATGCAGGCTATTTGCATAATCCCAGCTGAGTTTGGGAGAAATGGCATACTGACTGTGGAGCATGAAATGCTCCCAGCTCTTGTGTAAGTAACGGTAAAGCGAGCGTGTGACAACAAAGACAGGATGGCGGTGGAGGGTGTAGGGAGCACCATCATTAATGTCACCGAGTTCGTTTGAGTGATTGGTATCAATGGAATCACTTTGACTACTCTCATTGCTTTCGATGTTTTCCATGAAACTAAGATCTTCTGTCACAGACATGTCCTCGGAATCCCAACCCATAAGGGATGCGACTTCGTCAAGATGGTTTGGCTTGTCTTTAACGCTGTTGTAAAACGACAAGAAACGAGCAGTATCCTTGTCGGAACCCTTTAAATAGTTTCGCCACTGGGATTCACTCCAATAGGGTCCACTGGAAAAATCTTCCCAGTCGCCTTCAAAATGGTCGAAATTTGGATCGCTCATAAACTGCGCTTTTTGCGTATATGAAAAAATGTGGGCTTTGATTCTAAAAATCAACCCCATTTGCTATTGTCACTGCATTTAATCGTTCGTGCCGACTGGAAAATAAAAAAGCCGCTTAAAATTTGCGGCTTTTTAGGGAAACACTGCAGATTGATTACTCTGTCGGTTAAGTTTAGAAAGCCCTCTGCTTCCAAAATGAAAAGCAATTTTTCTCATGACAGATATATCAACAATGTGGTTGGCAGTATAATTAGAAAATCTGAAAAGAAAACTTCTAAAAATAACACGACAAAGTAATTTTAAGCTTCACGAGTTTTATCTACTCCACAAAAAGTTGTATATAGAGGTATTTATTCGTTAGAATCATTATAGAACTAGAAATATGAAGATAATTTCAAAAAACTACTTTTTATATGCTGCCTTGCTCTTTACCACAGCTATGTCCGCAAAGAATCCCAATATTATTTTTCTTCTGGCGGATGATCTTGGTTTAAGAGATGTTGGCTGTTATGGCGGTCCCATTCATACACCAGCGATTGATACATTAGCGGAAAAAGGGACTCGATTTACGACTTTTTATTCCGGATCTGCTGTTTGTTCGCCATCCAGAGCCACTATGTTGACAGGCAGGCAACATATAAGGACTGGTATTTACAGTTGGGTGCATGATCCCAGTCAAAAAAGTCATTTGCTCGAAAGAGAAATCACTATCCCTGAAGTTTTAAAAGAACAGGGATACTCTACGGCGCATTTTGGCAAATGGCACTTAGGTCTACCATATGGAAAACATAAGAATAAACCAACTCCCGACAAGCACGGTTTTGATTACTGGTTCCTCACGGAAAACAATGCATCCCCTAATCATAAAAATCCCAGAAATTTTATTAGGAATGGCACTCCAATAGGAAAAACTGAAGGTTACTCCAGCCACATCGTAATTAATGATGCTCTCGACTGGCTTCAAAAAAAGCAAATGCAGAAGCAAGAATCCCCTTTCTTTTTAAACATTTGGTTTCATGAACCACACAGAAAAATGGCAGCTCCTGACGAATGCATATCCCCATATCTAAAGGATGGAGATACTGGGGTTGGCAGAGACAGTGCAGCCCTTTATTCAGGAACAATTGACAATACTGATCGTGCTATCAAAAAATTGCTCCTCTACTTAGAAGAGCAGAATCTCATGGAGGACACCTTGATTGTCTATTCTTCTGATAATGGTAGTTTTAGGTCAGACCGAGTAGGAGTTTTAAAAGGTAAAAAAGGTTCTAATTATCAAGGTGGATTAAGGGTTCCAGGAATCTTTTGTTGGCCAGCTAAAATCAAATCAGGAATAGAAATTGAGGAGCCTGCGGGTCTAGTAGATCTGATGGCTACTATTTGCGATTTTGTAGGATATAAAATGCCAGAAGAAATTCATTTGGATGGAAGCAGTTTACAGCCCCTGCTTACAGGAGCCCCTAAAAATTTTAAACGACTTCAACCCTTTTTTTGGCATTTTGCAGAGTCCAAGCAAATCGTTGGGATAAGGGACGAGAACTATAGCTTATTGGCTTATCCGGATTATGAGTTCTCTAAGGGTGAAAAATTTAATGAAGCCTGGATACCAACCATCAAAGAGGGAGGGTATCGAGACTTTGAACTGTATGATCTCGACAACGACCCCATGCAAAAGAATGATTTATCAAAGCAGAATCCCGAGTTGTTGTTAAGCCTTAAAAATAAATTACTGAAAATCAATGCCAGTGTAATGGCAGAAGGTTCAGATTGGCACTTAGATCAACAATAAAGACAATTATAGAGGAACAGAATCAGCCTGTTCATTTTAGTTTAAAATACCTTTCCGCGTGGTATCGCGAAAATTGTGTAATTTGGACACTTAAACTTAATCCTTCTTTGGTTCGGGTAGTGACTTGTCAGCTATTTTTTGCAGTAACTCGCCCATAAACTCATTGAGTGTCTTCAAGCCTTCCAGCGACGCATTGGTGCGTGAGTTAACTTTGACCAGATCCTGCTCTGCTTCTTGTCGTCCGAGGACGAGGAAGGTAGGCACCTTGTCAACATGACAATTGCGAATCTTAGCACCTAGCTTGTCAGCAATGTCGTCGACCGTGACTCGGATCTTGGCGGCTTTTAGCAGTTTTTCGATCTCGCGAGCTTGGGGCACAAGTTCGTCATTCATTGGCAGGATACGCACTTGTTCAGGCGCCAGCCAGATGGGGAAGTTGCCCTCGAAGTGCTCGATAAGCAAGCCACAGAAACGCTCCATCGAACCAAAGGGCGCGCGATGGATCATGACGGGGCGATGCTTTTCATTGTCTGCACCTATGTAGCTGAGGTCAAAGCGTTCTGGCAGATTATAGTCCACCTGCACGGTGCCAAGTTGCCACTCTCGACCGATCACATCCTTGACCACAAAGTCGATCTTGGGGCCGTAGAAGGCAGCTTCACCGGGCTCTTCAATGTAGTTGACATTGAGAGTTTGCGCCGCCTGGCGGAGTGCTTCTTCGGCCCTGTCCCATTTTTCGGGCTCGCCCACATATTTTGTCGAATCAGGGTCACGCAGTCCTATGCGCACGCGGTAATCGGACATGTCGAGGGTATTAAAAACGAATTTGACAAGGTCGAGGCAGCCTTTGATTTCGTGGCCGAGTTGCTCTTCAGTGCAAAATATGTGCGCATCATCCTGGGTAAAGCCACGGACCCGAGTCATACCATTGAGTTCTCCAGATTGCTCCCAGCGATAAACGGTGCCAAATTCGGCTAGCCGCACTGGAAGGTCGCGATAGGAGTGGGGCTGGCTGTCGAAGATTTTGATGTGCATCGGGCAGTTCATCGGCCTGAGCAAGTAGCCGTCGATTTCGCCACTATCTAGCATCTTGGAAAGGTCAGCGCTAGAGCAGGAATCTTGCGCAAGACGATCCACAGTGCCGGGCTCAATGATTGGTGGGAACTGCGAGTCTTTGTAGTAGGGGAAATGCCCAGAGGTGCGGAATAGGCCTAGCTTACCGATGTGCGGTGTAAACACTTGGTCGTAATCGGCCATACGTAGCTCTTCCATAATGAAGTCTTGAAGCTCTTGGCGAATGACCGCTCCATTAGGCGTCCAAAGTACCATGCCTGCACCGCCTGCCTCGTCGATATGGAAGAGCTTTAGCTCTTTGCCTAACTTTCGATGATCGCGGGCTTTGGCTTGCTCGAGACGTTCAAGGTATTCTGCGAGTTCATCTTTACTGGCGAAAGCGGTTCCGTATATGCGTTGCAGTTGTTTATTCTTCTCGTCACCACGGTGATAGGCACCTGCAATAGAGAGCAGCTTGTAAGCTCTGATTTTTTTAGTGTAACCCACATGGGAGCCGGCACAAAGGTCGATAAATTCACCGTTTTGATAAAAGCTCACTTGTTCGCCCTCGGGTATATCATCGAGACGACCCAGTTTGTAGCGCTCTTGGCCAATCTCCTTGATCTTAGCCACCGCCTCTTCTCGAGAACACTCAATGCGAGTGAACTTCTGGTTTTCTTTGATCACCTTCTTCATCTCAAGCTCGATCGCTTCGAGGTCCGTAGCGTCGAGCCTCTTATCCAGATCAATATCATAATAAAAGCCGCTTTCAGTGGGAGGACCGATGTCGAGCTGGGTCTCAGGGAAGAGGCGCAGGATGGCAGTGGCAAGCACGTGCGAGCAAGAGTGACGGATTTGCTCAAGTGGGGACATATCTTTCATAATTGGTCAGAAACTAAAATACAGAAGAGAGGAGGCTGTAATACCTGAGTCAATCCCGGATTCTCTTGCACGATATAGAATCTAGCTACTTCATTTATTGACTCAATATTGAAGATAGATGGATTAACCAAATAATCACTCAAATTTATTCCACCGTAACGGATTGGTTTGTGTGAAAACTTTCATCTGAATATTTCTCCCGGTTAGGGTTAATATATTTTGACCATCCACCACTTTTTTTGTCTAATTTATCACCGACTAAGGGGTGTATAAATTGAGTATCAAAAACATGCTCTTCTATATTTAAAAATAAAGCGATCATGAATCCAACTGTTTAGTAGGTAGATCTGCTTCCAGAGAGAGTCGTTCATATTGATTGTAGAGAAAGAGGATGCAGACTCCGAAGAAAACAGCACCTACGATAAGCGAAATATTTAGTAGTCCTGTCGCGCTAAAAGAGAGCTTTAACATAACGGTTGAAATAATGAAACCAGAGTTTCTAATAACTTTTGCAAAGCTTTGGCGGTGGACAAAAGAGAAGAGCAAGAGCAGGACATCTGCTAAAATTAATACGGTAAAAAAGTCGTCAAAAAAGACATTATTTAAATTACCCCCAGGTGTGCTCAATTCATTATTAAATTTAACCATGTCCATAACCCATGTGCCGAAACTAAAAAGAGCTAGGATCAAGAAGACTGGCACAAGAAGAACACTTAGATGCTTCTTGATAGCTATAAATTGGGATAGGGCAGCATCAGGCGCTTTAATTTGTGGACGCAAAGCCTTTTTCATCAGCAAATAAAATACGAAGAGCAACGCGAAGAGCAGAAGCGTAGTAAAAATATCGTAGGTAAATTGTAGGTTCTCTTTATTTTGAAACCAATTAGCCGTAAGTTCTAAATCAGAAATATCTTTAAATATACGCCGAATGACGATCAGGGTAATTATTTCATACTGCTTAGCTATATACTGTGTGATCGAAGCCGGTAGAAAATAAATTAGAAGATAAACTTCATAAACTAATATAAAGGAAAAGGGGGTGTAAATGGCTGCGATTGGATCGGACAGCAGATCGATACTGTTATTCCCGAATATGCCTAAATAATTCAGGCCAATTAAAGCGAGGTGCACAAAGAAGCTAGTTAGCGCGATAAAAAATACCCATCGCTCAGATTGTTTACGTGCCGATTCTGAAAGAGTCTTTTCTTGGGACCAATCAGATAAACGGGAATAAGCGCATGCCAGTCGTGTTAACATAATCTAATAGGAGAGGTTTAGGGTTTTGTAACTACTCAAGAAGAGGAAGTCACATAAATCGTCTACGACTGGCAATTGTTCACTACTATCGCAAACAAAAAGACTTCAATTGGAGCTGGTGGCGCTTGGGCCATCGCTTCTCCCGATTAATTTCTTGGTAATTATACGAGCGCCCTGTCGCCAGGCTAGGTAGGACCAAGCCCAATTGAGGAAAACACTAATGCGATTGCGCATACCCATTAGAAAAACGAGGTGTACAGCGAGCCATGCAAGCCAAGCGAAATATCCGTTTATTGTTATATTACGAAAATTAGCCACTGCACTGCTACGTCCGATAGTGGCCATATTGCCCTTGTCGAAATAGATGAAAGGCTGTAACGAGCGCCCAGCTATATCACGAATTATTTGTTTCGCTGCGTGACGACCCATCTGAGTAGCCGCTGGGGCAAGGCAGGGGACTTGCTTGCCTTTATGATCGGACAATTTTGCTAAGTCACCAGCAACAAATACATTCTCGAAATTAGGAATTCTCAAATCAGGATTCACTTCTAGACGACCAGCGCGATCCCTTGGGATATCACCAAGATTGTTGGCGACAGAGTTTGCTTCCACTCCAGCAGCCCATAGGATCGTACCTGAAGATATGCTTGATTGGGACAAGGTTACTCCATCGGCAGAAACGTTTGTAACCGGTTCATTTAAGTGAACCTTTACACCCATTTTTGATAAACGTTTGTATGCATATGTAGACTGACTTTTAGGAAATGCGCTCAATAACCTAGGGCCAGCTTCGATTAGATGAACCTGAGCCTTCGTTGAGTCTATATGTCTAAAGTCCTTTGCCATGACATGCTGGGCGAGTTCAGCAATTGCTCCGGCTAACTCGACACCAGTAGGACCTCCACCAACGACAACAAAAGTTAGCCACAGAGAAGTTTCACCTGAATCCTTGGCTAATTCTGCACGCTCAAAAGCTGTAAGAACCCTACGGCGAAGTTCAGTTGCCTCATCAAGGGTCTTCAAACCGGGCGCAAACCGTATCCATGATTGGTTTCCAAAATATCCAGTAGTTACACCGAGTGCTACTACTAAGTAGTCATAGTATAGGCTCTGCGTAACTAGGTTGACCTTGGAAGTATTTAGATCAAAATCAATCACCTCATCCATTAATGTAGTCAAATTTGACTGACCAGAAAAGATATGCCGTAAAGGTTGTGCAATGTCGGCAGCAGAAAGTCCAGCCGTGGCAACCTGATAAAGAAGCGGTTGGAAAAGGTGATGATTCTCTTTGTCAATCAGGGTAATTTTCACTGGGTATTTAGCGAGTGCCTTCCCGGCTGCCAAACCTGCGAATCCGCCACCCAATATAACTACATGAGGTAAACTAGATGAATCTTTTGAGCTGACTTGTTTATTGAGATGTAAAGCGGGCATATAAATATATTAATAAACCAAAGGTCTTTTGAAACTAGTTTATGAATGGCTCTGATGAATTAGGGAAAGTCGTTTTAATGATTACCACACGGATAAGACCATTCAGCGATGTGTTTTATACGATGGTTACAACATTATAAACTTAGAAAGTGCTCTATACTTACTAGGTATTTTTAACAAATACCTTAATTCAACGTGTCTAATGCTGTTAATTTGTATTCTATTAAAACCGTAACAGAGCTGAATATAGTAACCTACACTGTTCTCTAAATGCTTTATTTTTAGCAGTAATAGTCCGTTTTTACTTGTAATTCGCACTTATGTAACATATTATATACCTGAACCACCTGTATTTAACCCCCTAAAATAAATGAAAATACCCTTCGTAATGAAGCTAGCCACTGCTTTCGTGGCATTCTCGATTTCTGCGCACTCAGCAGAAGTTTTCTATGTCAAAACACTAGACACTTCCTACCCTGCAACAACTGCTGCAAATTTTAATGCGGTTGATGCGAATGGGAATCTAACAAATCCTTACAACATCTACGGCACAACCGATACTGGTAATGGCACTGGTGTGGCAGTGACCACAAATTTCAACGGTTCAAGCTCGGCTATAAATCCGGGCGACCAAATAACAAACGGTAGTAATACTACTACCTATTTTGGCCCGAAATTTTATGTGGGAATTAATCGCGAACATGCTTGGAAAGGCAAAGGTGGAGTTTTTCATAGCAATGGTAATGGGTATCGCATAAATACGAGTGCTGTTAATGCTACGGACATCGCAAATAATGGTGGAGATCCTATCAACACAAGAGCGTTATTCATGTTTGATGCAGACACATCAAGTCTCACTGGAGGAGCAGATGACAACTTGATATTTAATGACACAGACACTTTGACTGCCAAACTTTCGGTTCCAGGCACTTTTAACGCCAGAGCATCGGGTGGAACGTTTAGACCCATGGTTAAAGCGAATGGTGAATATTATGCAGGCACTCTATGGGAAGTACCCTCAGATCACCCTGACAGCAGCACTGTATACACAATTGTAGAAACTGGCGCTGATACTAATTGGATATTAATGCCTAACTTAGAAACTGAAACTGACGTTATTGGTGGGGAAACTAATTTGATTGTAGACACTTCTGTTTCTGCCACAATTGTACCCGGCAAGTATCTTACTAATATCACACAAGTTGGCTTTCTCCTAGAGACAGATTCAGTAGAATCTACAGGAGGTTACAATTATGGAGTTAGGGAATTTACAGCTAATGCTTCATCAGTGTATGCACCGCACCCAAGTGGTATTGAGTGGTCTGAAGATTTGGAATCTCCTATTAACGGAGATGGCACTTTTCTTACAACTGCTAGTAGCAAGGTGTATGATGGAGATACTCTTCTGACAGGTGATACCCATGCTTTTAAGTGGTCTACTGCTGGTGCTGGACTAACTGCAACACCTGCTTCTACTGTGACACAGTCTAATGGCCAAGTAGTCTTAGAACTTAACAGTCGCGACACTGCAGGTACGGTTGAACTTTACATGATCGGTCCAGGCACGGCTAATTCAAGGCGCGTCAAACCACCTTCTCATGAAACTACATTCGAAATCGATCTGATTGAATGGAGAGATGGTCAAGCGGATTTAATTGTACAGACACGTGGTCATGATGGTTATGTTCGTAGTACGCTCAGCCCATCTGGAACTGTTAAGTATACTACATGGATGTCTAATTACACACACACAAACTTTGATAACTTCAGTGGTCCTACGAAGCTCAGAAATAATACTGGCAATCCTGGCATAGTTATTGTAGACGGTGGCACAGTTGATCCTGCAGCAGCAGAGGTCACTGTTGACATTTCTGGTAATGCAGAAGGCACCGTAGTATTAAATTCTGCAGGTGACGCAGTCGAAAGTGTGACAATCACAAATTTCGGAAGTGGATACACTGCTTTACCAACTCTAACTTGGACAGGTATGTCTGT
>JAKVCM010000109.1 GCA_022448605.1 Puniceicoccaceae bacterium | reverse complement strand
AAGCGACTACCAGCGCATCAAGCGAGCCATGAAATCCTTTTTGCGAATACCAACGTATCAAGCGAGCTGGTTTCAGTTTCTCAAGGGATACATCCCGGGTGAAAGTTTGTCGCTCCTGGCATCACGGACAGACTGGATGCGTGTGCTGGGGCAAATCTGGCAATACCTGGGAGGCATGTGGTGGCCACGTTTCCGCGGAAAAAAACTTCCCACCACCGAGCAATTGGATGATTTGACAACCGAGTTGACCGTCAAGTTGACTACCTTCCCGATTTGGATGTGCAATCGCCTTTTTTTGCATCACCCTTTGGCACCGCTACAAGATGATGGTGAAGATAGCAACTCGAACAGTGGAGCTGAAGACGCTGATGTGGAGGCTGTACCATCCGCAACGCGCGAGAGGCGTCCGCGGGAGCAGAGGGCTTCATACGAGGCTCGCACGAAAGGGGCGAGAGTGGAGAATGTGAAGGGTGATAAGAAGGTTCGCGCGAAAAGGGCGAGAGGGGAGAAGGCGGAGAAGGATGCGAATGCTAAGTTGCAGCGGGCGCTAGAGGGAAATGAATGGAGGAGACGTCATATGGCGGACTTATTGGGATACTGCTTGCGGGAACGATATGAGAATCACCATCGGGCGCTAGAGGAAATTGAATGGAGGAGATGCCATACGGCGGACTCATTGGGATACTGTGCATTGCGGGTACGACATGAGAATCACCAATGGGTTAAGGGCCACGGTCCGCCTAGACACACTCGCAGGGTCTTGGACCAGGCCAGTCTACTTTTGCGCTGTTTACATGCCCATCTACATAAAGTTGGCATGGACAGATTTTTAGAGATCCCGCCATGGAGTCGCCAAGGTCTAAAGTTACCGTGGTCAGCCCGACCAGAGGGTGATTACGTAAACGAGCACTGGGTACGTAAACACGGCGCCCGGTTGCTCGATGCTTTCGATGAGGCGCAAGTTGACATTTCGACGGCGTATATCACGGACATCGCGGCAGTATTGAAGTCCTGGTTGTGGAAGAAGGTCTCTACTGATGGTCAAAAACGCTTCTTGACGCCTCCACCAGGTTTTAACCGTTGCAGATCCGAGTTGGGTTGGCCAAACTTCTCCATCTCCTACGATGAGTTTCGCGTTGTAATTGGGAAGACCATGAGCGATTATTCCATGGCTAGCTATATTGGGTATTGGGAGACCTCAGACAGTGACCGTGCTTAAGCCAGTGCCCGTGATTGAGGAGACCACGGAGCCAGATGCCTCTATTGATGCCATTGACGTCGGCGCTCTCTCCATGGCAGGTTAAATGGGAAGCATCGGATTTTGGATACCTCTATTTCCATGACCGATGATGATTTCCGTGTTATAATCGGGAAGACCATGAGCGATTATTGCATGGCTCGCTACATTGGTTTCTGGGGGGGCAAAGTCAGTACTCGCTCCGGAGGAATCTGAGGAGCCAGACGCCTTTTCTAATGTCATTGACGTTGGCGCTGTGGTAGTGGCCGTTTGGGGGAACTATCAGATTTTGGATACCTCTGAATCTGCGGGCTTGTCCTAACGATTCTTTACGGGGTGTCTCTTCTGAGTCGGCTTGTAACTCCGTGCTACATATGTATAGTCGGCGTTCGACGCGTGCATTTTTTGTTCTCGAACGAGACACAGCCGGCTGCTAGAGCGGGGTCTCGGCAACCTAGGGTAAGGGTAGGTCCAGTACTGGTCCCGCACTACCAACGGACTAATTAAAAGGGCGAAGACGAAGGAACAATTAATTCGGAAGGATGAAGACGAAGAACGAATTAGTTATTTCGGATGGATCCAAGCTGTGCTGCGTGTTGTTTGCTGGTAGTCTTAATGAAGGACGCAGGACGAATTGATATTGAAGGACGGGGGACGAATGCCAGATTAATTTGTTAAGGACGAGGACGAAGGACGAATTAATTTCCCGCGGACGAGGATGAAGGACAAATTTATATCAATTTGTCCGTTCGTTGTGTCAGGCCTGTAGTTACCGTCGTATAACCGGCGGTGGACAATCGTTTGTGCCTGTGTGTGTATATGTGTTTAGAAGGAGGGAACTAGGTGCACCAGTGTATTGACTGGTTATGCACGGCCGTATCAAACAAAAAAAAAAGGCCGCCTATG
>JAKVCM010000108.1 GCA_022448605.1 Puniceicoccaceae bacterium | reverse complement strand
TCGCTATGAAGACTCAGGCGAAGGTGGAAACAGAAAATTGGCAGTAGAGTAGGCTGAAGAGGATCAATCAGATAATCCGCTGAGAAAGATTTTCTTCTTTACATCTTTGGCATTTTATCAACCAGAAATTCCGGATACCCTATTTTTTCTGCTCCATTAGTCCTGCAAAACCGGGCTAACGGAGCAATTTATTCTAATTGTTCCCCGAGACTTCTTCCGTTGCCTCCTGGCGAAGTTTCTGGGCATCCATTCCGTTTAGCCGTTCGATGGCTCTGTCTGCGGCACTTTGACGGTTTCCATCCACGTTAAGCGTACTTCCTGAGCCAGTGAGTCTTTCGAGATCCAGTGAGGGTATTTCTGGTAGGTTGCCCGTTATTGACAAGATACCTATCCATTCATCCAGATTGACTTGGCTCCAATCTACCTGGTTTAACTGACTCGCGGTCAAACCTTCACAGTTTGGTGACTTGGCACTGCCCCAACCAAGGCCCAATTGCGGACGCACTTGCTCTTGAATGATCCGTGAAAGTGGCGAAGTAAAGCAGCAATATGACTGCCGTTTTTCAACACAGGCACCTAAGAACTTAGACTTGCAGTAAGAGCCTACATAGTGGCAACTCTTCAATACCCGCTTGGCGTTCATTTCAAACTCGCTCTGCTCACATTTCCAGATAAGCTGAATGAGGATCATGGTGACTGAATAAATCATGTAGGCCGTCATAACCGTACTCAGAACCGCGCCCGCAGCGCCACCCAGCGCAAAGTTACCACCCGAAACGACACCATCGGCTCCAACTGCGCCACCAACGTTACTAAACAGTGCCGATTGCGCCCCTGAACCAAAGGTCGTACCTACCCATTCAGCCGTTTTGTTGGTCAACACCTGCATGAAGCCAGTCGCAGCTTGCTCCGCTCCCGCGCCAGCAGCCGTTGATGGCCCAGCCCCCATGAGAGAGTCCCATGCTGACACAAAAGGCTCTTTGACCGCACTCCAAGTGCTCGTGATTGGCTCCCTGAGCGTATTCCAAGAACCATAGATTGCCGAAGACGGATTCATGGCCATGACTGCCGTATCAAGCTTGTTAACCGCCACTATCATCGTGATGTAGTCCGATAACGACACGCCACTTGGCTTTTCACAGCAATCGACTATGCCGCCAACGGCTTTTTTGCACTGGCCAGCATTACCTTTAAAGACCGTACACTCGACGTTATCTTGGCCATCAGCTCCCGTGCATGACATATCATTGGTCATAAACTGCGCCGCATTAAGCATCGCAGCGGCCTCTGCAAAGTTAGCCTGCTTGATTGACTCTGGCTCTAAACAATCTGTGCCCATGCAGCGAACTGGCCCCTCACAGTTGTATTGAGTTTCCATTCGTGCATTTTGCACTTCGACGCTTTGTCCGCAGTCATACACCAAACTTTGGATATAGCAGAAGCCTTCATGACCAGCCCCGCCTTCAGTGCATTCGGTTCTGACGTACTGGCAGGCCGGGTTTTGCTCTAGCGCGGCGCACGTATTGGTGGTCGTGTTTTGTCCGTTATTGACGATGGTTTGTGTATTACCATTGGCATCTACCCAGCTATCTGAGCTGCCCATGTTGAACTCTGGGTGAGCAGTCGAAGCATTGTAGGTCGCTCTTGCCCTCCAGCATGAGAGCCCCAGTCCATCAGAGCTTCCACGACTGGTTAAATGAGCAGGAGAAGAAACAACCGCCGGATAAAGGCTTCCAAGCTTCGCCAACTCGTCACTACCAACCGTTAACCCGTCGATTCGTTTCGAGCCCGTATCCAAACACTGCCACTGCACCGCAGTAAACTGATCCGTTTGCATCAAACATTGGTCTATGCCCGGATCACTTGATTGATGAACAACGTCTTGCTCTAAGTACTTGCCGGAGAAGGTCAAGGAAGCACTCAGTTTCGCAGGAGCCAAGCACTTCTGAACTTCTCGGCTGCAAGTATCGAAATCGACTTTGTTCCAGCCAGATTCACATCTGGAACGAGTGACTTCCTGAGGTTCATGCCACGAAATAATCGACCCATTGACAACTTTACACAATGAGCCAACCAAGGTTCCTTTTGGACAGGTCATTTCAGGGTATTTAAAGGACGGTTTCGTCTCAGTCACCGTTTCCTTGTTGCCCGTCAGTGAGAGTGTCGTTTTCCAACCATTTGCCTTGGACGGCGACTCGGTGATTTTTATCTCAGTATTTTGATTATCAAAAATCTTCAGTGTCGCGTTTCCAGTTTGCATGGTGGTGCTGTGCTGTGGAACAAAACTGATGGTTTCAGAGCCAAAGCAACCGCGCTCAATGGACCAGCTTTGTTGATGGGTTTCAGCGGATACACGTCGCTCTAACTGACACTGAGTAAGTGTGCTGATCTTCTCGCACACCTGGTAATCCGGTACATGCTTGGTTTCAGTAAATGGCGTAATCGTCTGAGTAGGCACACAGGCCTCAAAACTACTCGGCATAAGATTGGATACCACGCACTTTGGATCGCTGGTTTGTAATCCACAGTCATAAGTATCGGTAAAACGAATGCATTCACCTTTATCATTGGTCTCGGCACATTCTGACGACATGAAGCCACAGGAAGGATTCGCTTCAAGCACTTGGCAAGCCTGATTTTCAATCCCCTTATAGCTTTCGTCATCCACACTGACTTGTACACGCCGACACAAAGGCGATATGCCAGTCACAGGGCTTGGGGCAAAGTAGGATTCACAAACTGAAACACCATTGACCACCGTACATCCGTTGGTTGAAGAAGGCTGATCCGTGCATTGAATGCTGTAGTCTGAAAACTTTGTCGGAATATCCGCTGCTTGTTCGATACAGGATTGCGGCGACCAACTATCATTCATCACCACCTTGGTTGGATCAAAGCGTACCTTGATGCGTGCATACCCCTCTCCACTACCAGTGACCGATACGCGAATTTTTACCGGCACTTCTAAACCTGGTTCTACAGCTTTTAGCTTGGCAGTGAGATCGGTATTTGGATTGCGCTCCCAACTGGTACTGAGCTCGCAGCGACCTGCCGTTTCTGGTGGAAAGTTATTGTTCGGCCCAGACCAGACTTTCTGATCGCCAAGCCAAACTTGCATGTAGTCATCCCATTTGGCGTACTCAAGAACGGCTGAGGTAATCGCATCGGGGTTCACGACTTTGAGTGTGATGGCCTGTTCAAACACTTTACAACGGCCACTCCAGTAGTTGTCGCCAATTCGTCCAATCCAAACTTCAAGACACCCCTCACCACAAGAGCGAAGGTTCATCGGTCCAGAAACATGCTCAATAATGCCTGCCGTGTAATCGTGAGTAATAGTGCAGCTGTTAACCGCTGTATTGAGCCTGTCACATTGCTGGTAGTTTGGGTTGCTTTCACCTTGAGACTCACAGCCTGGGAAGCTTTGGGTTAATAGATTGGGGTCAGTTTGAACTGCATCAGTTAATGCCCAAAGCGGATCATTGACCATATCTGGCCGAGACCTGTCTTTGATTTGCTGGAGCGAGCGAAACGCCTCACCCGTAGCGCCACTTTCGGATGCCATGCTCTCTTGGCGCTGCGTCCCCAATTGATTCATGCTGGCATCAGAGCCATAAACGCCCGTTAAGACATCCAATGAGCCTTGATCCATACCAGGGAAAAGCTCTTGCAAGTTAATGGACTCATTACCACTGCCATTCGGCACCGACAATGTATTGCCATTGAGTGCGGGCATCGTCCAGTTTTGCAGCAATTGCTTACCATCTTGTTGTCCGCTTAGGCCGAATTGGCGCTGCACATCAGCGGCCACACCATGTAAGGGCAAGCACGCCATAGTGATTGATAAAACACCCGCTAAAACTCGGGTAAAAAGTGTTGGTTTCATGGTTAACCTCCCGAGTTACAGCAGTCTTGCCAGCGCCACAAAATGTAGAGCGCATCTTCTCCGGCACCGGGGATCGTTCGCCACTCTCCCCATTTCATGGTGCTTTCACCGATGACATGCGCACTTTCAGTTTCTGGTACAGGGAAGAACATACTCATCTTGTATTGGGATTTCGGTAGCATGGGTTCGATAACAGGTCGACATAGCGCACTGTTCCCCATTGTTCGCCTTGCAAGACCACGCCTGTGTTGAGCCGCGATTGCACGCGCCGCTAAATGGCTGGTGTTTTCTGCTAATGAGCCAAAGGCTAAGGTGTGGCCAGATAAGGGATAGAGATGGCCCCAACTGCCAGCACACCAAAACAACTGGTCGATGGGTTTACCAAGCGTTGATGAAGCAGCGTCAGCGGTACAAGCAGATATAGCCAATGGATTGGCAACGGCAGCCGCTTCAGGCTGAGTAAAAAAGGCCAGTTCATCGTTCAGCCATGTTGGGTCCAATTCGGACAAATACATCAAGTCAAAGTCCATGTAACCATCGGCATTGCAATTGCCATCCATGAACAAATCGAGCATGACCAAAAGCGGAAAGGCGTAATAATGGTAATGGTAGAAAGCGAGATCACCGGTGTCATATTCACCCTCGCCATGACCACCTTGCAGTCGTCTATCACCTAACGGTAAACGAATCCCTCCCAGGGAAGGCGAACAACCTGGCGCTCTGACCAGTTCAATCAAACGCGCAGGCTCCCACATGCTGGTAACAATACCTGGCCTTGGCACACCTAAGTTGTCTTCACATAAGCAAAATGACTTGTTTGATGCGCCGCTTGGGACACTGCCAGAGCCAAGAGGAAGACCGGCAACCCGGATAGGAAAAATGCATGACCAGCAAACATCCGTCAGCAACTTGCCGGACAATAACCCCGCGTTTGGGCAGGTCAATTCGGCTTTTGCAGGAATAGATGCGCTTAGGACAAACATGACAACGAGAGTCCGCAACAGACGATACGTATTATTGAGCTTTTTCATGAACAAGCTCCTTTGCTGGAATTTCTTCTATTTCAAACGCGAGTCCCTTTGCTTGAACAAACGATGGGGTGACTTGCAGATCAAAGCGCTGCTTTAGCGAGACATTGAGAAGGTAAACAGGACTGTCCAATGTCTTTTCGATCGCATTGAGGCGATTCCAGCCTTGCGCACGGTCGAGCTGCGTGGTGATAAGCGTAATGCGGCGCAGTGTCCTATCTTGCGTCTCGAGCCAATGCGCAACTGCGTCTACTTCTTCAGCGTCCGACGCATTAAACACAACGAGCTGCTGAGTAAATGGCAAGGCTTTGAGCGGGTTAATACGCGTTCCTGCTGGGATCAATGTTCGGCCATTGGCATCCAATAGTGGCCGCTGCAAGACGATGGTTGGATCAACCGTTCTTATCCGATACTGCGTGGCTTTGGGTAAGTCAGTAAATGTTTGGCGAGACCAGAAACGCTCAATGGCTTTTTTCTTTAACGCGCCCAGTTCAAGCGACTGTAAACGCTGCATCGCCACTTGCATCAAATCCGGTTCTAAAATCGAATGAATAGGACCGCGTTGACCCAATGAACCGGTATTGCCTGTTTCAATTTGACGCTGCAACCAGTCCTTGCTGTAAACCCCTAGTGCACTTGCAGTCACCTTGTCATCTTCTATGCGGAAAATGGCAGGCACGCTAGTCACCCGCCAGTGCACAAAGGCTTTCGGATCGATTCGAACCTGAGGAACAGGATCAAGCCCCGTCATCAGAGTATGCCAATCACGGATAGCCGCCCCCAAGGTCTTTCCTTCAGGAATTCCCCGAAACAACACAATAGCGCCGGTAGCACTGGCCTCTTTAAATAGCTGCTTCAGTGAGGAATCCCCCAGTGAGGACGACGCAAATATAAACCATTCATCGCTGTGTTTGAGCGACGCAGGTTGTTCAATCGGTGAAAAAGGCTCGATAAATTCAGATGAACCATCCACAGCACTTTGTAAAATGCTGCGGCTCATTTCGACGATCTTTTTGTCCTCGTCAGACAACGGATAAGGCTCTTGTGCCCAGGACACTTGCACCCAAGCCAATGGAGCAACCAACAAAAATAAGAGGCATAGTCTTCTCATCATCCACCTCCTACCAAAGCGGCCAAGCGCGACCGACAATCTGCTCGCGCTTAACGGCATTCCAATAACGGGAATCGAAACTCGTTGCGGCCTCACCAGAAAACCAATACTCGTTTTCTTGCAGCGTCAATGAGCGGCTAAATTCTGTTTCAGCCACACCAAGACGCTGGGCTAATGCCATGCCGGTAGAGACTTCAGCACCGTTCACCAGCACATGCTCAGGCGTCACATTGACTTCATCCCCAGGCATCCCTGTTAGGCGTTTAAGCATCCGAGTACCGTCGTTATATAACGGAGCGAGTCCTTTTGAGTGGAAGGCATACAAACCATCCTTAACGGGCTCTTTATTCCATAGGTCAATCAGATACACCGTGGTATCAGGCAGGCAGCGCTCTTGCTGGGTATCAATACCTATTCGGTAGCGCATCATGGCGTAGGTGCCTACCAAGGCCATGATTAACGCAAGAACAGTCAACCGGATGAGGTATGGCTGCCAAGGCATTCTTTTACGGAGTATCTGCATGAGACACCTCCTTTGAGCCTACTGGCACAAATACGGAATCATCAGCACCCACCACCGCTTGGGCATCCAGCACGATAAAACCGGCTGTTTTTAACTTTTCAATTTGCTGATTGGTCTGAAGCAACCTGGATTCGATGTCTTGTTCGCTGGCATTGGGGCCCAGTGACAGCACAGCCTCCCCAAAATCCACGACTGCAATGGGCGTACTTAACGCCAACTGGCTGTGGATGGGTTCGAGTGTTTTCATTAAAAGCCAGCTGGTCATTAAACCGCTACCAGCAATAGACAAAGTAATAGAGGCCATAAATGGCCAAAGCGTGGTCTTATTCATAGCCTCGCTCCTTCAACAACTGAGAGATGGCATCAGCAACAGAAAGGCCTTTGCGCGTTAACTGCTTAATCGCGTTTACATCTTCTGCACGGGACGAGTACAACAGCTTGTGAAACGGATCGACGATGAGGCGGCCAATCCCGGTGCCCATCTCGGTAATAAAGAAAATTTCGGAATAGACACCCGTGACGGTATGAACCGTTTTCAGGTATTCGTAGCCACCTTCACCTAGTGGCAAGCGACCTTCTTTTTTGAGTGCGTTGATGGTTTCAGCTTTTTGGCCAAGCAGGTACATATTGGCCGAGTTTTCAGCGATGGCTTTACCTGTAGGACTGTCATACAAATCGTTGACCGACTGCGTTACCGTTACAGCACTGCCGCCATATTTTCGAAATCGACGGTAACCCGTCTCGATGAACTTACCGACATCACCTTGAGTCAGCAGATCCCAGGCTTCGTCAATGAACACAATCTTGCGACGATCCCGCTCACCTAAGTACATCTCTTGTTGGATTTGGTAGATAAGCTGAAGCAACACCACTTGTTGTAGGTGCTTGCGCCCCTTGAGCTCTTCTAACTCCAGAACGGTGAAACGGTTTTTGAAGCGAATATTGTTATGACCATTAAAGAAACGGCCATATTCGCCCTGTGTCGTAAACGGATAGAGCTGCTCACCCACGTCTTGCACACGTCGGTCTTCGTGATTTTTCAAAGCCTCTGCCACATCATCAACCAACATGGCACGACCTTTTTTCTCCCACAGTTCACGGGTCTGACGTTTTAAGTTGGCCATCTGAAAATCCGTTAATGACTGCGTAGGTGCGGCCATTGCGGCCAATAACCCAACCAGTACATCCGCTTCTTCGTCATAGTCCTCAACGATTTCAAACGGATTTAAGCAAATGCCACTGTCTCGCCCGAACTGTAAGAACTCACCGTCATAGACTTCACACAGCTTTTCATAAGACCGGCCAACATCAATCACCCAGCATTGCCCGCCTTCTGATAAGTAGGAGGAGATGATTTCGTTCACCAGGAAAGACTTGCCCGACCCCGATTGCGCCGCGATGCAACAGTTGTAATTACTGCCCGAGTCATAAAGGGACACACTCATGATCTGGCCATTACGGGAAACAAAGTTAATCACTGGCGTGCCCGTGCCTTTCCAATCCGCAAACAAAGGCAACAGAGGGATCACATGCCGTGTCGCCATGGTCTTAAATCGAAACAAGTCGTTCATCGCCTGGCGGTCGGCACCAAATGGCAAGGCATTCAGGAAAATGGGCAAACAGAAGTACTTGTCTTCCATCAGCTCAAACCCGAGTTCTTTGAAATAAGTTCGAGCATTTGAAACAGAGCTGATGGACGCCTCTTCCGTCGGGGAAAACAGCGTTAAGGTCATATTTGCCCGAATAGGACGATCACCTTCTTGCAAGGCTTCAAAAAGAACATCAAACCCCTTTTTCTTGGCTGCCAGCACCGGCACAAACTTGAGCATCGGGCCATAAGCCTGATTGACCGCCCATTGACGCTTCGTCTCTAAACGAGATCGCATGGCCTCGGCTGAAGGAAAGTGAATGGTGACATTCAGCAAAAAGCTTCCGCGTAAACCGCGACTGCCCGTCATCATATCGCCCGCAAAACTTGCGGCATGACCAAACCAGATCCGCTCAGGCAAGCGCTTAAATGATAAGGTTTTAACTCGGTAATCACCCAGCATCAGACCTTGGCTATCCACCTTGATAGCTCGGTCATAATCCAACACTTGCTCTCGAAGTGGTTTATCTGCCTCACTGCGGATTGGTGATGGATTGCGCCAAGAAGCATCTTCTCCCCAGTTAAGCTGCGCACTTAATGCCGCGAGCCAGTTTCGGTCAGTCATCTCCGTGACGTGAAAACCAACCGTTGCCAGCGCTTGCGAGAAAGAAGCCCGAAGCGCGGATGCTCGACTCAACTCACGCTCCGTCGGAATAGGACTTTCCAAAGGCAATTTGCAGGTGACGATCAGTTGAAAGTTGCGAACCTGAGTCTGGGTCGATTCTTCTATCGGTTGAACCGTGCCCCCATCGAGAAAATCCGCACGTTTGCGTATCGACGCCCTGAGTAATGGATCGGATTGACGATGCCGTAAGCCCATCATGCGCTGAAGGTCGGTTTGAATATCAGGCGAGGCGTACAGGCCAAATTGCAGCAAAGTGTCTTTTGGCCAGTCGTTATTGAGAAGAACATTAACCCTGTCTGCAACAGACTCATCACCACCCGGCAATGGGTCACATAGAAAACCAAAGCCAACACTCTGGTCTTCCATGAAAAAAAGTTGCTCATCGTCTGAATAGGCCAATACTGGCAATAGCTCAGAAGCGCGTTGCCCTGAATACAGAGAGGCTTTCATTAACGCCCCTCCAACCAAGCAGAAAGATCATAAGGACGGCCTCGGCTGATGCGACCATCATTGGCGACAATGAAAGGCACACCTTGAATGCCCAGGATTTGAGCCGTCACCAAGGTACGCTGCATTGGCTCTAAGTTGCAGGCATCATCCTGATCTAGGTTACCAATCCGGCCATTGAGCAATGCATCGGTGGCTGCTTTTTTATCACGCGCACAGCCAAGCTGGCGAACCTGACGCTCTGAATCAGGACCAAGCACTGGCACAGGGAGAATTTGGAAGGTGTATTCTTTGGTTAGCGGTAAGGCTTGTTTCAAAAGCTCATGGCAATGCGGGCATCGTGGATCAACAAAGACCACCACTTTCTTTTTGCCTTCGCCCAGCGTCAGTGGGTTCAAATCATCCATTTTTAAGCCAAGGCGACTTAAATCCAGCGTGTTTCCCGCTTCTCGAATTTCTTCAAGGCTGGTAAGCGGCTTTTTCGACCAGGCATCATAGAGCGTGCCATCAATGACGAACCGGCCACTGTCTGACATGAAAACAATACGGCCATTGCTTTCGACCGCTTTCATACCCGTGACAGGTAAAGAAACCATGCCGTCAATTTTGCCAACGGGCGACACTTCAGACACAGGTTCAGCTTGAACCAAAGGAGACAGCGCAAGCGCCAGAATAATTGGAGATAGTTTTCGCATGAGGAGTCCTCGTTAATGTAAATCGAGGCTCCAGTCTATGCAGTTGTCCTATGCGGACTCGGTTAGATAGATTGAAGAAATCGCAATCTAACTAGGGGGCTTATAGCTCGTTGAGGTTTGTTATAAACGAATTACTCGGCGTTTGCGTTAACAAGCCAATCATCAAGCACTTGCTTCAATTTATCTAATTGCTCTTGGTGTTTTGCTTGATTCTTTGCCAATTTGTTAATGTTCTGCAACTTCCAACGAATCGCTGGCAAGTCTGCTGCATTAGGATAGTCAAACAATGCCCAGTCAGGTTGCCCTCTTTTGAATGACATGAGGAAGGCATGATCCCTTTCTGTGAAATGTTTTTGCAGTTCAATTAACATGATAGGCCTAACAGAGGCTAAGTCTTCGCATTCAACTTTTTCAAAAGTCATTCCGTCAAATTCTGCCTGAAATTTCTCATTCAGAGGCTGCCAGTTTGGCGACATGACTTCATTAATAGGCCGGGGATGACTTAATGTATAGGTTAAAAAACCCACTAAAATCTCTCTCGAAATCCCTTCACTGCCAAGTAACATACGCACATCAAATAAGTCGCGAGGATGTTGGCGATCCATTGCAGCACACAATTTCCCACCATACAGATCGGGAAGACTGACTACCTGAATCTCAGCATAACCAAACTCGTCTTCAACAGACTCTTGAACTGGCATTACTTCTGCACTATGCAATGTACCTCTGGCGACGGGCGACACTTCAATTTTGATCGTCGCAACCGGACTTGATACAACTATTCTCAGTTCATCAGCTTTATTATCCTGAAATGCCGCTCTGATATCTGGTTGAGTATTGATTCTGTCTGTAATGCGCTGCAATGCAGCCCTGACATTAATCAAAGCCTCATCTCTTGGTTCAAGTGGAAGATAAGCAAGATCAATATCTACAGATAACCGAGGAAAATCTCTCACAAATAAATTAATCGCGGTGCCACCTTTAAGTGCAAAAACCGTCTCTGTTGCTACCACAGGAAGCATTCTTATGAGCAAGGAAACCTGTTTGTAATATGGGCTATATTTATCCATTATGTTGTTAACCTCTTTTGACGCTTAATATCTCTGGCACTGTGATTTGATATCGCTCATCAAAACGTCCTTTTTCGACAACCTGCCGCTTTCCTGCACCCAATTTAATTCTTGTTTCATCTATGCGATTGACCCACTGGTGATCGTAGTATCGACCCAGAAATAGAAATATTCGGTTTGCCTGAACAGAGCTGCTTCGCTCAAGAATATCTTGTACTTTTCTAGGGCTAAGATTGACTAAACCCTGAAATAATTCTGCGACATGCTCAAATGAAATCAGCTTCCCAATCGCGTCTACCACTTCATAGGCAGCAAGTTCTGCACAGCTGACAGTGAGTTCTTTCTCTTTAACCGTGATCCTTTTCAAATCTTTCTCGGGATTCACTTCAAGCTTATGGTTTCCACAGTAAAACCAATTCTGATAAGGGAATTCACGAAACCATTTTGGTAAGGACGACTTATTTTTAACGCAAACCCAAACTTGCTCTTTGTTCAGCTGTAAATAGTGACTCAGTCCTTGGTGAGTTAAGCTGCTCAATCCAGCCAAATGAACTGAAACGCCCAATTGCACATCTAATGCTTGAATGGCATCAACCCAAGTTGGCTTTATATCGCCCTGCGCATCTGGACGATAATACACGCCAGAACATAGCTTCTTTAGCCAACCGTTCTGCGCGTACTTTTGAGCCAAGGAATAGCTCACACCGTTTTCAGTCAGCCATTGCTGAAGTACTAGCGCACCAGGAGAAGTATGAGCAACAAGCCAGTTTATCTTAGATGACATTTTAACACCCAAAGTATGAATATCACGAACAGTATAAACCATATAGTTTATTGTGACAGTGATTTTAACACTTTAGGTATTAATATACCAAATACTTTAAACCAAGCCCGCTAATGCGGCGTTGTTGAAATGAAAAGGTCTACACAACATCACCAATAACCCGATGTTGTGTAGACCTAGTTTGATTACCTTAAGTGAACTGCCTACTGTGGCTCACATTCAGGTGCCCAGTAAAACGGCGCTGATTGCTGGAACGGTTGTGCCAATGACTTCTTGAGTGCTGGCAACGACAGGTAAGGTTGCAGACATAACACTTTCAACGACTGTTGGTGTGTTGTAGAGACCCATACCGCCACCAATGCCCAGAGCGAAAGCCATCAAGCTTTGGCGAGCGATACCGCCCACAATACCCACCAGAACCATGGCTCCCGCTACGATCCGTCCCAAAGTACCTTGGGTCCAATCTTTTAGGGTATCCCACACATCAGTGAAAGCATCACCACCGGTGCCCGCAAATGAGGGCTCCGAAATCATTAACGCCATCAAACCAAGCGCACCAATGGTCATTAGGCGCTGAGTTTGAATGGTGCGAACTGCATTTGTCATTCGTTAGTTTCTCCGTAGATACTCAAGTTATCGCGCTTACCATCAGCTCCCGCTGAGGCTGAATCGCTCTGAGTCTGAAGTGGACGTAGCACAGGCGAAACCGTTCGAGGTGCTGACACCCCAATATCCCACCGGCGCGGTTCAATTTCGGTAAACACGTAGCTGGATAAATTCAGATCTCCACGGTCATCCTCCCAAGGCGCAATCCAAATTCGCATCACCCTTGAAGGAATGCGAATAGGTGCAGATTGCTGCGTCTCAGGTAATGCTGGATGGCTCAGCAGTCCTGTCTCTAAATCAGATTGTGAATACCCAGAGGGAGAACCAATTCGAGTCGCCACAGCATCAATCGTCTTAGGTGCAGCGCCATTGCTGGTAAGCTCATAGACTTCACGAGCGGATAAACAGCGCACACCGTCAGGCATACCTGGGCATCCATATTCACTACTCCCAAGACCCAATGAACTACAGCCAGACAATAAGGTTGAGCCGACTGCCAATAAAAGTAATCCAGCTTTAGACCACTGTTTTGACTGGTGCTTTGGGTTGTTCTGCATTGATGTCGTCATGGTTAACTCTCCTCTGGATACACATCTTATTGTCTGAA
>JAKVCM010000107.1 GCA_022448605.1 Puniceicoccaceae bacterium | reverse complement strand
GGTCGAGGCACTCAATAAATTCAAAAGTATCGAATGCCAGATTATGGATTGGGCCGACGACACCGCTTACTCCCTGCACGACATTGTCGACGGCATCCACGCTCGCTATATCAGCGTAGGCAGCCTCACAGAATGGGCAGCCACCAAAACCTTGAACGCAGAACAATGCAAACTCATCGACACTCTCTGCCAAAAAATTAAGAGCAACAGCTACGAACCCTACTTTGGCAGCCGTGTCGGCACCTTCGTTCACGCCTGTAGCCTGCATCCACGTAGCGGATTTATGAGCGACCGCACCCAGCGCCATAGCTTCGACTTGGGGATTGATCCAGCCGTCAAGCTTGAGAGTGCCCTTTACAAAGACATTGCCCTTGATCTCATTTTTAAATCTACCCAGCTACAACAAATCGAATTTAAAGGCGGCTACATCCTGGAACAACTTTATCAAACACTCTGTGAAAACTGCGCCGACCCAGACAGTAAAGGGCTCAATCTGCTCCCAGCCGCAGTCCAAGAACTCCTCGCTCACGAAGCCGATGCCACCGGCCGTCATCGCCGCCTCTGCGACTACACCGCAGGACTTACCGATGGTCTTGCCGTCCGCACTTACAAGCGCTTATTCGATGCCGAATTCGGTTCAATCGCAGAATTGCAATAGTCCATGCTTCGCATGGAGTGCGTAGGATAAGAGACTTGGTTGAAGACACACATACATCTAAAGTTCGCGCCTGAACCCAAACAGTCGCATATCACGTATCTCGCATCTTCAGTAAATTAGTTTGCCCAGGACAGCTACGACTCTTTCACTTTCACTTTAACTCGGCCGTAAGCCACCACTCAGAGCACAGTGAAGCACGCTATGGAATACAAGACCCAGACTCTCCAAGAACTTAAAGAAAAGAGCCCGCTCGCACCTACTAAAAAGGCGCTTGTTGGTATCGATGGCTTTGTCGATGTCATCGTCCACCCTGTCGATCAACGCTCGGGTCCTGGTAATCAATTTAATGCCATCCCCACCATCACCGACTTTGCCAACCGAATCAGTTCCGCCGCAGGCAAAAGTGCCAACATTGAGATGGCGCCCATCGTAGAAAAGCTCGGCGGTAACGGTCCTATCATGGCGAACGCTCAGTCGGCTCACGGCATCAAAGTCCGTTATATAGGGGCAATCGGCCGTGATGCGATCCACCCCGAATTTCACGACTTCGCCAAAAAGACCAATGCCATCTCCATTGCAGATCCTGGCATCACCCACGCTGCCGAATTTAACGATGGGAAGATCATGTTCGGTACTATGGCAAGCCTCGACGAGATCACCTATGACCACCTCTGCAAACTACTCGGCGAAAACAAACTGATCGAAGCATTCAACGAGTCCGACCTCATCGCCATGGTTAACTGGACGATGATTCCCTACCTCACCGACGTCTTTAATAGTTTCCTCGAAAAAGTCCTACCCGCTTGTTCTAAAGATAAAACCCGCACCTTCTTCTTTGACCTCGCCGATCCCGAGAAACGCTCCGAGGCCGACCTCCTAAAAGTCCTCTGTGTCTTTTCAAAATTTGAACAATTTGGTAAGGTCATCCTCGGCCTCAACCTTCGCGAAGCCGAGCAAGTCGACGCCCTCCTAGGCTTTGCTCCCCTAACTAACACACCAGAAAATCTGCAGACGATGGCTGCTCGTATCCGCGAGAAACTATCACTCAACACCGTCGTGATTCATCCAGTTGCGGACGCCGCATGTGCCACCCCTGAAGGGACCGCTTACGCCTTAGGGCCTTTTTGCGAGAAACCAAAGATCACCACCGGCGCAGGCGACCACTTTAACTCAGGCTTTGTTACCGCACGCCTCCTAAGCCTGACCCCCAAAGCCGCTCTCACCGTAGCAGTCGCCACATCCGGTTTCTACGTGCGCACCGCGCTTAGTCCAACACTTAAAGACCTCGAAGAGTTCATCGCCACTTGGTAAATGACCGGCCTATTCATCACATTCGAAGGCGGTGAAGGCTGTGGCAAGTCTACCCAAATTGCTTCGCTCAAAGCTCGGCTTGAGGCTATGGATAAGACGGTCGTGCAAACACGTGAGCCTGGAGGGACCGCCCTGGGAGAATACGTTCGTAGCCTGCTCCAGCACCACGATGCAGGTCAAGGCATGTCACCCGAAGCCGAGCTACTCCTCTTTGCCGCTAGCCGCGCTCAACACGTCCGCGAACTGATCGAGCCAGCAATCGCCCAAGGTCAAATCGTGCTCTGCGACCGCTTCCTAGATTCTACCACAGTTTACCAAGGAGTCGCTCGCGCCATCGATTCCAAGAAAGTGGAGACGATTAATCAATTCGCCATTGGCGATAGCAAGCCCGATTTGACCATCCTGATCGATCTTGCCCCCGAGATTGGGCTCGCTCGCGTCCACGCCCGCAATGATGGGCAGCTCGACCGCATGGAAAAGGAAGCCATCGAGTTTTTTCAAGCCGTTCGCCAAGGCTACCTCAATTTAGCCAAGTCCGAGCCAAAGCGCTTCCTCGTTCTAGACGGCAGCCAAAGTATCGAAGATCTTGAAACTCAAATTTGGCAAAGAATAGAAGCGACATTGACATGAGCCACAACTACAACTTCGACTCCTGCCCCGATCGTATTGGCTTAGGTAGCCTCAAATGGGACAAATATAAAGGTCGCGACATTCTACCGCTATGGGTCGCCGACATGGATTTCGTCACAGCGCCGGAAATTCTTGACGCGCTTCAGCAACGCCTCGATCACGGCGTCTTTGGCTACACCATACCCCACGAGGCTCCCATCGAAGCCGTGATCAACTACCTCAATCGCGAGCATGATTACAGTGCAAAGGCTTCATGGCTCAACTTCCTTCCCGGTCTTGTCCCTGCAATCAACCTTTGCTGCCACGCTTTCACTGAGCCCGGCGATTCCTTGATGACCGCCACCCCCGTCTACCCGCCTTTTATCTCAGCACCCGACTACGCGGAGCGAGAGCTGATCAAAGTGCCACTATGCTTAGATAGCCAAGACCGCTGGACCCTAGACATCGACGCGATGGAAGCGGCGATCCAAACCCACACAAAAATCTTTGTCCTCTGTAGTCCACACAACCCAGTCGGCCGAGTCTTTAGTAAAGAAGAACTCACCACCCTCGGCGACTTCTGCGAACGCCACGATCTCATACTCATCTCCGACGAGATCCATTGTGACCTCGTATTCGATGCTGAGGCCAAGCACACCCTGACCGCTACCCTTAATGAGCAAATTGCCGACCGCACCGTCACCCTCATGGCGCCCAGCAAGACCTATAACTTGCCCGGCCTCGCCTGCGCTTATTCCATTATAGAGAACTCTAATCTACGCGCTCAATTCCAAAAAACAATCCGCGGCATCATTACTGAAGTCAACTGCTTCGGTTACGCCGGCATCACCGCTGCCTACGATCATGGCGAACCATGGCGACAGGCTCTCCTTACGTATTTAAGAAACAACTACAATTTTATTTATGACTTCATACACAAAGAGATACCTGAGATCACTTTCCGCCCGATGGAATCGACCTATCTAGCATGGCTCGACGTCAGTAAGCTCGGTATTAAAGACCCTGTCAGACATTTCGAAAAGCATGGGGTAGGTCTATCCGATGGCACTCCCTTCGATGGACATCAACACCTTAGGCTTAACTTCGGTTGCCCCCATAGCCGCCTCGGAGAAGGCCTCGAAAAGATAAAAGCCGCACTACTTTCGTAGATGCGTGATTCCCATGGAACATGCGCGCTTAGATAAATGGCTTTGGGCCGTTCGCGTGTATAAGACACGCAGTGATGCCGCCGAAGCCTGTAGAGGCTCCGCAGTGCGGCTCAATGAAACGATCGCTAAGCCCTCAGCCAAAGTGAGAATTGGTCATACCGTCCAGGCTCGAACCAGAGCACTCACGCGCACCCTTCATGTCACAGGTCTGACCGAAAAACGAGTCGGCGCGGTCCTAGTGCCAAACTTCCTTGACGATAAAACCCCTGAATCCGAATACGAAAAAGCCCGCGAAAAGCAAGCTAATGCGCGGGTCTTCAGCCACAAAGGCAGCGGACGCCCTACCAAGAAGAATCGTCGCGACATTGAGAAACTAATCGCACCCGATGAATTCGATTAAGCAAATCGACTACGACGCCGAATCCCCCGAAGTGCCGGAGCCATTTGCCTCGCTCATTCAAGATGCCGACGACCGCTGGGAAAAATTCTGGGCGCAAAAGCTGAACAAACGTTACCCGCGCTACGTTGCAAGTGAGCCCGCTCAAGTTTATGCTGCACTCAAACACGTGCGCGATGAAGGTCTCGCTCTCGGCGAGCGCTTCATCGAATGGGGCAGCGGATTTGGCGTAGCCACCAGTCTGGCATCACAGTTAGGGTTTGAAGCCACTGGTATTGAACTCGAAGATGGCCTAGTGGAGATTGCCGAATCGCTCGCCGAGAAGCATCAGACAGGTGCCGAATTCATCACCGCCACTTATATCCCTGAAGGCTACATCAGCTACGACCACGTAGGCGGCAGCGACATCGCGCCAGACGAAAGTTTTAGCCACCAAGCCGAGCCACCCCAATACGATGAGATGGACATCGGTCTAGACGAAATAGATGTTTTCTTTGTTTATCCCTGGCCGGGCGAACAAGAAATGATGCTCAAGCTCTTTCAAACCGTCGCAAGCGAAGATGCCATCCTCATCGCCTACTATGGTGACAGAGAGATTTGTATTTACCGAAAACAGTAGTCAGCGCACAGAAATCAGTTTTTCATACCAAATCGGCAACAGTGCTACGCACCCATCATGAAAAACTTCCTCATCATCACGCAAGTATTTCGCCCCGACCCTGCCGCGGTCGGGCAATACTTTGATGAAGCAGCGCAAGCCATCGCCGGCAACGGGGCTGAAGTTACAATACTCACTGCCAACCGCGGGTATGATAATCCCAAGGAAAAGTTTGCGGCGATAGAAGCTTGCAAAGGGATACAAATCCAGCGCCTGCCCCTTTCCTCCTTTGGTAAGACAAGCATGCCACTTCGTATTTTTGCCCAGCTTTCCTTTTTAGTCCAATGCATCCTTCGAGGACTGTTCGCCCGTAAGTTAACTGACCTGCTAGTTTCGACCTCCCCCCCGATGGCGGCGATCACTGCAGTCATTATCGGATTCTTTCGCCCCAAGCTAAAAGTCCACTACTGGGTAATGGATATTAACCCAGATCAAGCCGTTG
>JAKVCM010000106.1 GCA_022448605.1 Puniceicoccaceae bacterium | reverse complement strand
CTCATCACGGGCAGCGTGCTCAGCCGCAAGCTAGCTGAAGGCGCCGAAGGTCTTGTCATCGACGTCAAGTGGGGTAACGGTTCTTTCATTAAGGACGTTGAACAAGCCAAGCAGCTTGCGCGTTCTATCACACGCGTTGGCCGCTCTATGAAGCGCCGCTGCGTGGCACTGGTTACGGATATGAATCAACCGCTTGGCGATACCGTCGGTACGGCACTTGAAATCAAGGAAGCCATTCAGCTCCTCAAGGGTGAGGGTCCTGAAGATTTACAAGAGCTTGTTCTTAAACTCGGCATGGAAATCGTGCGACTCGCAGGTGTCGCCGGATCGACCCTCTCCGCTAAGCAAACCGTGCATCGCCACTTAAAGGATGGTTCCGCTTTGCAGAAGTTCAAAGATATGATTGAGGCTCAAGGTGGCGACACCTCCTTGATTGATGATCCTGAGAAGTTCCCGACTGCGAAGCACGTTCGCAAGCTTCCTGCCCCAAAGCGCGGTTATGTGCATACGATTAACGCAGGTCTGATTGCTGAAGGCGTGGCTATACTCGCAATTAAGAAAAATGGAAAATACGATCCTGCCGTGGGTGTGTCCGAGATCAAGAAGGTTGGCACGCAAGTAAAGCAAGGTGAGCCGCTCATGATGATTCACTATAACGACGAGGCTAAGATGGAAGAGGCGCTTGAATACCTCAAGGCAGCTTACCGCCTCGCGCCCAAACGCCCGAATTCGCCGGAGCTCATCGTCGAACGTGTCGCTTGAAGCGAATATAATTTTACTCAATGCCCCGTCCGCTTAAAAGCGACGGGGCTTTTTTGATCGTACAGCGACTGTTCTAACTAACTTGTCCTTGATTCTATATCTCGTAAATATGCTGTATATTGTCGCCAGTATTTGTTTTAGCAGACGTTCTCATTTTGAAAGCCCTACTCAAAGTTCTCTCACTATCATTACTGATCGCATATCCTTGTCTTGGGTTGTCCTATCAAGGTGCACAACCATGGAAGCCGCAGAGGCCTGTCGGTTCTGCGCAACTATCGATCTTTCAAATTGATGCAATTGTGCTGCCAGAGTCAGCATCAAAGTCTTTGGTCGATTCAGTCGCCGACTTTTCCAATTTGATTCATCGGGTAAGCGGTCGATCGGTCCAAGTTCTTTCCGGGGGCCGTCCCAAAAACGCAATCTATTTTCAACTCACTGCTGATCTTAGTAAAGGCGGTGGCTTTACGATTCACCGCGAGCGCACGCGCGTCTTTATTCGTAGCGGTGATCCTGCTGGTTGGTCAAATGCACTCTATACCATAGGAAAAGAGATGCTAGGCGCTCGTTATTATTGGGCGGGTGATCTGGGTCTAGAATTCGTCAAACCCTCACTCACTCACTTTCCGAACCGCCCATGGCGTGAAACACCTACCTTTGTGCAGCGTAAGTTCTATCCTGTAAATACAGACTTCGCTCGACGTAATCGATTGAACCAAGTCTATTCCTTCAACCATAATTTAGCGAAGGTCTTCAGCGAGGAAGTCTTCGCTACGAAGCCCGAAGTTTTTTCTAAAGTCAACGGGCGACGCAAAGTGCCGCGGGGTAGTGGTGGCACCGACCCGCAACCAGACTTGACTCACCCCGAGGCGATTGAGGTCGCCGCACACGCGGCACTCAGTCATTTTGAGGATAATCCAAACAGTAAGAGCTTTTCTCTCTCGATCAATGACAACGTGCTCTTCGATACGACCGAGCGCACTGAGGCCGCCGTCTCACCCTTGCGCTATTTCCGCACTCGGCCCAACTATACTGATCTAGTTTTCGGCTTCATGAACCAAGTGGCCAAGCTTGTATTCGACGAAGGAGGTGCATGGCAAACACCTACTGGTGAGGATCGCTACCTCACCGCACTCTCATATTATTGGGCAGAGCCCGCTCCCACCATTACGATACACCCACGCGTCATGCCCGTGCTGACCTCCGACCGCGCGCAGTGGCATGACCCCGATTATCGGACTCTGGACAAAGCATTGATCCAAGCATGGGCAGCCTCGGGTGCAGAGCGCGTGGCGACTTGGGACTATTATTTTGGAGCTCCGCATCTCCATCCACGACAGTTTAATCAATGGATCATTGAGAGCATTCGCCATATGTCAGACGAAGGCATTGATGTTTTTTTCTCTCAGTTGCCTTCCTTTTGGGGTTTGGATGGAGCCAAAGCTTGGCTCGCAGCTGAACTGCTCTGGAATCCAGAGCAAGATGCCCTTGCGCTACTCGACGAATACTACGATAACTTTTTCGGTCCTGCAGCTGCGCCGATCCGCGCCTTTTACGAAACTGCCGAGCGCCATCGCAATGAAAACGAAGGCCAAGCAGACTGGATCAAGCTTTACAAGGATGAGTCAGG
>JAKVCM010000105.1 GCA_022448605.1 Puniceicoccaceae bacterium | reverse complement strand
GCTACCAACGAGGCGCTCGCTGGCAGAAACTTCACTCACCTCGTCGCCAAGCTTTTCTTTTATGAAGGCACAAAGCGCTTCGGACTGGCTGGCTTCGAGCGCTTCTTCTTTGTCCGTTTCAGTCTCGGGTGCGATAGCGTCGAGATCGATCTCGTCATTATCTGCGGAAACGAAGTTTTTCTCCTCAAAGGCGCGCGCGTGGTTCATGACAAACTCGTCAATCGGCTCGTAGAGGTAAAGTACCTCGATCTTACGTGCTTTAAATGCCTCGATGTAGGGCCCACTTTCAATTGCTGCGCGACTAGGGCCAAATAAGTAGTAGATCTCCTTTTGGCCTTCGGGAGCTCGAGAGAGGTAGTCAGCTAGGCTGGTGTTGACGCCCTCTTCGGTGTATGAGGATTCGTAGCGAAGGAGCCCAAGTAGCTGATCGCGGTGTGTGAAATCAGTGGTCACACCTTCTTTGAGGAAGAGACCGAAACTTCTCCAGAAATCGTTATACACCTCGGGTTCTTTTTTAGCCTTTTCCTCAAGTGTTTTGAGGAAGCGCTTGGTGATAACCTTGTTCAGTTTCTGAACTAAGGTGCTGTCTTGCATCGACTCGCGGGAGATGTTCAGCGGTAGGTCGGCGCTATCAACGACTCCACGAACGAAGCGCAGCCAGTCGGGGAGAAGATTCTTCGGTTCACTGTCGATGAGCACTTTACGACAATAGAGACCTACACCAGGCTCCATACGACCAAAACCGAAGCCTTCCATATTCTCTGTTGGCGCGTAGAGGATGGTGTTGATTTCGAGTGGCGCGTCAGCGTTGAAGTGAAGCCAGAAGCGAGGCTCGTCGAAGGCCTTGGCCTGAAATTTATAGAACTCTTTGTATTCTTCTTCAGAGACTTCGCTTTTACTTTTGAGCCAGATCGCGCCGATGGTGTTGAGTCTCTCGCCACCCACCAAAACGGGGAATTGCACGAAGGCGGAATATTTTTTGATGATTTCTTCAATACGAGCCTTCTTCGCAAAGTCTTTATACTCATCCTTGAGTGAAATTACGATACGAGTGCCTCGACGTTCTCCCTCGACTTGCTCGATCTCGTAAGCGCCAGATCCATCGCTCGACCAGCAGTAGCCTTCACCTTCGGCCTGCCAGGTGCGGGTGTAGACCTTGACCGAATCGGCCACCATGAAGACGGAGTAAAAACCGACGCCGAATTGGCCGATGAGATTATCATTACGCTCACCGCTTTCCTTGAGTGCGGTAAGAAAGGCTTTTGAACCAGAGTGAGCGATAGTGCCAAGGTTTTCGATCAACTCATCACGAGTCATACCTATACCGAAGTCGCGAATAGTAATTTCTCTAGTTTCCTCGTCGGAGGTGACTTGAATTTCAAGGTCGAGGTCAGCATCGAAGATGTCGGCATCCTTTTGCGCAACTTGGTTGTGTCGGAGTTTCTCGGTCGCATCGGATGCATTTGAGACGAGTTCACGAACAAAGATCTCTTTGTCGGTGTAGAGAGAATGAACTACAATATCGAGGACTTGTTTAACCTCGGCTTGGAATTCGTGGCGTTCAGGAGCAGGTGTACTTGTCATAATT
>JAKVCM010000104.1 GCA_022448605.1 Puniceicoccaceae bacterium | reverse complement strand
CAGTCGAAAGCTTCGTCATGTATTTCGAGGTATTACAAAGTAACTTTGACCTCTTCAATTGGCGTTCTGGATTTCAAGGTGATGGCCAAAAGTTCCGTTTCCGCGCCTCGGCCGGTACGACTAGTAACCAAGTTTTGATTGGTTTTGAGGAGCCATGGTTATTCGAGCAACGCCTTGCTTTCGGGGTCGAGATCTACCGTACGGAATCCGATTACAATAGTGCTGATTATAACGAGTTACGGACAGGCTTCGAACTCTACCTTCGCCGCCGCCTCTTCGAGTTGGTCGAAGCACGCCTTTCCTACCGTTTAGAGCTTGTTGATATTTTTGACGTGGCAGGCACGCCTGGTGTGGACGACCCTGGAGTCGCTGACGTGTTCGAAGAAGGCGCAGGTGAAGACTTGGTCTCTAAGGTCGGCCTCACTTTTCTACGCGATACCAGAGAGACCCTTATCTTTACGCGCAAGGGCCAACGCTCTTCGCTAAAGTTTGAGTATGCGGGCATCGGAGGTGATATAAATTATCACAAAATGGAAGGGCGCACTGCCCAGTTCATTCCCACATTTGATGCCTACGAGCAGTCGCTCTCCATTATCGCTCGCGCAGGTAATGTGTCACCTTTTGGCCAGAGTGACATCGTTCCTTTTTACGACCGCTTCTATTTAGGCGGGCCCGATACCCTTCGCGGCTTCGATTATCGGGAAGTCGGTAACCGTGATGATGATGACCCCAATGAATCAGTGGGCGGCAACTCATACGCCTTGGTTTCTCTAGAGTATGGTTTTCGAATTGCGGAGCCTTTGGGGCTAGTTGTGTTCTATGACTGGGGATTTGTTAATGAAAATGATTTTGATTTTAGTATGTCTGAGTACGCCGACAATTGGGGCGTGGGGGCGCGTATTATGCTCATGGGCTCGCCGCTCAAGCTCGACCTCGGTATACCTATTACTACCCCAGATGGTGCTAGCGGAGGCTCGCAGTTTAATTTTTCCTTTGGCACACGCTTCTAGTCGTGCTTTAATCTAACAACTCAACTACACAAATACATACTCATGAAAAAATTCACTATCCTTATTTTTGCTTCTCTCTTGCTCGTTACTGGGCTTTTGGCTCAAAAGGCTCCGATTGTTGGCGTCGTCGACGTGCAACGGGTCCTTGCTGACTTCACTGAATTTCAATCAGCTGTTGAAAAAGTCAGAGGCTCTGTGGCTCCGGTTGAAGAGGAAATGCAAAGAATGCAGACTAGTATTCAAGCTATCGTTTCAGAGGGGCGCGAAATCGAAACCAAGGCGAGTAACCCAGCAGCGAGCGAAGAGGCGCGTGCAGAGGCTGCGGCTGCGCTCCCTGAGCTCCAAGCAAAGCTTCAAGAGGCGCAGGCTAACTTAAACCAATTCCGTCAGCAAGCGCAGGCACTCGCACAGCAAGGCCAGGAAGAGGACCTCGCACCTCTCCAAGCGAGGGCTGTTGAGGCAGTCAAGACAGTCGCTGAAGACAAGGGAATTGATCTCGTTGTCCCCAAGAACAACCTTATTTACTCTTCCGACGCGCTCGAGATCTCTGACGCTGTAATTGCCGTTCTCAATTCCGGTGAATAGTTTAGAT
Organism: Puniceicoccaceae bacterium; assembly: GCA_022448605.1. GTDB lineage: Bacteria > Verrucomicrobiota > Verrucomicrobiia > Opitutales > Coraliomargaritaceae > Thalassobacterium. The sequence goes on along the minus strand of JAKVCM010000104.1, from coordinate 2,465 downwards.
TAATTTCAATTTCCAAAAACCCTGTTCTCGCATAGGACAGGGTTTTTTGTTTCTATACACCATGCTTATAAATTATTCTACTAGACATATTCTCGAAATCCTAGGCACGGATTGTCAAATCCTTGGCGCTTATGACGGCTCAATACGAGGTATCGCGTCGCTGACTGAGGCCGAGTCGGGCGACCTTTCGTTTCTAGGAAACCCTAAATACCGCTCAAAAGTGGCCGATTCGAAGGCTTCCGTCATACTTGTTCCTAATGACTACGAAGAGACGCCCAAGGCCGGACAGCTTTATTTGAAACTCAAAAACCCCTCATTCGCTCTTGCATTGATTTGCCGCGATATTGAGGGCAAGTTATTGCCCAAACCATCTGCGGGTGTTCACCCTAGCTCAGTGATTGAGCCCGATGCGGAAGTTTCGCCAGAAGCTAGTATCGGCGCATTTTGTTATATTGGATCTGGCGCAAAAGTTGGGGCATCTGTCTTGGAGAGCCATGTTGCGATAGGTCGTGCCGCCGTTATCGGTGACGGGGCGTATTTATTTTCACGTGTTTCGGTTGGTGACTATTGCGAGATTGGTGAGCGAAATCGAGTAATGTCTGGTAGCGTGATCGGCTCAGACGGCTACGGCTACGAATACCATAACGGTAGCCATCAGCGCGTGCCGCAGATCGGGAATGTAGTCACGGATGCCGATGTTGATATCGGCGCCAATTCGACGATCGACCGAGCCCGCTTCGGCTCGACTCAGATTGGCGCGGGCACGAAGGTCGATAATCAGGTGCAGATTGCGCATAATGTGCGAATTGGGCAGCACTGTTTAATTGTTGCTCAGGTCGGCATCAGTGGCAGTACGGTCTTAGGCGATGGCGTTATCGTTGGTGGGCAAGCTGGACTTGCAGGGCATTTAGAAATTGGCTCCGGCGCTATGATTGCTGCAGGCACAGCCGTGTTCAGCGATGTAGAGGCGCAATCAAAGGTCCGTGGTTACCCTGCCATGCCGATGATGCTCTTCAACCGGATGGCTGTTCTGCAACGAAAATTGCCCGATCTTTTCAAAAGGTTTGATCAACTCGAAAAAAGGGTGAACTCTGAATCTAACGATCTCACATAGTCCATGCTAACAATGATGAAAGAAAGTCCCCTCAAAATATTCTGTGGTAATTCAAATCCAGCTCTTGCTAAGGAGATTTGCGAATATCTCAAGGTGCCGCTAGGCAAGGCCGATGTCGTCAGCTTTCCTGATGGTGAGAGCTTTGTTCGAATCAACGAAAATGTTCGTGGTGCGGATGTGTTCATCATTCAGTCCACTTGTAATCCAGCCAATCAGAACTTGATGGAGCTCTTTATCATGATCGATGCTGCTCGCCGCGCTTCAGCCAAACGTATTACCGCAGTCATTCCTTTCTATGGCTACGCCCGACAAGATCGCAAAGATCAACCTCGCGTACCAATTACTTCGAAACTCGTGGCTAATCTGCTGGTTTCCGCGGGTACAGATCGCGTTCTTACGGTCGATCTTCATGCTCAACAGATTCAAGGCTTCTTCGACATTCCCGTAGACCATCTCTACGCTTCGCCAGTCTTGTTTCAGTATTTAAAGGATATTGATACTAAGAACCTCACGCTCTTCTCGCCTGATGTGGGAGGTATGAAAATGGCCTCCGCTTATGCGGGTATGCTCGATGTGCCTATTGGTTTTATTGCAAAGCGCCGCACCAGTGCCGAAACCGTTGAGGCGACTTCGCTAGTCGGTGAAACCGAGGGCCGCGATATTTTGCTGATCGATGATATGACAGAGACCGCTGCAACGCTATGCGCTGCTGCGAAATTACTCAAGGAAAGCGGTGCCAAGAGCGTGATGGCAGCTGTCAGCCATGGCGTGCTCAATGAAATGGGCTACAAGCGATTAGCTGATAGTACGATCGATCAGCTCATCACTACCAACACAACGCCAGTGCAAGCGCGTCCAGGTTTACCGATCACCGTCCTCAGTGTCGCAGAATTACTAGGCGAGGGTATTAATCGGATTTATAATAATGCAAGTGTCACTGGTCTTTTCGACATCAAGGGCTTCTAGTTAAAGGGCGTGGTTGGTTTAGAAGTGGATATTTTTTTCCTGCTCTATTTGGGGGCAGGATTCACTCTGCTCTTCGGTCTCTGGTTCTATTATGACTGGCGCGATGGTCATATCCATGATGCGCACCGCGCTAAAGTCATCTATCACTGCATCAAGTGCAGCCAGATCTATACGGGGCCACATCTGAGCGAAGAATGCAATTGCCCCCAATGCGGCTTTACCAATGGTCGCTTACGTTTTTGAGCCATTTTTACTAATTCAAAGTTTCTAAATCTTTCACAATGCCAGACATCATCGCAGTTCTAGACTTCGGCTCGCAATACACGCAAGTCATTGCCCGCCGGATCCGTGAGGCTCACGTCCTCTCTCGGATTTATCCTTATAA
>JAKVCM010000103.1 GCA_022448605.1 Puniceicoccaceae bacterium | reverse complement strand
TTTTTCAGCAACGAACAGATTCAAGTCAATGTAGGGCAATTTGTCTGTTTTCTTTTGTTTTGGGCGCTCAATATAGGCCTTTTCTGGAAGGGTATGGAGAGTATCCGTTTTATCGAAAATCTGGGCGCTCCCCTTTTGATCATACTCGGTCTCGCTTTGCTTGCGTGGGCTTACGTCAAAGCAGACGGGTTTGGTCCGATGCTTTCACAGCCGGACCAGTTCGAGACAATGGCAGAATTCCGCGCGGTATTTTTACCAGGACTGACTGCTATGGTCGGTTTCTGGGCGACTCTTTCGCTCAATATTCCCGACTTTACTCGCGAAGCGAAATCGCAGAAGGATCAGATGCTTGGCCAACTAATAGGGCTCAACGCGACGATGCCGCTATATGCATTCATCGGCGTTGCAGTAACGAGTGCGACGTTTGTCATTTTCGGGGAAACGATTTGGGACCCAGTCCAGCTACTTGCACGTTTCGAAAGTCCCGTTCTAGTAACCATTTCAATGTTGGCCCTTGCGTTGGCCACTTTGACAACTAACCTAGCAGCCAATTTAGTAGCCCCTTCAACAGCCTTCTCTAACTTCATACCAAAGCGCATCAGCTTACGGGTAGGTGGTTTGATTACAGGATCAATCGGTATCGCGGTCATGCCTTGGAAGCTGATAGCCGATCCTAGCGGCTATATTTTCACCTGGCTGATAGGATACTCTGCTCTTTTGGGTCCAATCGGAGGTATACTAATCTGCGATTATTTCATCATCAACCGCACACGTTATGACCTCGCGGCTTTGTATAAAACGAGCGGTATGTATAATTATTCTAATGGCTATAATCCCATAGCTGTAATTGCTCTTATTTTGGGTATCCTTCCGAATATTCCAGGTTTTCTTGCACAAGTTTCTCCGCTCAACGTCCCAGCCTTTTTCGTCAATCTTTACAGCTATGCCTGGTTCATAGGTTTCATCCTTTCGGGCCTCATCTACTTCATCTTGATGCGGCGCATTCCAGCTAGAAACCAGAATACATCAACCGTTAAGACATGAGCCTTTCAACGACAAACAAACCAAAAATCCCCGACTACGACCACATACCGCAAGCTTACGAGGGTCCTTCTTTCGAGGAGACGATGAAGCTGCGTCAAGCCAACATGAATCCTGGGCTCTTTTTATATTACAAAAACCCAATCATGATTGTTGAGGGATCTATGCAATATGTTTACGATCAAAACGGGAAGCGTTATCTAGACGCCTTTGGTGGAATAGTTACTACCAGCGTTGGCCATGCGCAGCCTGATGTTGTCAAGGCGGCCTCAAAGCAGATGTCAACGATATCGCACACGACCACGATATACCTGAACAACGTCATTGCAGAGTATGCAGAAAAGTTAGCCAGCACAATGCCTGGCGACCTGAAGGTCTGCTACTTCGTGAATTCAGGCTCGGAGGCCAACGATCTAGCCCTCCTAATGTCACGGCTCTACACTGGTAACTACGACGTGATAGCGCTGCGCAACTCCTATCACGGCGGCGTGGCATCGACTATGGGGCTTACTTCGCACAGTACTTGGAAGTTCAATTTTCCGCATTCTTTCGGTGTGCACCACGCCAAAAATGCGGACACCTACCGAGGCCCTTATAAAAGAGACGATCCCGATGCTGGCATCAAGTATGCCGAAGAAATCACAGATCTGATTCGTTTCGGCACGTCAGGAAAGATAGCTGGATTTTTTGCTGAATCGATTCAAGGGGTCGGTGGTGTTGTCGTCTTTCCTGATGGCTATCTCAAAGAGTGCTATCGATTAGTACGCGAGGCGGGTGGCGTTTGCATCGCCGATGAAGTGCAATCTGGC
>JAKVCM010000102.1 GCA_022448605.1 Puniceicoccaceae bacterium | reverse complement strand
TACGGGTGTTGTAAGCAGTAGTGTAGTTGCACGGCGGATACACAAAAACTTTGATATCTACGAAACGACCCCTTTTTAGCCCCCGTTGCGCCATTGATCGGCGAACGAGACCAGGCAGGCGACTGCAAAAATAACGACATGACCCCTGCTATGGGGTATTTCGTCAAGCGCTTTCGTAATCTTGTTAATGCATAATATATCTGCTTTCGATTCTGTTTCCCTAGCGGGGTTTGGGGGCGGCGATGAGCCCCCAATTTAAAGTCATTTATTTGAAGCGTTTCCTCTGCTGATGCGTTCGGCAAACTGCCGGGCATAACCTGCTATCCGCACGTGCCTTCACTGGCAGTGCAAGTTGATCTATTCAATCGGCAGAAGGAACAAAGACCGCGCCATCTTTGGATCGGTTCTTCAAAGAACCAGGGGTCATTTCGCGCGAGCCTCCGCTCCAAATTCGGATAAAATTTTAGTTCGTTCCCGAGTTAGCTATACTGTTTTGCGATCCTTCCTTCTCGGACTGCTCGGGTGGCATAAGCAGTCGGGTAGTCCACTCGAAGGCCGACATCTTCCGGTTGGATCTGACCGGTGTTTATACGCCACCAGTCCACAGCAAACTCTCGTGCAATAGCGACGATCATTTTCTTCTTACTGGCCTTGCCCTTGGGTTTCTCGGCCAGTTTCTGTTGCCACTTCTTAACTGGTTTGTAGTCCTTCTGAAACTGAAGTAACCTCCAACCAAACTCGACTAATTTACTGCGTATTCGAGGATTGCCATGCTTGTTGATGCTGCCTTGTCGGCGCGTGCCCCCACTGGATTGTTCACTCGGACACAGACCCGTAAAACTGGCGACCTCCCGCCGGTTGTTAAAACGTGTGTAGTCCCGAAACTCCTCATCCAGAACCGAGGCTGTCAGTGCCCCTAGGCCGACTGGCAACTTCCGATTCGCTTTACATTCCTCCCGAGCAGTCGCCACTTTCAACTGAGAGCCGATAACCAAAAGGATATCTCGGAACGGTTTGAGCAGATCGAGGAACCATTCGGGGAGTTGCTCTTCCAGCCGTCGAAAAGGGCAAGGTTTCCACCAGTTTGCTGGTAAGTCGTAGCCATAGTAGCGTCCGCTGCTAACGCCAACGTTTTGAAGGCGCTTTTGTTCTTTGAGCAGAATGTCGCGCTGACGGCTCAGGCTGCGTGAGCGTTCCTGCTTTTCGCTCGGCACGCGCACGATACTCAACGCATGCTCGTTGCCCGCAAGCCAACGATCCAGGCAGCTACACAGCTCACGTGCATCGCGACCGTCTGTCTTCACCTTTGATCCGTATTCGTCCCAATTGCGAGGTCGCACGACATGGTTTTCGATTCCCATCGATTCGAGCTGCCGATGAAGCACGTAGCCGAAGCAACCGGCTTCATAGCAACTGACCACGCGATTGGCTCGTTGCTTCAACTTAGCCGCTTGCCGCAGGAACGCTTCGGGCGTGAACTTCTGCGGGGCCTTCGGTGCTTCACCTTCAACCTGCTGCACAACGACGTATTGGCGCTGGTGGATGTCGATTCCAAGCTTGATGACCTCCGCTTTCGCTTCAGTCTGTTCACGTGACATGGGAGTGTTTTGTCGGCTCTGATTTTTCATAGTAGGAGCGTCAGTTTAGCGATTACTCGCGCCTGACAACTCCTCCCATGTCATCTTTTTGATCCTGACCCCTTTTTGATGGAACGACACAGACATCGGTAACACTTTACACAAGGACATCGGTTACAGCTCTGAAGGTTATTGATAAGTCGGTTTGGTAGGTCAAGGCTTCTGGTTTGGGTGCGCTGAGTCCGTTGCTTCGTGTAGGCCGTCCCCGAAGGGGTGCCGCGTAGCGGCAAGGCCGGAGCGAAGCGACGGACTCAGCAGTAGAGCGATGGCTTAAAGTTTTCATTTCGGACGAGCAGATCGTGGTTTTTGTTGGGGCGGTATAATCAACGTTTTCGGGCGCCAAGCATCCTTACCGTTAAACTCAAGATTGCCTAGGTGTAGGTTCGCATAGTGTAGCTCTGTTATGCCATCGCTATTTTCAAAGACTCCCACGCGGCAACCTGCATAAATCTCGCTTAAGTAGAAGTTCGCTCCGCAATATGAAAGATGCCCTGAGCCACTAATCCGCTTGATTTGATACTCCTGAGGATAACGAATTTGGTCTTTCTCACCGAGGCGC
>JAKVCM010000101.1 GCA_022448605.1 Puniceicoccaceae bacterium | reverse complement strand
TTTTCCTTCAAGAAACTCCAATGAGGCACCGCCCCCTGTGCTCATGAAAGTGACTTGGTCGCCATAGCCAGATTGATTGATGGCCTTTACTGAATCACCGCCACCGATGATCGAGAGACCGTCACTATCAGCGATCACCTTGGCTATTTCGAACGTGCCCTTCGAACAGGCTTCGATTTCGAAAATCCCCATAGGTCCATTCCAGAGAACAGTTTTGGCCTCTTGAATAGCCGCTGAGAACAATGCAACGGACTTCGGCCCGATATCTACACCCTCCCAGCCATTAGGAATATCCCCTTCGACGATCTTCGAATCGCTGAACGAACCCGCGCCAAAATCAAGCCCTTGCACGACCATCGTATCCACTGGGAGTAGGAATTTTACGCCTTTTTCCTTAGCCTTAGCCAAAGCAGCCCTTGCAGTCTCAACCTTATCGGGCTCAGACAAGCTGTCGCCCACTGTCTCTCCCAGAGCGAGCTTGAATGTGTAGGCCATCGCTCCACCGATCAAAATCGTATCCGCCTTTTCGAGTAGAGCATCGATGACCATGATCTTATCAGAGACCTTGGCTCCTCCCAAAATGACCGTCAGCGGTCGCTCAGGTTGCGACACCTTGTCACCCAGATAAGCAAGTTCCTTTTCAATCAATAAGCCAGCAGCCTTCTCTGCAACAAACTCAGCGACACCGGCCGTGGAAGCATGGGCACGGTGGGCTGTGCCAAAAGCATCGTTCACATAGACATCCGCTAGATTGGCCAGCTTCTTCGCAAATTCGGCGTCGTTCTTTTCCTCACCAGCGTAGAAGCGAACATTCTCTAACAATACGACTGAACCTGGCTCGGTGCTATCGATAATAGACTCTGCTTCTTCACCCACGCAGTCCTTCACGAAAATCACCGGGCGCTTCAGCTTATCAGAAAGGTCTGCGGCCACCGGCCGGAGTGAATACTTCATGTTTGGCTCACCCTTAGGACGCCCCAGGTGGCTGGCGAGAATCACACGTGCCTTCTGGTTGACGAGTAACTCGATCGTGGGGAGCGCCGCGCGAATGCGTGTGTCGTCGGTGACTTTGCCGTCTGACGAGAGCGGGACATTGAAATCAACACGCACAAGCACGCGTTTCCCGATACAGGAGAGATCCTTTACAGATTTTACCTTGGCCATAGAGAATAATTGGAGAGCCGCGATGGAATAAGTGAGTGCGGATAAATGAAAGAAAAAAGGCCAGGAGAGCGTGATTTTTATCTGCTCTCCTGACCCTCAGAAAAGGTGTAGGCAAATCGATCTGGCTTATGCCATCTTCGCCACTTTCGAGATCAACTCGGCGCAGCGATTGGAGTAACCCCACTCATTATCATACCAAGAAACCAGCTTGAAGAAGGTATCAGAAAGGGCGATACCCGAGCCGGCGTCGAAAATAGAGCTATGGCTATCGTGAACGAAGTCGGTTGAGACTACCTCATCCTCGGTGTATCCAAGAATTCCCTTGAGGGGACCCTCAGCGGCCTCCTTCATCTTGGAGCAAATCTCTTCGTAAGAGGTAGGCTTCTCAGTCTTCACGGTAAGGTCTACAGCAGACACTGTAGGTGTCGGCACGCGGAAGGCCATACCTGTCAGCTTGCCTTTCACCTCAGGAAGAACGAGTCCCACAGCCTTGGCTGCCCCTGTAGTGGATGGGATAATGTTGGTCGCCGCAGCACGCCCCCCCTTCATGTCTTTTGGAGAAGGCCCATCGACGGTACGCTGAGTTGCAGTGTAAGCGTGAACGGTT
>JAKVCM010000100.1 GCA_022448605.1 Puniceicoccaceae bacterium | reverse complement strand
GTAATATTTGAGTTCTTCGCCAGTTATTTTTTGCACAATGCCGTCAACCTCCCCGTTGGAGAGCTTGGTCTTAGTCTGGCCTTCGAAGCGGGGCTCAGGGACCTTGACCGAGACAATGGCGGTAAGGCCTTCACGCGCGTCCTCGCCGGAAAGGTTTGGCTCTTTGTCCTTAATCAGATTGTTGGCTTTCCCGTAGGCGTTAATCACACGGGTCAACGCAGTGCGGAAGCCAGAAAGATGCGTGCCGCCCTCGATGTTGTGGATTGAATTCGCGTAAGCGTAGATTTGGTCGTTGTAGCTGTCGTTGTATTGAAAAGCGACATCCACCACAATGTTAGCATCAAGATCGGGATTGGGTGTAGGCGCTTCTCCATGAAAGCTGATTGGGTCAGGATGGAGGACGTTCTTGTTCTCATTGAGGAAGGTGACGTATTCCGATATACCGTTTTTGAAGATGAAGGACTCGGTTTTGTTAATGCGTTCATCGACGAACGTGATATTGATACCAGGGTTGAGAAAGGCGAGCTCTCGTAGGCGTTTGCCGAGTAGCTCGAACTTAAAATCTCGAGTCGTGAGGAAAATCTGCGGGTCAGGCGAGAAAGCGATGCGTGTGCCTGTGCGCTTGGTATTACCGATGATTTTCATTTTTGAAGTAGTTTTGCCACGCGAGAATTCCATCTTGTGAACTTTGCCGTCACGCCGGACTTCAACCTCAAACCAGTCTGAGACCGCATTGACGCACTTTGCACCAACGCCGTGGAGACCGCCTGAGACTTGGTAGGCACCCTTGCCGAACTTACCACCAGCGTGGAGATTGGTCATGACTAGTTCTAGTGAGGGGATTTTGTATTTTGGGTGTATGTCAACAGGGATGCCCCGACCGTCGTCCTCTACAGAGCAAGAGCCATTATTGTGAATACTGACGGTGATTTCTGAGCAATGACCTGCGAGAGCTTCGTCGATCGAGTTGTCCACAATTTCGAATACACAGTGGTGAAGACCGCGCTCGTTAGTGTCGCCGATATACATGTCTGGGCGCTTGCGCACACCATCAAGACCTTCGAGTTTCTGGATTTTCGACGAATCGTAGACGTCGTTTTTGGCCACATTAGAGCTAGGTTTTGGATTCAAATTTTCGGGCATTTTTTCTTCAGGCATAATCTAAAATTTATAAGGAAATGGGTGGTCTCTGGCTACTAAAAAGTGCCAGTTTTATTTATTTTTTAAACAGCTGATTATGAATATTTTAAAATAGATTTATTCACTTTTTTTGCTCCTTGTTGGAATCCCCAAAATCGGACTCATTTATCAGTAAAAAACTGCATGTAAATGGCTATTTTGCTTTTAAGTTTACTTCTATAGTCATGAGCCTAAGTTAATCACAGTGAAACTTTCTCATAAACTTGAATATGCCTGCCGCGTCTTGGCACAACTTGGCCTCACTTACGGGCAGGGCAAACTTGCGCACATCGAGACGCTGGCTAGTGCAGAGGCGATACCCGCCAATTATTTGGTGCAAATTCTCAATGAATTGCGTGGCGCAGGATTGATTGTAAGTAAGCGGGGCAAGCAGGGTGGGTATGCCTTGGCGCGTTCCCCACAGAAGATCGCGCTCATTGAAATAGTGGAAGCGGTAGACGGTGAGCTACTAGAGTGTAGTTTCGAGGATTCTGGCCATTCTGGCGCACGTGTTGCTTCAATCTGGAGCGACGTGGGCGAATGCTTCGAAGGTAAGGTGCGTGCATACACCTTGGACGATTTCATTGTTAGAGATGCCGATGCAGAGATGTATTATATCTGAACTCTTTTAAACGAGTCCATAGTGGCTCGGGATTGCTAAAAAAAGGTAATAATATAATCTTGTGTACGCTTTTGACCAGTTTGGCATCCATATCCTCACAATTTTTGAAGTCGCTCAAAAATCCCAAAAGATTGGCACAACAGCAACAGTGACTGCGAAGCAGATGAGATTCAGCGGAAGTCCGACTTTAGTGAAGTCGAAGAAGCGATAGCCACCGACGCCGTAGACATAAGTATTTGTCTGATACCCAATAGGAGTGGCAAAGCTGGCTGAGGCAGCAATGCAGCTAGCGACAACAAAAGGACGCGGATCAACACCTATAGTCGCAGCAATCCCTATTGCAATCGGCACCATCAAGGCGACGGCTGCATTATTGGATAGAAACTCAGTGAAAGTCGAAGTGATTAAATAGATCAACGCTAGCATGATGACGTTTTGTAGATGCGCAGGCGCGAATTGGCCGACTAAGCCAGTCATGCTCTCAGCAATCAATAGGCTGGCTCCTGTAGAGTCCATTGCCTGTCCTAGCGCGAGCATACCAAAGATGATGATTAAGATGCTCCATTCGACAGATGCGTAGGCATCTTTCGCCTTCATACAGCCTGATAGCAATATGATGGCGACGCCTAGGCAAACCGCGGATACAATCGGCACAAGATTGAGTGTGGCCAAAATCACTATGCCAATGGTCGTGCCAATGGCAATGGGCATCTTAACACGTAGGCTGCGAGCGGGCACACGAGGGCGGTCAAGAATAATGATTTCGTCACTGTTGGCCAATGAATCGATCGATGCGGTTGATCCCATCATAAGTAGCGTGTCTCCAGCTTGGAGACGCAAATTAGAAAGGCGCTCTCGCTGATTGGTGCCTTTGCGGTGTACGGCCACTACCACCATGCGGAAGCGTTGACGAAAGTTAATTTCTCCAAGGGTTAGACCAGCAATCGACGCGTTAGGCGCCACCACACCTTCGACTAGCGCACCTTCGTCGGTGGCAATAGTTTCGAGACCTTCAGCGAGTTCTGTTTGGATGGCAATGCCCTTCATCGAATGGGCTTCGGCTACACCTGAGGGACGGCATGCCAAAACCAGGCGGTCGCCATATTGTAGTTTATGGTCTTTTGGGTCACCAGGCACTGCGATACCGTGGCGGACAATCTCTAACAAGCGTATGCCATGTTTGAGGAGCTCGCCTTCCTTAGCAGTTTTTCCGTGAAGGTCGGAACCGGCACGAACGAAGGCCTCCGTGATAAATTCCTTTCGCTCTTCATCGCTGAGGATTGAAGTAAGTGTCTCACGGTGTGGCAGTAGTTTATTGCCGAAGAGAACAAGGTAGACCGAGCCGAAGATTAGGATTGGTAGGCCAACGGATGCTAACTCGAACATACCAATTGGAGCGTGCCCCGCATCCAATAAAATGCCGCTAGCCAGCAGGTTAGTGCTCGTACCTAATAGGGTGCAGGTGCCACCGAAAATCGAGGCGTAGGATAGTGGAATCAGAAGCTTAGAGGAAGCCACACCCATTTCTCTAGAGAGAGAGAGTATGACAGGCATGAGTACGATGACGACAGGCGTGTTGTTGACGAAGGCAGAAACACTCGCCACACCCAGAATCATCACAAACATGAAGCCTCGGTAGGGTAGTTTGACCAGTTTCCGTAGATAGCCAGTTATTAGGTCAATTGCGCCCGTTCGTTCAAGTGCAGCGCTAACGATGAACATACCCGCGATGGTCAGTGGGGCAGAGTTTCCAAAAACACTCAGTGTGGCTTCAAGCGTCGGTAATGCATCGCTGTCAGTGAGCATACCGATAAACAGCAAGATACCGAATACCGTTAGTGAAGTTAGGTCGGCAGAAATGCGCTCCCAAATAAAGCTAACTATCGCAAAGACGAGCAGTCCAAAAATGAATAGAATTTCCCAGGTCATTAAGCTGATTTTAAATTGGTGGCTGCTCTAAATTTAGGGGGTGACTGGATCGTCGACTTCCTCGCTTTTTGACCAATTATAAAAGGAGATTGCCAGAATTGTAAGCGAAAAACCCATATTCACCACCTTCATAATGATTCCGCCAAGAATCTGGTCGTTGAGCGGGTCCAAGTTGATAATGCGTGGCGCCCAAATATAGGTGGGGTAGATTGCTTCGCCAGCAAAAGACAGGAAAGCGAATACAGGCAACTGTCCCACCATCAGAAGAAAGATTGCGATCATACGAATCCCATACCCTGGGCGGGGCACAAGCCTAGAATTTGTTAAATATGGCCAGAGCATGATGAACCCTAACGAGAACATCGTCCAGTGTTCCAGTATATGGATGCGTTTATCTTGGAGTGCCACCTCGTAGAGAGCGGGCACGTGCCAGACAGTGTAAACGAAAGTAAAGAGTAAGCCACCGCAGGCAGGATGCGCAAGAACACTCATGACCTTTCGTAATCGTTTGGGTCCAAGTAACCAATCTATTAGCCATGCGGGCGTGCCGTAAATAAATAGAGTTGTAGAGGTATAAATTAGCAACATGTGTTGCAGCATGTGCGCGCTAAAGAGGAATTGTTCGCCCAGTTGGTCAAGCGGGGAGCCAACTGCGAGATAAGTGATTGCTAGCCCCGAATAAAACAAGATGCATTGGCGCAGTGGGAAATTTGCTCCCGTGGCGATTCTGTTTCGTAGTGGCCCAATGGCTAAAGCATACAACCAGCCCGCTCCCAGCAGGATGATAAGTAGAAGTGGTTCAGTATGCCAGTGCAGTTGCATCTTGCGATTGATGTATCCGTATTGGGTAGAGGCGATTGAAAAACGTATAACAACAACTAGCCGGTTTCCTCCACTTGTATCTCAGAAAGGCAGGTAATCTGCCTGCACGCGTTGGATAAACACTTAAAAGCTAGAAGTCAGAACTGGGTAATTGCGTCTACGTCCACCCATTCTCGAGACAACAAGAAGCCAAGTGCCACAAAAGTACCTGTAGCTATGACCAATCCTGTCCCAAAAGCTAGGGTCAGAATCATCTTGTCGTAAATTAAGTGCATAAACCAAGCGACCACTGCGACAAATTTGAAGAGCGAGAGCGTTAAAAGCGAAGTGAAGATGAAGATCGGATGAAAAGGCATGTAGACCAGAACAAGCTCGACGCCAGTAATAGCAGCAAGCACGAGCGCTAAATTGACGAAAGTGTGATACCTTTCGGTTTCAGCATCCTTGTGACTAACCGGAGCCACTGGTAGTGGAGTGTATTCAGTATCTGCCATGGTGAAAAAGCTACTGTATCCCGGGAATATATTCGATGAGATAGACTGCCGTGAAAATGATAATCCAGACGATGTCGACAAAGTGCCAGTACAACCCAGCTACCTCGACATCGACAGCGCTTTCATGAGCATCCATTTTACCAGAGTAGGAATAGAAGTAGAGGCAAAGTAACCAGAAGACTCCAATTGCAACGTGGACACCATGCGTGCCAGTCATCATATAGAATGTCGATCCAAATGTGTTGGTTGAAAGGGTAAGACCCTCGTTCGTGAAGTGGGCAAACTCATAAACTTGGCAGGCTAAGAAAATAAGTCCGAAGAAAATGACGCCGATCGTGTTGCGACGGAAGCTCTTTAATTCTCCTTTATGCATCGCTGATACTGCGAGTGCCATTAGGAAAGAACTCATTAACAGAATGAAGGTAGAGAACGAAGTCAGTTCAAGGTCGAAGACCTGTAAAGGATCGTAGGACTCAGGATAGAGTTTGCGGTAGATTAAGTGCGTCGAGATGAGCGTACCAAAAAACATGCAGTCCGATCCGAGGAAGAGCCACATGAGTAACTTTTTGTTGTTGATGACAAGACTGCCGTGGCTGTCCTCCCCGTTTTCTGTATCTGACATTATTTGGAAGCTAAAATTGCAGGAAAACTAGGAATCAAAAAATATGAAAAAAGTAAAGGTCCAGCCTAAGCAGCGTCAGCTTCGGGATGCAAGTGGTAGCCTCCGGGGCCTTCGATTGCCCAAAGCGCAATGCCAAAGCCGATGACCAACAGGCCAAAAATGGCAACATAGCCCATGTGAGGGATGCCTGCTTGCATCAGCGACATACCAAGACCGACTGGAATAAAACCAAGCGCAGCAATGAAGGGCATCCAGGATTGGCTTGGCATGTGGATGCCATGCCCGTGATCATCCTCATAAGTGACTTTGCGGTTTTCAGGACCATATTTATCTTCCCAAAGGGCGTCACGAGCAGGAATGATCGGAGTCTTTGCAAAATTGTAAACTTTGGGTGGTGAAGACGTTGCCCATTCAAGTGTGCGAGCATCCCATGGGTCATTGCCCGCAGGTTCCCCCTTTCGGAAACAACGGATGATATCGACAACGAGTAAAAAGATGCCGAAGGCTAAGATGTAAGCACCAATTGTGCAGACTAGATTGTAAGTTTCCCAACCGAAACCTTCGAGATAGGTGTGCGTGCGTCTTGGCATGCCGAGCAAGCCAAGGAAGTGCATGGGAAAAAAGGTAACGTTTAGACCGACTGTGGAAAAAATAGCCACCCATGTGCTTAGATTACCCTTCCACATCTTACCGATCATTTTGGGTAACCAAAAATAGATACCAGCAACGACGGCTAGGAATATGCCTCCAATCGCGACATAGTGGAAATGAGCAATCACGAAGTAACTGTCTTGTTGTTGCGCATCAGCGGGTGCCGATGAGTGCATGATACCAGAAAATCCACCCATCATAAACATCCAAACAAAACCAAGCGAAAATATCATCGGTGCGCTAAAACGAACACGCCCGCCCCAAAGAGTGCCGACCCAATTAAAAATCTTAACTCCCGTGGGCACCGCAATCGCCATGGTTAGAAGGGAGAAGGCTGCTGTAGCAACCTTTCCTAGACCCGTAGTGAACATATGGTGGGACCAAACTGCAAATCCTAGGAAACCAATGACGGCACCTGAAAAGACAACAATGGAATAACCAAAGAGAGGCTTCTTGGAAAATACTGGTAATATCTCGGAGATGATGCCCATCGCAGGAAGCACGAGGATGTAAACCTCAGGGTGACCAAAGATCCAGAACAGGTGTTGCCAAAGAATCGGCTGACCGCCACCAGCGACCACAAAAAAGTTGGTGCCAAAACAACGATCGAACATTAATTGACCCAGCGCAATGGTGATGGCTGGAAAAGCGAATACGATCAGAAGGGATACGACTAGTGTCATCCAAGTGAATACAGGCATACGCATCATTTTCATGCCCGGAGCGCGCATATTTACGATGGTGACAACGAAATTCATGGCAGCAGAAAGAGATGCGATACCGAGTATCTGCAAGCCCATGATCCAGAAGTCTGTGCCCGCACCTGTAAAGTTAGTATCGGTTAAAGGCGCATAGCCAAACCAACCCATGGCAGGGGCAAGGTCGGTCATGCCAGCAGTGGGACCGCTGGCTTCGAAGAGGCCCATGACTTGTAGGGCTTGTAATACACAACCGAAATTGATCACAATAGCCCCCGCCACAAAAGCCCAAAGACTAAAGCTGTTAATGCGAGGAAAGGCCACATCGCGCGCGCCGATTTGTAGCGGCACGAGAAAGTTAAAAAAGGCAGCATTGAGTGGCATGATCGCGAGGAAAATCATCGTCGTGCCATGCATTGTGAAAAGTTGATTATAGCGCTGAGCCGAAATCAGGTCGTTTTCTGGGATAGCCAGCTGCGTGCGGATGATAAGGGCTTCGACACCACCAACTAATAGGAAGAAGAGGGCGATGGCACCATACATGATGCCAATCTTTTTGTGATCAACCGTCGTCAACCAGTCCATGATCACACTCTTGCCGTGATCAGGGCGCATGAATCCTAGTTGGCTGCGCTCTGGCTCGAGCACATGCTTCTTAGGTGCTAGGGTAGTGCTAGGAGCGTATACTTCGGTTTCTATTTGACTCATGTTAAGGGCTATTTGAGAGATTGTAGATAAAGAGATAGTTTGTGAATCTCATCCTCAGTCAATAGGGCGAGTTCACCGTTTTCATCGATTAGTTCGCCGATGCCCCCTCCGCCTGCTTTCCACATACGGTTACCTGGCTTGACGACATCTGTTTCATGGATCCACTTGTAAAAGTTGTTGTATTGTTTTTCAAGATCAATACTGCCATCTTCTTCGCTGCGATGGTTAAGCCAGCCTGCCGCAATCGACATGCGAGAGCCCACATTAGTTAGGTTAGGACCTGCGACGCCGAGTGCACGTGGATTGCCATTGACAACGTGACAGGTAGCACACTTACCACGACCCATGAAAAGTTTGAGTCCTTCGTTTAGGTCACCCGTCAAAGAATCGGGGTTGTCAGCATAAGCGGTATACCAATCGTCCCATGACCTACCATCGGGCGTGCCATGACCGGTACGCTCGTCGATCACCCATTCAGCGAATTCCTCATTGTCCACAACAGTTGCACGAAAGAGCATGCGAGCGTGGGAATCTCCGCAATATTCAGCGCATTGACCATAATAGTAGTTATGAATTTCTTCTTCTAGGTAAGTTGCATATTCTGCGCGTAGTGAAGGACTTTCATCCTCAAGGCCTGCAGCACCTTGTTTTTCTTTCCACCTAAGGTAATTGTCACCCGCTTGTATCCACATAGAATTAGTGCGACCGGGGATCAAGTCGACTTTACCCGCGATACGGGGTAGCCAGAAAGAATGAATGACATCAGACGAACGAAGCTCCAAGTGGACGACTTTGCCTGCAGGAATGACCATTTCATTGGCGGTCGTGATACCTAGTTGCGGGTATTCAAAAGCCCACCACCATTGGTAACCAATTACTTTAATGATAAGTGGGTTTTCGGATTCTTCTTCGGCTAATTCTTCGCCCTGATACCATGCACCCATGAAGCTCTCAGGGTCCTCCGGCGTATCGTGTGTATACCAGATGCCTTTTAGCGTAGGCACAGCAATAATCACCAGTAACAAAATCGATACTCCTATCAGACCGATCTCAACTAGCGGGTTACCATGGCCTTGCGAGGGCATTGGGCGATCATCATCAGGACGCTCTCGAAATTTGATAATAGCAAAGGCGAAGGCTCCGCCTACTGCGATAAAGATGCCAAGAGTTACCCATACGGTAAGCATGAATAAATCGTATTGCGTCTCTGCGACAGGCCCCTTCGTGACGAATGTTGACATCCGGGTATCGAGATTGCACCCGCCCAGCAAGAGAATGCCTATGAGGGCGCTTGAGTATTGTATGCAGCGGGTGAGACCACTTGAAATTTGCTTCACGGGATACAGCGAGTTCGTTGATTGATGAGTTATTAACTTAACCTTTAAACTGAATATATGATATGAAGTAAGTTTCTACAAGGCGAGTGACAAGAATTTCTTCAATGTTATGAAAGCATCAGTTTTTCTAATGCTAGTATTAGCAAATTAGATAGGTGTTTAAATTGATCTAATTCATTGTTCTGAAACTCGACGTCCTCTATTTTTCAGCTATGATTGGATTATGAAGGATTTCTACTTTTCCTTAGTCCTAACACTTTTATTTACAGCTTGCGGCGATTCCGAAAGTGATCTCAGCCAACACGACCATGATCACAAGTACCTTCAAGTTGAGGATAGCGAAGCGCTGCCCAGCAATCCCGTTTCTGTTATCGACGGCGTTACGGTTCTAGAGATGACGGGGAGTGACCGCATGAAGTATAATTTAGAGGCATTCTCGGTGCCAGCTGGTAGCCTCGTGAGGTTGAACTTCCGCAATGTTGGAAAAATGCCCAAAGCCGCAATGGGGCACAATGTTGTCTTTCTTAAAGCGGGCGTCGATTCCGGTGCATTTGCAACCGCCGCTGCAGCTGCTCGCGATAGTGATTATATACCCGCCCAACTAGTAGACCAGATCCTCGCCTATACTAAACTTCTTGGTCCTGGCGAAATCGACACAATCGAATTCACAGCACCCGTTTTGTCTGGTGATTATGAATTTCTCTGCTCATTCCCCGCCCATCTATTTGCCGGAATGCGGGGCGTGATGACGGTGGAATAAACCTACAAAAGCTGTAACAAGCCTTACCATCGAATTACATTACCACCAAACGTAGAGGAACAAATAGATCAGTACACCAGTGACTGAAACGTAATACCAGATTGGAAAGGTCCAACGAGCCCAGGATTTGTGTATATCGCGCTTGCCTCGGATTGCTAGGCTAAGTGTCGTCAGCACTAGCGGTACGATTAAAATAGCGAGCACAATATGGGTGACGAGCATGGTGTAATAAATACTGCGCCAGGCACCTTCGCCGCCGAAAGGTGTATGCACTCCCTGCACTAGCCATTTATGTAAAACATAGAAAAATAAGAAGATGACTGAGACAGCAAAGGCCGAAACCATGCAAGCGCGGTGCGATTTCTCGTGACCAGTCTTAATAAAAATAAAGCCCGCAGTGAGCAGAATCGTGGCCGTGCCGTTGAGGCAGGCGTTTAATGTAGGTAGTGATTCAGTAAAAGTCATAGCAAAATACTGCGATTCTTATAAGCATAGATACCCAGATGTAAGCCTGATACTCTTAGAGATTTTTTGTATTTCCCTGAACTGTAAGTATGTTCCGATTTTGTATTTTGCCTGATGACGCCTAAGTTACTGACAAGTATTAATAGTATATCTATCTTTTAAGTATGATCGTAACAGCAATAGTTAAATTATTTTCAACTTTAGGTTAAGATTCAGTTATTAGATCAGCCAAAGGTCTAGCACTAGAGGAATGAGCAGGGCTGGTAGATAGAAAATTGAAGTAATAAATAGACGTCGCGCGGAGGCATCTCTGTCTTCTGCAATTAGGAAAAGCCATGCTGGACGCAGTATGTAATAACCTGTGATAAATGCAACTGCGCCGAAACCCAAGCTAGTATAGCCGAGTATTGTGGGTAGAAGTGTACTGATAACAAGTGCAATCGCGAACACGAAGGATTGGAGTGCGACGGCAGCGCCGTTTTCGTCGGCGTTTGAGAGCATAATGAAGCCACCAACTTGATAGTCTTTACGGTAGGTCCATGCTATGGCAAAGAAGTGGGGCATCTGCCAAAGAAATAGAACAACAAACAGTATCCATCCGAGAGTAGAAATACTGCCTTCGGCTGCTGCCCAGCCGATCAGCGGAGGCAGAGCACCAGGAATCGCACCGATCAGCGTATTCCAAGTGGTTAACTTTTTTAGCGGGGTATAGAGTAATACATACGAAGCTACAGTTAGAGCAGTCAGTAGTCCTGAGAGTGGGTTCGCACCTGCATAGAGAAAATAAGACCCGAAAATGCTCAGCCCAAGTCCAAACATCAAAGCATTGTAGGGTATGATTTGTCCGGAGGGGATGGGGCGGTCTTTGGTGCGCTCCATTTTGGCGTCGGCTTCGCGCTCTAACCACTGGTTGAGGACGGCGGCACCACCAGCGGCGAGGGAGGTGCCAATGATCAAGCTCGATAGAACAATTAAGTCGCGACTGGGGTCTGCGGCTAAGTATCCTATAATTGCCGTCAGGACTGACATGAAACTCAAGCGCGGTTTTGTTAACTCGTAGTAGCCATTGACGCGTTCACGCAATGAGACTGCAGCCTCGGATGAGTCAGCTGTGACTGCGTCTTGCTGTGCTTTAGGTGAGCTCAATTTGTAAATGTTCTATTTGGCGGTCCTTGTATGGCAGGCTTGTCCGGAATGGTGTGCTAAAAAAGTTAGCCCC
Source organism: Puniceicoccaceae bacterium (assembly GCA_022448605.1). GTDB lineage: Bacteria > Verrucomicrobiota > Verrucomicrobiia > Opitutales > Coraliomargaritaceae > Thalassobacterium. The sequence continues at coordinate 9,924 of JAKVCM010000100.1, read as the reverse complement.
CACGTGCTGGCAAGTAGAAAAGCACCCACTAAGTGGTGTGCGGTCGCTGAATATGGATTTTTCACTGTCCAAATGGTAAGCGCACCTAGAGAGATTTGTAGCCCAAGAATCACTGCAAGAAATAGGGCGCCGTAGCCTAGCGCTCGTTTAGCGGTAGGAGAGCCCCATAGCTTACAAAGGAAAACGAGTAGGATTAGTGTGACTAGGATCGCACCGATACGGTGCGCAAAGTGGACGCTGACATCAAAGTTCCAGTAAGTTGGAAGCCAGGTAGTTGCCGTCGACATGGGGAACTTAACCAGCGCAAGTCCAGCGTCTGCATGTCGCATGATAGCACCGACGAGGATTTGTAGAAAGATGGCAACTGTCGCGATGATCCCCCAACGTTTGACGCCTACAGGTTGCTGGACATTGAGACCTTCACTGGCTTCGATCCAGCGCCTTGAACTAGCCAGTGTGAGTGTCACTAAAATGCCAAGTACGACCATAGCTCCGCAGGCGTGTACTACGGCAATGCCCTGCGCGACCAGATTGTGGTCACTCATTATGTTGAGTTGATCGAAGCGCACGCGCGCTCCGCCAAGCAGACCCTGAAGTATGACGACCCACAGGAGAACTCTCGCGAGTGTGCGCACCCAGTCGCGTGATTCGCGTAGATGAGTCCAAAGGAGAAGTCCAATAGAGAGGAGGCCAATTTTCATGCCTAGTAGGCGGTGACTGTGTTCAGCCATTTTATCAGACTCAGTCAGCCAACCCGCAGGATTGACTGAACCATTGGAGAGGGGCCAATCGAGAAATGCCATGCCTGCTTTAATACTAGTAGTCATACCACCCGCGTAAAGAAGTAGAGTAATCCAGCCTAGTGCAAATAGGCAATATAGGAAAAATAGAGGCTTGTAGCCGTCAGTACGATTTCGTGTGAACGCGGACATTAGATAAAAACATGCTAGCAGTTTATACTTTTTCAAGTTCGGACAGAAATGAATTGTTAGTTAAGGCATTTTTTTACCGTACATTGGTCAATTTGTAGGCAGATCTACAGTATGAATGGGAAAATAATACGCTAAGGAAGGACTTTGATCGGGTATGTAGATAAGCTATTAGTATTATTTGGCATTAACCTAAGCAACAGTTACTAATCTAAACATAATAGTGCTGGGTTAAATGATTCTTAACTTTTCACTGTTCATATTACATCATTTATATGTATCATTTTGAAGACGTGTGTATTAAATTTGATCAGTATTTTATAAGCAAAAAGAAGCCCCTTAGAGCTTGTCTAAGGGGCTTTTAAATGGGTGCAGGGACAGGATTTGAACCTGTGACCTTCAGGTTATGAGCCTGACGAGCTACCGGGCTGCTCCACCCTGCAATAAATCTGACTTTTTACCGGGTCTCAAGCAAGAGCAAAAGCTTGAAGAGTGCGGGATGAAATGCGGGAGTGAGTCGTGTGTAAAGGGTTTTCTTTAGTATTTTTCGCAGTCAGATCAATTACGGTTTGCTTTGGTGAGCATGGAGTTTTATCAAGTCCGGTTTATGGCAGAAAGAAAAAAAATGAGTACCTATCAAAAAGCATTAGCGATCAATTTGGATCTTCAGCGCTACGGCGTTTTTGCCGAGATTGGAGCAGGGCAAGAAACGGCCAATTGGTTCTTCAGAGTTTCAGGTAGTGCAGGTACAGTAGCCAAGACCATTTCTGCTTATGACATGACAATGAGTGACGCGCTCTACGGTAAAGTCTCCCGCTATGTTTCGCAGTCGAGACTTCACTCAATGCTTACCTATGAATATGACCTACTCGAAAAGCGACTAGGACCGCAGAGAGGGAAGGGCACTGCCTTTTTCTCATTTTGTAACACAGTTCGAGCCCGTGGCTATCAAGATTCTGGGGAATGCTATGGTTGGTTAGGAGTGCGTTTTCAGCTTAAACCTAAAACGGAGCCTTGTGAAATAGTGATTCACGTACGCTTGCTTGATGAGACCAACTCTGACCAAATGGATGCCCTAGGAAAGGTTGGTGTAAACCTGATCCATGCGGCTTTTAACTACAGGGAAAGTTTGCACGAATTCGTTGATTCATTGGCCGATGGGGTCTCTAAAGAGAGCGTTGAAGTCGATATGCTTCGCTTCTCAGGAAAGGGTTTCCGTTATGTGGATAATCGGTTGTGTGCCTTACAACTCGTTCAAAGTGGACTAACCGACGCAGCTATGTTCAATGAGAAGGGAGAAATAGTCCAAGCAACCGATGCACTCTACAAGCGCCCGATTTTATTGCTTCGTGGTAGTTTTAGTCCTGTGCTCAAACTACACTTGGACATGATCAGACAGGCACGCAAAGTCTTCTCCGATGTGATTAGCAATGAAGAAAAGTCGCGCGCTTTGGAGATTTGTGAAATCAGTATGAATAATTTGCTACGTGATGGCGGAGACGTCGACCACGAGGATTTCATTGACCGTGCCGATGCGCTCCAAGCTCTCGGCAAGACAGTCTTAATTAGTCGTAGCGCAGAGTTTCACCGAATCGCGACTTATCTTAGCCGATACACTGCCGAGCCGATTGCGATTATTTTGAGTATTGGCCTTCTCAACGAACTCTTTAAAGCAAAATGGGCGGCTAACTTAGCAGGCGGTGTACTCGAGTCGTTTGGCCGTCTCTTTAAAAACCGCGTACAACTTTTTGTCTATCCCTGGCATAACACTAGCAGCATGGAGCTGGTGACAGCCGATAATTTCAAAGCGCCAAAGAATTGGCAGTATTTTTACCGTCACTTGATGCAGAATGATCGTATCTTGCCTATCGGCGTGGGCGACCCTAGTTTGCTGGCAAATACAGGACGTAAGATTTTAAAAAAGATTGAATCGAAGGATAGCAGTTGGCGCGCATGGGTGCCAGATGAGGCACATGCCATGGTCGAACGTAAATTAAAACGATGACTTTTTAGAAATACTAGCAGGGAGTAGAGAGTAGGGAGAAACTTACAAGTAGAAGATTGATTTGGATATATACAGAGAATCTGGATCTACGAAAATCGAGGTTTTCATCATGGCTCTTTTGTGGCAACAAACAATTGACGGTAATCACTACGAGGTCCGCACTGCTGGCGGGTCAGTTCGTTTGTACCGTAATGGTGTCAACCATTCACAATGGAATCCGAAGCGACCGCTTTCGGGATCCATATGGGACTTGATCACGCTGCCAACCTTGCACCGTCCATTCAATAGTTTGGAGGATGTTCTTATCCTTGGCTTCGGAGCTGGGTCAGTGGGGCGACAAATTCTTGAACTTGTTATGCCAAAGCGCATCGTCGGCGTTGAGATGGATCCGATCCATCTTTCGATAGCAGGTGGCTTTTTTCAATGCTCCGGCGGCTTTGACCTTATCGCTGGCGATGCTGTCGACTGGGTAAATGAGAGCGCCGAGAAAGCAAGCTATGATGTCATCATTGATGATCTATATTCTGAAGAAGATTTTATTCCTGTACGTTGTGTGCCAATGAATGCTGAGTGGTGTAAAGCGCTCGCAAGATTGCTAAAGCCTGGTGGCATGTTGGTTTTTAATATGATTGAGCCAAGGAAGATAAAGCATTTGCCGATTTTTAAATCGTCTAAGCTAAAAAAACGTTTTACTGAAACGGTGATGTATAGAATCGATGGGTACGAAAATCGAGTAATTGCATTTAGCGAAGCGCCATTTGATTTTAAGTGCTTAGATAGACAATTAAAGTTCATTAAAAAGAAGTATCCAAGCTGCCGTAGGGTCGAGAAGCGCTACGTGAGATGTAGGAACATCAAACCCTAGATAGTTGTGTATGAGGTTACGCTCATGCACGTTCCTCCATTATCTTCCGTAGAGCGATAGATACTCTCGTAGGTAGGCCGAGCTATCGCTTTGAAGTTGGTCGAGTTGGTGTGCTTGATAGCGCCACTGCCAGTTGCCGAAAGCTGCACCAGGTGTATTGAGGCGGGCTTCGCTGCCTAGACTCATTAGGTCCTGTAAGGGGAATATTGCGAGTAGGGCGCTGGACCTAATAGTAGCACGAATCAAATCCCACTCGATTTCATCACCACTAACACCCAGGTAGCGACGGACATGATCCTGCGTCGTTCCATCTAGGGCTTGATACCAGCCAATCGAAGTATTGTTGTCGTGTGTGCCAGAGTAGGCAACGCAATTAGCTTCTAAGTTATGCGGCAAGTAAGCATTGTCAGCCTCGCTACCGAAAGCAAATTGCATTACAGCCATGCCAGGCAGACCAGTGATTGTGCGAAGCTTGTTGACCTCTTCAGTGATCTCACCGAGATCTTCGGCTACGAGTTTGGCTTTAGGGCAGGCTTTACGAAGTGCCTTAAATAGCTCGAGTCCAGGGCAAGCTATCCACCTTCCATTACGAGCAGTTGTCTCTGTCGCTGGCACAGACCAGTAAGACTCGAAGCCGCGGAAATGATCGAGGCGGATGATGTCGTAAAATTCTAAATTAGATTTAATCCGTTGAATCCACCATGCGAATCCCGTCTGTTCATGCACAGTCCAATCATAAAGCGGGTTGCCCCACAGCTGACCATCTACTGCAAAGTAGTCGGGCGGCACGCCGGCAACCGCTTTCGGTTGGCCGTTTTTCTTGATCTGAAATAGTTCTGGGTTTGCCCATACGTCGGAGCTATCGAGTGCAACAAAGATAGGTGCGTCTCCCATAATTTCAACACCTCGGCTGCCCGCGTAGGCGCGGAGTTTGGCCAGTTGCGCGTAAAAGATGTATTGGAAAAAGACATGTGCGTCGGCGGTGCTTTTCACACCACTGGATAGCTCTGCAGATTTAGCTAGGCGCGCATCACGATACTCAGAAGGCCATTCTAACCAGCATTTACCGTCAAAACTCTCTTTGAGACTAATAAATAGGACATAGTCTTCTAACCAATGTCCTTGATTTTTTCGAAACTCAGCGACGGTGCCATAATCGAGAAGTTGTTTCTTTTTTGAAGATTTGAAGCGATCGTAAGCCAAACGAAGAATTGGCCAAATCTCATAGTAGAGGGCTCCATAATCAACATGGTCACGAGGTAAGTCTTTGAGGCTAACACATTCCTCCTCCGTGATTAAGCCTTCTTTTAGGAGTGGCTGTAAATCAATGAAATAAGGATTCCCTGCAAAGGCTGAAAAACACTGGTAGGGAGAATCGCCATATCCAGTTGGACCTAAAGGACAAATCTGCCATATGGACATGCTAGAAGCATTGAGGAAATCTATGTAGCGGTATGCGTCTGCACCAAGATTTCCTACACCTGTATCGGATGGGAGTGAGCTTACGTGTAGCATGACGCCTGCTGCACGATTATTTAACCAATTATAGAGAGGAAGCTGACCCATATCATAGACTTCTGAGCATACTTAGAAGGAAAGCAGTATCTCGTTTACAAAGTATAAATTAGACATAATATATATTGTGCGTATACTACAGTATGCTCGTCGTTCGTTGTGAGATTCCAGATCATACGATTATCACTCTGCCAATCCCCAGCGCTTTGTGAATGGGTAATAGATGAAAATCGCCTTACCTATGACAGACTTTTCGGGTACGAGTCCCCAGTAACGACTATCCAGACTATTAGCAGAATTATCACCTAAGGCGACGAATGTGCCAGCTGGTATATCTGCGATGACACCTGGCGCGGTTAATAATTGTGGCGGATTACTGGGATCGCTCTGTGTTGGATAGACGTAGCCCTTGTATTCACCTTCTTTTCGCTCATTTCTACCAAAAGCCTCTACCTCAGATCTGGGTTCTCCATTAGCAAGTAATGCGCCGTTTTTGATCTCAAGCTTTTCGCCACCGACACCACCTATCCGTTTAATATAATATTTATCGACGATGTTTTTAGCTCCTCCTTCGATTCCGGGTATTTCACCAGTACGGAATACGAATGGATCGCCCGCCTCCGGTCGCTTAAAATGGTAACTTATACGATCCACGAACAAAGCATCGCCCAGAGTAATATCGAAGCGCAGGACCGCATCGCCAGCAGACACTTGATGGTTGAAATCAAGTGCATATCCTGTGCCGCCAGCGACTCGAATTAATCGAGGGTCTGAATCTGGAAAGCTTTCAAGCAATGCGCTTTGCATGTCAAAATCTGCAGGCACACGAATAGTGTGTGGCACACCGCCGACTAGTAGAGTGTATTCTGCTAAAACTGTGGGAAAGACGATCCATTTCTTGCCTTTAACTTGCCTAGCATAAAGTCGGGTTCCATTAGCAGTTTGCTCCATAGGTAATTGCACTGCTGTGCCATCATTTTTCGCGATTAGAGACTTATGTTTCGCTCCCAGAGTTAGGAAGCGGAAAGTGCGCATGATGACGGACGGCGCATTGTTTTTGTCCTCATAGACGACAGTTTTCATGCCGCTGTAAGTAGGAAACATGGAGTTAGTGGGGATAATAAATGGCTGGAAAAAGAAGGTGCGAACCCCTATTACGATAATCGCTGCTACCAGCGCGACCTCGAGATTATCATTCCAAAAGGTCTTTGGGTAAATTTTGCCGCCTATCCTGCACAATAAGGCATCTAGCCGATCTATTGCCGCCACAAGTGGTGCTTCATTAGTCGTTTTATCGCGGATTAGCCCGTCGACTTCACCGACAGCCTTGTCCAGTTCGGCCAAGCGCCCTTCCGAGGTTAAATCCCTTCGGTAATGATAAACCTTCTGTGCGGACTGTAGAAGTTCTCTAGCTACTTTTTTCTGTTTTGAAACACTCACAACTAATACAGATACAATGCCATGTTCGTTTGCTAGCTAAATCTCTATTTAGAGCCGTCTATTTCTTTTATGATATCCTCAACTGAGTTAGACCCTTAGGCCTTCGGTAATGGCCTCAAAAGGCACACGGTCCTTAGTTAGTCCATGCGAGGCGCGCTTAGGGTCGGGTCTTTTTGGCAAGCAATGGAGTTCGCCGCAATCGTCCCACTAAAAGCAATCGATGGCATGACCAGTGCGCGCTTGCCGAGTATGGATCCAGGATTAAGCACGGCATTACAGCCGACCTCGGCATGATCCCCGACTAAGGCACCGAGTTTTTTAAGTTTTGTAGTATGCTTTGTGCCGTTCTCTAAAGCTACAGTTACATCAGCTTGATCTAGGCGCAGGTTTGAGCAGATAACGCCTGCTCCGAGGTGGGCGCCGTTGCCCAGAACGCTGTCACCCACATAACTAAAATGCGGCACTTGAACGCCGTCTAGTAGCAAGCTGTTCTTAAATTCGCAAGAGTTCCCTAGCACGCAGTCTTTTCCTGTGATCAAATTACCACGAATGAAAATTCCAGGGCGTAACTCACAGCCTTCGCCAATATAGGCAGGCCCTTGTATCAAGCCGAATGGCGGTAATTTAACTGTCGGGTGAATGTAAACATCGCCTTCTATATGAAGTCCGCAGGGTTTCTCAGTTTGGTATCCTTTATAAACATATTCTCCTAAAGCTTCTTTAATTAGCGGCAGCCATTCCCATGGTGCTAGTTCTGGACAGAAAATCGCGCCAAAGGGCAAAGACACAGGAAATTCAAATAATTCGGATGCTTTAAGCATACACAGACACAAACGAATAATACCAAACTAGCGAACCAAAAATGGAATGTCTTGAGCACAAGACGCGACTTCTCAAGACTTGGATAATGTCCCTGAGTTGAAAGGATTAATTTAGTAAAAGCAGTTAGCTCATAGTCGTAGTCAGTTTTAAAAAACTAAACACGAATTTTTTCAAATATGCACGTGAAAACGGGTTCTGTTTTCACCCACTTCTTACGAGAATCGAAAAATATTAACCGTCCATAAAGGCAGTGTTACTAAGAATACTGCAGGAGTTTTTACTAATGGAACTCTAGCAATCTAAGGTTTGTTTATGTGTCCAAGCCCGCATGCCGCCTTCTAGGTAAAAAATATCTTTATACTGATGATTCATAGCATTTGCTAACATCGCACTGATAAGTCCTTCTTCGCATATAAGTAATATCTTTTTTGTACTAACATGATCTAGACCCTCTTCGAGAATTCTTTCAGCTGGATAGTAGATCGCGTTATCTATGCAATTCTCATCGAATTTTTTTTTGTCCCGAATATCTAGTATTGTAAATATATCGTCTGATATTATTGATTTTTGTAGATCCTTGATTGATAAGGAATATTCAGAATTGTTTTCAAAATCACCGGAATACAAATGGGGAGGCTTAACCTCTGGATTGTAGAACCTATGTAGATTATTTTTTTCTAGATCGAATGTAATTAATTCACCGATCTTTGGTATGGACATACCAGTAATTATTTTTATCGCTTCAATAGCCTGCATATTTCCAATTAAGCTCGCATAAGCGCCTAATATTCCAGTTTCCAAACATGATAATACTATGCTGGGTTCAGGATAGAGCTTTCTAAAACTTGCCCCGTAAGTATCCCAAAAAACAGTCAATTGAGCTTTATCTTTATACAAAGCTGCATGTATCCATGGACAGTTTAAGTCTGCACATACATCATCGATCAGGTAGCGAACATCAAGTCCATCAGTAGCATCAATTACTAGATCATGAGATTCTATAAGTTTGCGGGCATTCGCATGATCTAGCATCACAGGATGAGCTTCCAATTTTATAAATGTGTTAATCTCAAATAATCTCTTGGCCGCTGAAATTGCCTTGTTTTTACCCTCATCCTCGTGACGATGCAACCATTGGCGTGAGAGGTTAGAGATTGAAATGTCATCGCCATCAACAATGGATATATGCCCAACACCTGCACCTGTTAGCGATTGTAGTATAGGACAACCCAATCCACCCGCACCTATAACTATTACTCGTGCAACTTTAAGTTTGCGCTGACCTATAATACCAATACCGGGCAAGAGTAACTGTTTGGCATAATAGGACAGTTCCGCTGATGTAAGATCACTCGAATTGAAATTTTTGCTTACTCGTAAGAGATAAGACATTAATTTGGGACATTAATTGTGTTTAAGACCATTAATCCAAAAAATATGAAGTAATTAATAATGTGACTTTTTTAAAGTATACTTATCCGCCGATATAAGACATCTCAACTTTCTCCCCAATACTAACAATTTCAGAACGAAGTTCAGAATATCTATCATCTCTCTTTGTCCAATGTTTAGAAAGAAAATTCAAGAGCTTTGACTTATCATATTCTTTAGATCTTAGAAACGTTTTTAAATCTAGACCATTATTAGAAAAAAGACATGTGAAAAGTTTTCCGTCCGCAGAGACACGAGCACGTGTACAACTACCACAAAATGTTTGGCTTACAGAAGTAATTAATCCAAATTCACACGAATCATCCAAGTAGCGATAACGTTTAGCCACTTCTTGACTAGAGCTCAAATCTATGGGAGCTACGTCAAATTCTGACATTATTGTATTGAGTATCTCGTCTCCACTAACTACGCGCTTGATACTCCAATTGTTATGGTTTCCAACATCCATAAATTCAATAAAACGCAATGTCACACCCCTATCTTTAAAGTAATGTGCCATTGGTAAAATTTGGGATTCATTAACGCCTTTCTCAACTACCATATTTACTTTTACGGTGAATCCTAAATCTAAAGCTGCTTCTATTCCATCAAGTGTAGCCGTTGGTGATATACCTAGTCCGTTCATTTTACCTGCAATCTCGGTATCTAGGGCATCGAGGCTTATTGTTATTCGTTCCAAGCCTGCATTCTTTAATAATTTTGCATGTTTACTTAAGCGGACACCATTAGAAGTAAGTGCAATATCATCAATTTTATGAATTTCTCTCAACCTTTGGATAAAATTATCAATTCCTGGGCGAAGTAGAGGCTCACCTCCTGTCAAACGTACCTTTCGGACGCCTAATTGAACAAAAGCCTCAACCAGTTCATCTAATTCAGAAAACTTTAGCCATTGG
>JAKVCM010000010.1 GCA_022448605.1 Puniceicoccaceae bacterium | reverse complement strand
GCACCAATGTATGGTACTCAAGCCAACACATGGGAGGAAGCTGGCAACGAAGATGCGCCCGGTGTTCGCGCTATCGTCGATGGCCTCGTTGGCATGAAGGCTGGCGAAACTAAAGAAGTGACTATGGAGTTCCCTCAAGATTTTAAGCCCGAAGCCCTCGCAGGAAAGACTGTTGTTTATAGCGTCGAAGCCAAAGAAGTGCGTGAGAAAGTTATGCCCGAAATGGACGACGCTTTCTTCGAAAGTATGCAGGTCAAAGACGAAAACGAGCTTCGCACTAAGATCTCCGAAAACATTGAAAATCAAAAGAAGCAACAAAATGCCAACGGCGAACGTCAGCAGATCACTGAAGAACTAGTCAAATCGGTCGATTTTCCGATCCCTCAGAGCGGTGTCGAGAGCGAGACCGAAGCCGTCCTCCGTGACTTCATGCAGCGTAACATGCAGCAAGGCGTCTCCGCTGAAGAGTTCGAAAAGCACAAAGAGTCGCTCCATGAAGGTGCCAGCAAGGCAGCCCACGACCGCTTCAAATCTCGTCTTATCCTGACCAAGATTGCTGAGAAGGAAAAGATCAAGGTCGAGAAAGAAGACTTTAGTCGCATGATCATGATGGAAGCGCAACAGGCTGGCCAAAACCCAGATAAGCTTGTCAAAGAGCTCCAAAAAGACCAAAACCGCGTCAATCAAATGCGTCGAGACATCATCCTTGGTAAGACCATGGATCTGCTCGCTGAAAAAGCCGATCGCGAGATCGTCGAGCCAGTTGAAGCCAGCAGCGATTAGCCTTGCGAATTATAGTTAACAGTAGAACCTGCAAATGCATTTGATATTCGGCACTTGGTTTGTAGTCTGATTTTTATAACTCTATATATTTAGTAACCAACTTACACACTGTGAGCTACGTACCATTACCCACTGTCTATGAACGCGAAGGTCGTAACGAGCGCGCATGGGACATTTACAGCCGCCTACTGCGCGACCGTATTATATTCATCGGCACACCGATCAACGACTTTGTCGCCAATGCTGTCATCGCGCAGATGCTCTTCCTCCAGATGGAAGATCCCAAAAAGGACATCAGCCTCTATATCAACTCCCCAGGCGGCAGTGTGACCGATGGTATGGCCATCTACGATACAATGAACTTCCTTCAGTGCGACATTGTCACATATTGTGTCGGACAAGCTGCCAGTATGGCTACGCTTCTTCTCGCCGCTGGAACTAAGGGTAAGCGCTACGCACTGCCTAACAGTCGCGTAATGATGCATCAGCCTACTGGTGGTGCCACCGGGCAAACCTCGGATATTTCCATCGCCGCCAAAGAAATCCTCCGCTGGCGTGCCCGCATGAACGAACTCATCTCCATTCACACGAATAAGACGCCAAAAGAGATCGCCAACGACTCCGACCGAGATTTCTATCTAACAGCTAAAGACGCCCTAGCTTATGGTATCGTCGACAAGGTGATTGAAGCCAAGCCCATTGAGAAATAGGCGCAGCTAGTAATACCCATTATACTCTTTCGATTATGGCTAAATCCACACGGATGACTTTCTGCTCTTTCTGCGGAAAAGCACAAAACGAAGTCCGTAAAATGATCGCAGGTCCCGCTGGCGTACATGTATGCGACTCGTGCGTCTCTGTGTGCAAAACCATCATTGACCGCGAGCTCTCAGAGAATGTCGAATCAGCCCAGCCTAAAGGAGCTGCTTCTAACGAACGCTTCAATCTCCTTAAGCCCGCGCAAATCACCGCTGCGCTCGATGAGCACATCATCAGCCAGGATTACGCTAAGCGCGCCCTCGCAGTTGCAGTCTATAATCACTACAAACGTCTACGATCCGAGTCGCGTGTAGATCAAGCTCCCTGTTTCGTCGAACTCGATAGCAAATACGACGACGTACATATCGAGAAGTGTAATATCCTTCTTTTAGGCCCTACAGGTAGTGGTAAGACATTACTCGCTCGCACCATGGCCAAGATGCTCGATGTACCCTTCGCAATCGCCGATGCGACTACATTAACAGAGGCCGGCTACGTCGGCGAGGACGTGGAAAATATTGTCCTTCGTCTCCTCCAGTCCGCCGAATACGATGTAAAGAAGGCCGAATGCGGTATCATTTATGTCGACGAAATAGATAAGATCGGCCGCAAGACGGATAACGTGTCAATTACACGTGACGTTTCGGGCGAGGGAGTACAACAAGCTCTTCTCAAGATTCTGGAAGGCACCGTCTGTAACGTTCCACCACAAGGTGGTCGCAAGCATCCAAATCAAGAATACATTCAGCTAGATACTTCTAACATTCTTTTCATCTGTGGTGGCGCATTTGTTGGCCTTGAGAAAATCGTGCAGAGCCGAGTTGGGTCCAAGGCGATGGGCTTCGATACCGAACGCAACCGCCACCAAAACGAGGTGCCACTCAGCGAATTACTCCGCGAGACGCAACCGGAAGACCTTGTGCACTTTGGTATGATTCCCGAATTTATCGGCCGTCTCCCCATGCTCGCCGTGCTCGACGAGCTTTCTTGCTCCGATCTCGAACACATTCTCCAAAATACCAAGAACTCGCTGGTTAAACAATATAGTAAACTCTTTCTGATGGAAGGTGCCGCTCTTCATTTTACGCGCGACGCCTTAGCCGCGATCGCTGAAAAAGCGATTGAACTTAAGACTGGTGCCCGCGCACTTCGCTCCATTATGGAACGTATCATGCTAGATTTGATGTATGAGCTCCCACAGACTGAAAACGTCGAGAAAGTCGTCATCGACCGTGCAGTGGTCGAAGGCCGCACAAAGCCTAAACTACATTTTATTAAGGCTGAAAAGATCGATAAATCTAAGTCAGGATCGTCTAAAGATTCCCCAGCCGATGCTGCATAGTTCGTGAGAAGCTGGTGTGCGAACTTACTCGCGTCAACGCTACTGATAAACATAACGCGGGCGCTAGCTAGCTAGCTCTTTACTATATGACGATCCCTCTTTGCCCTTACCTCCCGTTTCCCCAAAAAGAAATGAGCTACCGCAACCTAAGTGAACTGTGCGGTGGCAATATTGAAGCCTTCTACCTAACTGCTTTGAGCTACGGCCACTACCTATGGCTCAAAGGTTATTCAGGTCGCGCTATTTTGGCGATCACCCGGGCGCTCTATGCTAATCTTCTGCCGAGGCAGAAGTCCTTCGCGAATGGCCACTCCCATATCGAGCCCTGCATTGGATCGTTGCTAATCACCCTAGCCAAGATTATCCCTGAAACCCACGCATAAGCTTTCAGCACCAAGCGACACGCCTACAAGGCGACCGCGTGGCATTACGCCGCGCAAGAGCATGGGCAGTTTGGAAACTTATTTGCTCAGCCAAGCCCGAGTTGCCAGCGGACACCATTTAAGGTATCAAGAAACCCACTCTTGACGAGATCGAACAAAGTTTAGTTAAGCACGGACTCTTAAACGAGGTGCAGATTTGGCAGTCAGCTTTCTTAGCGACCTAGGTTTAGTCTCCCATATTTGCTCTTTATCAGAATACTAATGCATGCGCATACTTCTAAAAGGTGGAGATTTAAGATAAAAGTAGCCGTCCTAAACTAAGTATGAGCACTTGTATTTTCGCAAGGAATGGCGTAATTTAAATATATTATGATAGATCTCGTTAAGAAAACTATGTTGGCTGGCGTAGGTTTGGCTGTCGTGACCAAGGACAAAATTCTGGAGTCGCTCAATGAATACGTTGAGAAAGGTAAGCTCACCCAAGAGGAAGCCGCGGCCATGTCGGACAAAATTGTTGACGAAGGTCGCAACGAGACCAAAAAAGCTAAAGCCGAAGCGAGCAAGCTCTTCAACGAAATGCTCCACCGCGCTAATGTCGTCACAAAAGACCAATACGATGACCTCGCCACACGGGTCACTACACTCGAAGGTAAACTTCACCGCGAGTTTCCCAATGATGATTGATAAGTAGTTACGAAAAACACTAAAAATTCAGAAACTTTTCTCAGTGTTTATACTCGAACAATGTCAATTGGTATAGAGTAGTTTCTTGTTAAGAATTAAGACGCGGCTTGTTCTGCAAAAAATTCTTGGAGAACTCGCATCTTTTCCTGCTCGATACGCTCCTCTTGAACTTCTTCTTTGGAACGTTGCCGCTCGTTATCTGTCATGAGGCGACGCATTTTGTGGATTGCGATATTTTGTATCTGACGAACTCGCTCGCGTGTAATATCAAATCGTTCTCCGACTTCTTCGAGGGTGAGTGGATGGTTGCCGTCTAAGCCAAATCGAAGATGTATAATTTCTGCCTCGCGGTCTTCAAGTCGCTCGATAACGGACTTGATGTCGCTGCTGATCGACTTTTCTTGTAAATTTTCTAGCGGGGAAGCTTCGTTTTCGTCGCCAACCAATTCGCCAAAAGTAGTGTCTCCGTCTTCACCCACGGGAGCGTCGAGTGAGGCTGGTCGGAAACTGACTGATTTGAGATGTGCGACTTTGTTGACCGGCATATCCATGGCGTAGCCGATTTCTTCGTCGGAGGGCTCGCGATTGAGTTCATCGGCTAACTGGGCTGTGATCTTGCGCATCTTTGCGATGCGGTCGACTAGATGAACGGGAAGGCGAATGGTTTTACTTTGATTAGCGAGGGCGCGTTTAATCGACTGCTTGATCCACCACGCTGCGTAGGTGCTTAGCTTGCCACCCTTTTCGGGATCAAAGCGCTCGACGGCTTTAATAAGGCCAATGTTACCCTCGCTGATTAGGTCTAGGAGTGGCAGTCCGAAATTATTATAATCGTAGGCTATCTTTACTACGAGTCGTAGGTTCGCTGATATCATTTGATCACGGGCAGATTTGTCGCCCCCTTTAATGCGGTTTGCGAGATTGACCTCCTCCTCTCTTGTCAGCAATGCAGTCTTGGAAATCTCTTGCATGTAGGTGCGCATCACATTGCGGTCGTTTGACGGGAGTTCGCGTACGTCTGAGACATCAATTGCCTCGTCAGTCTGTGCGCGGGGCACAGCGGATAAACGTTTAGCTTTTGAACGTCGAATACTGGCTATTTCTGCTGTCTGTGACATAATAATTGGTAGGTCCTTTAGTGATTGTCTCACTGTTTGTATTTATGGTCCTTAGAATTATTCTAAAAACTCAATCAATTATCGTATCAATTGTGATAGACTTACGGAAAATCTGGTGAAAACTCACCATCGCGGTCACGTGAAACGACGCCACTATTCACTAGGAGGGGTCGATTAAGCATCAGAGTAAGACTTCTATAGAGTAGGCGCCTTCAAAACGGAAGCGCTTACTAATTTTGAGGATTGAGGCTCAACCCCCATACATATCCTCAGCAAGCACGACTGCCTTTAGCATACCTTTGGCTTTGTTGACCGTTTCCACGAACTCGCTCTTAGGGATAGATTCCGCTACGATGCCTGCTCCTGACTGTATATAGATTTTGTTATCTTTAATTAAAGCGGTGCGGATGCCGATAGCGGAGTCGTGATTACCGCCGTAGCTGAAATATCCGATTGCGCCGCCGTAAATGCCACGTTGGCTTTGCTCGAGCTCAGAAATAATTTGGAGAGCGCGGACTTTCGGCGCGCCGCTGAGGGTACCCGCTGGAAAAGTGGCTCGCAGCAGATCGTAAGCATTTTTGTCGGGGCGGATTGTTCCTACGACCTGGGAGACGATGTGCATAACATGTGAATAACGTTCAATCGTCATGTAGTCGAACACCTCGACTGTGCCATATTGACACACTCGGCCGATATCGTTGCGCGCAAGGTCGACGAGCATGAGGTGTTCGGCCTTCTCTTTCTCGTCGGCTAGCAGATCTTGCTCTAGTTGAAGGTCTTCGGCTTCGGTTTTACCTCGATGCCGTGTACCTGCGATGGGGCGTATTTCGACTTGGTCACCTGTGAGGCGTACATGCACTTCGGGTGAGGCTCCTACGACAGCAAAATCGGGCTCTTCAATCAAAAACATGTAGGGTGAAGGATTCACCGTGCGCAGGGCGCGGTAAAGATCGATGGGGGCAGGCTTAAAATCTTTTGCAAACCTCTGTGAAAGAACGGTTTGTATGACATCTCCTGAGCGCACGTAGTCTTTGACTTTATCCACTGCGACTTCAAATTGTTCTTGGGTAAAATTACCCCTTGGAATGTAGATCTCATTAGGCTGGCCGATGGGGCGCTGACTGAGGGGGGGTTGGCGCTCTAGTAGACTGTAAATGCGCTCGATTTCGGCGACTGCTTGATCATAAGCATTGCGCGAACCGCGCTTTGTGTCATTACTCGTATGGGCGTGGACGCAGATGCGTAGAATCTGGCGTACATGGTCAAATATGAGCACCGAATCGGTGATCATATAGTAAAGAATAGGGACTTCTAAGGGATTTTCAGAGGGTTTCGCCACCGTCGGCTCAATACTGTGAATAAACTCGTGCCCGACAAATCCAACTGCTCCTCCAGAGAATTGAGGCATGTCCGGCATTTCAATAGGTTGATAGCTGGCCATCTCCGATTCGATCAGTTTGAGCGGATCGGCTGGCGTGGGGACGGTCCTGGTCACACCACCTTTTTGCGTGATTGTGGTTTCGCTCTCAAATATGCGATAAACTTTGCGCGGATTCGAGCCGAGGATGGAAAAGCGGCTGATGCGCTCGCCGCCTACAATGGATTCGAACAGAAAAGAGGGCGCTTCGTGCCTAATCTTGGAGTAAGCGCCTAGCGGTGTCTCGCAGTCGGCCGTAAGATCCAGATAAACAGGTATGGCGTTGCCTTGACTAGTCAGTGCGTCAAATTCGGATCTGTTAGGTTGAATGCTCATCGAATGGATATGAACTTTGATCGCCGAATTTTGAACGTCGAATCAATTTTTAGATCCTGCTCGAGTTTGCTCGTCCCCAATTTTGAGTGAGTCAAATTGAAATTGGAGGCTTGCTGCCGAAAGGCATTTAAATGAAGTCGCGCTCTTAGACATCAAGCAAAGCGGTAAAATGTGCTTCCGCTGCTTCTAGCGCGGTTTCGATCTCATCGCCAAGCACGGTAAAGTGCCCCATCTTACGACCAGGGTGGGCTTCACCTTTGTCGTAGAGGTGTAGTTTTACATTTGGATCGGCGAGGAGGCTAGCCCAGTCGGGCTGGCCATTATCGGCCTTATCCCAAATATCGCCTAGTAGGTTGATCATGACAGACGGCTTAATTAGTTCGGTCGAGCCGAAGGGCAAATTAGTCACGGCGCGGATGTGCTGCTCAAATTGGCTCGTGATGCAGCCTTCCATCGAATAGTGTCCAGAGTTATGCGGACGTGGCGCCATTTCATTGATGATCAGACTACCGTCCTCCTCGAGGAAAAGCTCGACTGCGATTAGGCCAGTCACATCGAGCAAGTCCGCTATCTCGCAGGCCAGTTGCGCACCTGTCGTCTGTATGGCTTCGGTGATTCTGGCAGGTATGATAGAGGCGTGAAGAACGTGATGGATGTGGATATTTTCTGCCATCGGGAAAGTGATCTTTGTGCCGTCTATCTTACGTGCACAGATCACGGAGAATTCCCCAATGTGGTGAATCCATTTTTCGACGACTACCCGCTGTGGATTCTCCAGAAAGTTCCATAGGTAGTCGCAGTCGGCAGCCTCTTCAGGCACATTCAGCTTGATCTGTCCTTTACCATCGTAACCGAGGGCAGCGGTCTTGATCACGCAGGGGAAGCCGATGGCCTCGACTACGTTTTTCAAACTCTCAGCGGAGTCCGCATATTCAAATGGTGCGCAGGGTAGGCCGCTTTCTTTGAGAAAATCCTTTTCGCGCTGGCGATGCTGGCAGATAGAGAGTGCGCGTCTACCAGGGAGCACGGGTTTGATGGTGCTGAGCATGTCGATTACCTCGGTGGGAATGTTTTCAAACTCAAGCGTAATCACGTCGACACCTTCAGCAAACTTGCGCAGCGCAGCCTTGTCGGAGTAAGCGGCATTGATTTCCAAGTCAGCGACCATGCCTGCAGGACAAGATTTCTTGGGTTCAAATACGTGGAATCGATAGCCGAGATTACGCCCAGCAAGTATAAGCATACGCCCAAGCTGCCCACCGCCGAGGATTCCTACAGTACTTCCAGGCGTGATCATGCTTCGGGTAGCTCGGCATCAAGGACAGTTTGCGTTTGATTAGCACGAAATGCTTGTAGGCGCTCGCGGATACCTTTGTCGGATAAAGAGAGAATGGAAGCTGCGGAAAGTGCCGCATTTTTAGCACCAGCCACGCCGATCGCTAGTGTCATTACGGGAATACCCGCAGGCATTTGCACGATGGAGAGGAGCGAGTCTTGACCGCTCAGTGCCTTGGATTGAACAGGTACGCCAAGCACGGGCAGATGGGTCATAGCTGCCGTCATGCCAGGAAGATGAGCAGCGCCACCTGCCCCCGCTATGATCACTTTTATGCCGCGCTCTTGGGCCTCTTCGGCGTAGCTGTAGAGTCGTTTTGGTGTGCGGTGTGCGCTAACAATCTTTGTTTCAAAGGAGATGTCGAGCTGCTTAAGTAAGGCTGCTGTCTCACCCATTGTACTCCAGTCTGATTGGCTTCCCATGATGATCCCGACGGTGGGTTTTGCTGCGGCGTTGATTTTCATCATACTAGAGAAATGTATTCCTCAGTGAAATTCAACCTTTGTTCACACCGGTTAATGCCTCTGTGGTTGGTGTCACTTTATATGATACAGGTATTATCTTTAGTTAAGCAAACACCTAACCAAAATGTCGTAATCAAACCTGTTTCGATTTAATCTCATCTACGACCCCAGTGACCGTACTCTCGGGATTGGCTGTTTTCGAGTTTCTCGCGCTGCTCGGTAGAGAGTTCAGAATTGTCTAGGAAGTTCTTAAAAGTTTCTGCGTCTTGGTTTTTCCAAGCACTAGCAACGCGCTCCATCATCCAAGTGCGACGCCGATCGTCCTCGATCGACTGCGCCCAGCTCATCGCGGTCTCGGGGTCCTCCTCAGCGGCGCGAAAGGTGTAGCTAATAACAGCTCGATCGAGCCCGGGGCTAGCGGGTAAGCTGTTGAGCCAATCGGCGGAGGCGGCTAGGTCGTAACGCGTCCACTCGCGTATAACTGATGAGCTAGCGCGGGCGATCGCGGGGTCGTCCTCGTTTAGGCTGCTTAGCCAAGCAGCTGCAGCAGCTGGATCGCTCTCCGCCCATTCGCTGACCAGTGCAGATTTTATACTAGAATCCGCGTCCTCGCCTAGTTTGACCACATAGGCAGCGGCGGCTTTGGGGTCGAATTCTGCCCACTCATCGACTAACTCGCGGCGGAGTGATCTCTGCATTTCTGGGTCGGTCACTAAATCGACTGCAAGCTTGGCAGCTTGCAGACCACCCGACTCGATTTGCACTTTGATCACCTGGTCGAGCAGATGATTTTTAAGTCTACTATTATCATTGATGGCGAGAGCTTGCTGGAAGGCAGCGGCTGGATTGTTCGCAGCGTAGCCACGATAGATGGCCATAAGTTGTGAGTTGCGAGTGCGACTCGGCTCACCTGCGAGGGCATTATTTGCCCAGGCAATCGCTGCAGCTGGAGCTTTACGCCCCCATACTTCAAGCACGGCAATGCGAGCGCGCTCGCTGTCGCGAAGGGAATCTATTTGTGAGGCTAGTTCCAGCGCGGCGACAGGCTCTGTCTCGGCAAGCCGACTGAGCAAGTCGCGGATCAAGCGCGAGCGGTTAGGATCAGAAGCCGGTAATTTGAAGGCTTGAACCAGCAGCCCGCGAGTAGCCTCCCCTGAGAGCATTGGGATTTCGAGGAAGGCGTCTTCAAGCATTGAAACATCGCCTCTGAAGTAGGCGGTGAGTGCTTTTTTATCATAAGCCGCTACTGTTTCAATAGCTAGATCTTGAATAAGCTTCGGCTTTTTCAACTCCGTTGGCAATTCAGCTGCTTGCTCCGCATTGGGTGCTACATTTCCATCATAAGAACCAAGGTAATAGGCTGTTGCTAGGCTAATTGACCATACGGCGAAATATAGAATTAGGGTAGATGATTTCATAAGAGTCTTTTTATAAGTTAAGTCTCTTTAATCGCAAGCTATCTCCAATGGCTACAGATTCGACTGCATTTAACCTATTAACCAATACTTTACGTTTGTAAGGACTACCGCGGTGAACTCAAGCTTTCGCTTAGCTTGGAAACTGCAAAAACGCTCTAGCCTGCAACGTATAATTCACTCATATTTAATTGGAGACTTACGAGACAATTACCGCTAACTTGTGTAATTTTTTGAATATGAACTTCGACTTCTTTCATTCGCCAGATCAGATCATGCTTACCATGGCTTTATTTAGCGACGAGGTCGACCTTGGACGCCTTGGATAGAAATATAAGATGTCAGTTCCGATAGAAGAAGAGTATCAAGATGTGTTAAAAAAAGCAGCTATTGGATTGCGCCTAAGTCATTCCGCTCTCGCGCTCAGCTCTGGTTTGAATTTGAAGGAAGTGCGTGCTTTGTTTGATGGCAACTTTAATGTAATCGACGCACGCAAACTCGCGCCGATACTTGGATTGGATACGGATAAGCTTGTCGCACTCGCTGAGCGTTCTTGGTCACCTCGCGAAGTTTTTTCACCCGGACTCCATCAGTGTAACATGCCTTTTCCCGAGGCAGGCTACTCAGGAGCCAGTGTGAATAGCTACCTTGTGTATAATACTATTACTAAAGAGGCCATTGCTTTCGACACTGGCACCTCCGCGGAGCCAATCTTAGAATGTATTCGAGCCCAAGAACTCTTACTCAAAGCCGTCTTCCTGACACATACTCACCGCGACCACGTAGGCGGCTTCAAAAAACTAGTCACCGTTGCGCAGACTAAGCTAGCATTTGGCCCCGCTGAAGAACCACATACGGGCGTTAGCCCTCTCCAGCCAAATTCTAGGATGCAACTATGCGGCTTCGATATCTATGCAGTAAAAACAAATGGTCACTCCAAGGGTGGGCTTAGTTACATAGTACACGGGCTCAATCGCCCCATTGCCCTCGTCGGTGACGCACTCTTTTCACTTTCCATGGGCGGCGCCAAATATGACTATCAGCTCGCGTTAAAAAATAACCGAGAGCAGCTACTCAGCCTTCCATCTGATACTATTCTCTGCCCCGGTCACGGTCCTATGACTAGCGTTGCTGAAGAGTGCGCTCATAATCCGTTTTTTTAATCGATTCTAGCGATTCTTTGAGGCGGAAAAAAGCTCGCATGTTTCAAGGTTTACGTGCACCTACGATGGTAGGCTGTCGGGGACTTGAACCCCGAACCAATTGATTAAAAGTCAACTGCTCTACCGATTGAGCTAACAACCCTTACATCGAAGCGCGGGATAAAAGAAACTTGCCGCTGAATTGTCAAGAATAGGAAAAGTAATTTTTCTCAATTTTGAACGATTTTTATACATACTAATCTAAATTAACATGATCTATTATTATGTAATATCTTATGATTTCATAAACTGATACTATTGACGCCGATGAACTTTTGATTGAGCGCATAAGGGCAGGCGACATGGCTGCCTACAACGTAATGGTAATTCGCCACTACGACCGAATTTTTTCAAGAGTTTTACAACTACTTAATAACAAACAAGATGCAGAGGAAGTAACGCAGGATGCCTTCATCCGTGCCCACCGAGGCCTTGAGAATTTCCGCGGCGATGCTTCCTTTTCCACTTGGCTCTACCAGATCGCTACCAATCTGGCGCACAACCGCTATTGGTACTGGTTTCGCCGCAAGCGTGATCAATCGATTTCGCTTGATCAGCCGCAGTGCGAAGATGGCAGCCTGACACTCGAAAATGTGATGCCCTGCGCAGACGAGAATCCTGCCGAGGCGGTTGTGACGCAAGAGTTCGTTGACCGTGTCTCTGCTTGCATGCAATATCTGAATGATAAGCACAAAGAAGTTTTGATCCTCCGCAATGTAAAGAACCTGACCTACGATGAGATTGCACAACAATTGGAAATCAGCGTGGGCACTGTGAAGAGCCGAATCGCCCGTGCACGGGAAAGTTTGCGAGGCCTCTTGGGCGAAGATTTTGCATGACCGAAGATAAATTTACAGAGCTCGTTAATCTTTACCTAGATAAGGAAATTACAGACTGCGGCCTCGCTCAGTTGAAGAGCGAGTTGGCTGCAAATTCCAAGCGCAAGGACGATTTTGCCGAAAGCTGCCGTATGCACCAAGCCATGCGTATGGCGCTCAATCCACAGTCGCCGAAGCGCAGTTATGAATTTTGGCATAATGGATCTAACAGTTTGTCTCCCAGTTCGCAAAAGGTGACCACCTTTCTGCTCTGGATCATGGGCACAGGTTTTGCAGCTAGTCTTGCGCTCAGTTTTGCTCTGCTTATGCCAGTTTTTCGAGACACGCCAGCAGTGTCTTCGCAAACTACCCTTAAAGGCGTGGAGGTTGAGGATCTGTATGAAGATGATCTGCTTGACGGTATTAGTCACCAAGAAATTCGGCGCTTTGCCAATGTGCAAGCTCAGCGCAAGGCCAATCAACAAGCTAATTTAGCTACCCAGCTCCGGCTTTTGGGACTGAGCCCAGAACTCACACCTAAGAAAAAGCAGCTTGGATTTATCAGTGCGGCCGCTGCCCTACGTCCCGAGGTACTCCGCGACCATGCAGAGCTACTGGCAGAAGTTCAAAAGATGTCGGCTATGCCTCCACCGCAGATTTTGCGTGTCGAGTCCATGCAGTCCAAAGCGTCTGCCCCTTGGCTAGGAGGTTTCCAGTCTTCGCTCGCAGGCTTTAAGTAGCGTTGGATTCCCAACTTTAGACGGTCACGCCCTCTAGGCTGTCAAAGGATGAAATCCGGTTATCTATCATAGCTTTCCGCTTGCATCTGCGCAAAGGAGAGACACTTCTCATAGTTCGTATTCAACTTACTTTCTATGAAAATCGTACTCGCATACTCTGGTGGTCTTGATACCTCCGTCCTTGTTAGTTGGCTTAAGGAGCACTACAATGCTGACATTATCACCTTCGCAGCCGATGTAGGCCAGGAAGAAGAGCTAGACGGCCTTGCAGATAAGGCCAAAGCAACTGGTGCCTCCGCGCACTACACCGTCGATCTAGTCGAAGAATTCGCCAGTGACTTTATTTATCCGATGATGCGAGCCAATGCTATCTATGAAGGTCAGTATATGCTCGGCACATCGATCGCTCGTCCACTCATTGCCAAAGCCCACATTGAAATTGCTGAACGCGAAGGAGCTGACGCGGTCTCTCATGGTGCCACTGGTAAGGGCAATGACCAAGTCCGCTTCGAACTAGGCTACGCGGCACTCGCTCCGAAGCTCGAGATTATTTCACCATGGCGCATGGAGATATTCCGCAAGGCATTTCCAGGGCGGACCGAGATGATCGACTATTGCCGTAAGCACAATATTGACGTCGAAGCCAGCGCATCGAAACCATATTCAATGGATCGTAATCTACTCCACATCTCTTACGAAGCGGGCATCCTTGAGGATCCTTGGTTTGACCCTACGTCGGATGACAATAAAGACATGTATAAGCTAACCTCCGCGCCTGAAGATGCTCCAGATGAAGCTGAATATGTGGAACTCGATTTCGAGTGCGGTGACTGTGTGGCTGTAGACGGTATAACCATGAATCCTGCTCAAGTCATGAAGCTCCTTAACAAACTGGCAGGTAAGCACGGTGTCGGTCGTGTTGATATTGTAGAAAACCGCTTTGTCGGGATGAAGAGCCGTGGTGTTTATGAAACTCCAGGTGGCACAATTCTGCTTCAAGGGCATCGTAATATGGAGTCGCTCACAATGGATCGCGAGCTGGCTCACCTGCGCGACAGCTTGATCCCTCGCTATGCAGAGTTAATCTACAACGGGTTCTGGTATGCTCCCGAGCGTGAAGCCCTCCAAGCTCTCATAGATGACTCGCAAAAGACTGTCACTGGCACTGTTCGCCTTAGACTCTACAAGGGCAACGTCACTACCGTGGGTCGTAAGTCACCGCTCTCGCTCTACAATGAAGACATGGCCTCGATGGAAGGTGTCAATAGTGACTACAATCCCGACGATGCGAGTGGCTTCATTCGTCTAAATGCGCTCCGCCTACGTCGCCGTGCACTCGCGCAGGGTGGTCCTGAAATTGCTTCGGAGAGCAAGCTATCTAAGGAGTAATATGATCAGCACTTTGCACGTGAAGGCCCTAGGTTTCTTGCCATGACCGCTGCTCACATTCTTCTAGGCGTCAATGTTGATCATGTCGCGACTGTTCGGCAGGCGCGTTATCGTCAACACACTCTTGATCACGGCGATGAGGTCGAGCCTGACTGCGTCGCTTTCGCCCTTGCCAGTGAAGCTGCGGGTGCTGATGGCATCACCATGCACTTACGCGAAGATCGCCGCCATGTTCAAGACTCTGACATTAAACGTGCGCGCATGAAGATTGGCACGCGCCTGAATCTAGAGATGGCCTGCACTCAAGAGATGATCGATTACGCACTCGAGCTGAAGCCGCATTCTGTCTGTCTAGTCCCTGAGAACCGAGAAGAGATCACCACTGAAGGGGGTCTCGATATAGTCGGCCAAAAGTCCCGCGTAGGCGAAGTTGTCGCCGCCATGACCGAGGCAGGCATTGCGACGAGTCTCTTCATTGATCCCGACCCCGCACAGATCGAAATGTCGGCAGAGCTGAGGAGCCCGTGGATCGAGCTACACACTGGTGCCTACGGTAATGCCTACTACCACGCAGGCCGCGACCGAGAATTGGATATACTCCGTAGGGGTGCCGAATTGGCGCATAATCTCGGCCTCATAGTTAATGCGGGCCATGGTATTAATTACACCAATATCACTGAAGTCGTTACTCTGCCGCATTTGCACGAGCTCAACATTGGGCACTCTATTATCAGTCGTGCTCTTTTAGTAGGGGTCGACCAAGCCGTGCGTGAGATGAAGGCGTTTCTGTGATTTATGTTTCAGCAGTTTCATCGAGATTCTCTCCGTGCTTTGGCGCGGTCGACTTTTGGGTTGGTTTAGCTGCAGTATCTTTGGCTTTCAAGCCATGGTCTAAGGTGAAAGCCTAGTGTGGGATCTGATTTGAGTAGGTCAGCATGGCTTATCCGTTACGCTGCAAGTTAATACTTTCCTCCTAAGATCTGGTGGTCACCGTGTTTGTAGCCTTTAGAAATTAATACGTGTAATCGTTGGAATCTTAACTAGCCTATATTTCTAGCTTAAGTGACTATTCTTTCCTTGGACTCAGTCTTCTTATGAATTTTTTATCTTATACCCATCCTGTTCTTAGCTGCAAAGAGGCCCAAGTGCTGGAGTCATGCGTGCTCTTAGATGAAGCAGCTGAGTGGGCCGCAATGAAACTGGCAGGGCAGGGGATCGCGAAGCACCTTGTCCAGGACTATGCCGAGTTGCGTTCCCCTTCTGAGTGCTTGCGGGTATTAGCGCTCATTGGCAAAGGTAACAACGGCGGAGACGCCCTCATCGCTTGTGGTCAATTACTGGCCGACTTCCCGCGTGCGCGAGTTGAGTTGATATTAACTTTGCCTGCTGAAGAGTTGCGTCCGCTAGCAGCTCGTGCCCTTCAACAACTTGAAGGTCGTGTGGAGGTGCATCAGATCTCTAATCAGAGCGATGTGTCTGAGATCACGCAGATGTTATCGGATGCAGCTGGTAGCGAGGGCTTTCACATCTGCATCGATGGGTTATTAGGCATGGCTTTTTCTCCACCTTTATGTGCTTCCATTGCCACATTGATCGAAGCGGTCAACACGTTTGGGGCGATTGATCTACGTGCCTCGGTCGACTTACCCAGCGGAAAAGGTGACGGTGTTAAAAATAGCACAATTAGCTTTCAAGCAGACTTTACTTATGCCACAGGCATCGCAAAGAAGCCAATCTTTGAAGGAATCGCCGAGTGTGGTCGAATACGCTACATCGACCTTGGTTTTTTTGAAGCCCACCAAATGGGAGCGATTCAAACAAAAGAGAGTATTTTAACGAGCGCAGTTCTCGATCCCATTCGTCGCCTACGACCAGCAGCTGTAGATAAGCGTGCATTTGGCCATCTTTTCATCGTTGGCGGCTCCGCATACATGCCGGGGGCACTGCTTATGGCGGTACAAGCGGCGGTGCGCTCGGGGGCTGGCTTAGTCACTGCCTTTGCTCCGGCATCCGTCGCCAGCGCCTTGGCAGCTCAAGTCCCTGAGGCGATGTGGATTCCCTGGCCAGAGACGGCTAATGGCACGCTCAGTCCCCACGCGATGCCCCTACTTTTCGACCGGATCAATAGTGCATCGGCCGTGCTGGTGGGACCTGGTATGGGTAAAGATCCTAATACGCAAATGGTGACGCAGGAAATTGTTAAACATGTCGAATTACCGATCTTGTTGGACGCCGATGCGCTTCGTGTGCGTGTGATGGAGGTCATCCAAAAGCGTAAGCCTCATTTTGGCAAAATTGTCCTTACGCCACACATGGGGGAGTTCATGCGGATTGCGAAACTTACTGAGGCGAACTATACGGTCGAACTACTTCTTGATTTTTCAGATGCCTATCGTGTGCTCACGGTTTTAAAAGGTGCTAACACACGTATCTGCGATGGCAAATCAGTCATTTATAATACGCAAGGCGGTCCCGTCCTCTCGCGGGGTGGTAGTGGGGATTTACTCTCGGGTTTGATCGGCGGGATGATTGCGCAAAATAGTGTCTGCGTGTCGACCGCCGTAGCTCGGGGTATTATGCTGCACGGTATGGCTGCTCAATTGCTAGCTAGAGCAAAGGGACAAATCGCGGTCCAAACTACACAGTTGCTCGACTACCTACCCAAAGTCTTACGCATTTGAAACGATTGCTTCGTCTTTGAATCATCGCAAAGCGCTACTCGTGCTCAATGGGCTAAAGCATGTTGGACCCATCATACTGCGCCGTTTGTTGGACACCTTCGATCATGACCCCGTGGCGGCGCTTGCTGGATACCGTAAAAAGTTACTCAGTGTTAAAGGTGTCGGGGAGAAGGCCGCTAAGGTTTTAGCGCATTGGTCTGAACACTTTGATATTTCCATAGAGATCGAGCGTATGAAGGCCTCTAATATTCGCTTTATCGCACAATCTGACGACGCCTTTCCGCCGTTGCTTAAAGAAATGTATGACCCGCCTATTGGCTTGTATTAAAAAGGTGAATACAATATTGATTCCCTTGTGTCGCTATCGTAGGCTCGCGCCGCGCGACACTTTATGGTCACATTATCGCGCGTAAGTTTGCGTCTGCGCTTTCACAGCTCGGCTTCTGTATTGTCAGCGGTATGGCACGTGGTATTGATACGGCAGCGCACGAAGGCGCGCTTGAAGCAGGTGGTCAAACTGTTGCGGTGTTAGGCTGCGGATTAGATATCGTATATCCCCCCGAGAACCTTGACTTGTATAAACAGATCGCTGTAACAGGGTTCGTCGCTAGTGAGTTTCCTTTTGGGCGCCGCGCAGACCGCTAGCCTTTCCCTATGCGTAACCGCGTAGTCGCAGGCATGTGTAAGGCGGTCATCGTGGTTGAAAGCGCCGTCGCTGGTGGCAGTATGATAACGGCTCGTTTCGCCGGAGAGCAAGGGCGACAGGTTATGGCCGTGCCCGGGCGTATTGATCAAGCCAGTAATGGTGGCTGCCACCAGCTGATCCGTGACGGCGAAACCATGGTCACCTCAGTCGACGACATTCTCGAGGAGCTCCGTTACACTCGCCCCACACAGACTGAAGTAGAATTACCGATGGAGTCGGAAGCATCTCAATTTGAATTCAATGATCTAGAGCGCCAAGTGCTCGACTGTTTCAAAGGGGGAGAGCTCTGTCTTCCTGATCAAATTTCGCAACAGCTCAATCGTTCGTCTGCCCTAGTTCTTGCCACGCTGATGGGGCTAGAGTTAAAGCGCTTAGTCGCTAAGCGTGCTGATGGGTATTTTGAGGCGCACTAGGTGTTTGCACTTGGTGTGAGTCTGGCTTAATGTTAACAATATGCATCTTGTTTTTAGTTTATTCGCAGTGATCGTGCAGTTGTCTGTGCCTCTCGACCTGATTGCTCAGGAAACGACTTCTGCCTATGCAAATATGGTTCGCATCCCGAGTGGTAGTTTTTCGATGGGGGGTGATGCTGGATTGATGGATGGTGGCTCGCAGTCGCATCAGACTGCCTATCCCATCCGCGAAGTTACGGTGGATGCGTTCTGGATGGATGTTGCAGAGGTGACTAATCGCCAGTTTGCTGATTTTGTCGAAGCGACAGGTTACGTTACTTTTGCCGAGCGACCATTGCCCGAGGCCAATCTGGCAGCACTCCAGCAAGTAGCCGAATATAACATTAAACGGTTGCAGCACGCGGCAGACTCTGTCGCGGGTGCCGAACGGGCGGCTATCTACGAGTCGATTCAGCGTATTAAAGATTCTTCGCAGCTCCTGGGACAGACGGCTGGTTCAATTATTTTCAAGCCGCCGGAGGAAGAGCTGCGCTCCAAGAATGACATCACACAGTGGTGGCGTATCGAGGCTGCAGCGACTTGGCGTGCGCCCGATGGCATGGGTTCCAGTTGGCAAGACCGACTCGATCACCCCGTGGTGAATGTAACGCACGAAGATGCCACCGAGTATGCTACTTGGGCGGGTAAGCGCCTGCCGACCGAGGCCGAATGGGAGCGTGCCGCACGTGGTGGTTTAGAGCGGCAGCCATTTGCTTGGGGCGATGTCTTCTCACCGCTGGGAAAGGATGTTTGGATGGCCAACATCTGGCAGGGCGTTTGGCCTTATGAGAACACTATGGAGGATGGTTTTGCTGCTACCGCCCCCGTTAAGAGTTTTCCATCCAATGCATTTGGTCTTTACGATATGGCGGGGAATGTTTGGGAGATCGTCGCCGACCGCTACCACCCAAAAGCCTACTCATTGCGAATGGATGGAGCCATTAATCCGACTGGTCCCGATGCCGATAGCCTGCGTCGATTGCGCCAGCGCTTACCAACTTACGTTACACGTGGCGGTTCTTTTCTATGTTCAGATGTTTGGTGCAGTGGTTACCAACCCGGCTCACGGCAAGCGCAGGAGAACGACTCGCCCTCACACCATACTGGCTTTCGTTGCGTGAAAGATGTGGATTGAGGTATCGGTGGTATGATTAGGCCTTACTTAATTCGCCTTTTTCTAAAATGACAGGAACTATAATTTGTGATCGACAGTGCGTGTCTAATTAAGAGAACTAAGAGGATTTCAGATATATTCGGAAACGTTGCCATCATAAAAAAAGCCAATGTCTATTTTGGCGGCCAAGTCACCAGCCGCACGGTGAAGTTTACTGACGGCTCCAAGAAAACTCTCGGTTTTATGCAGGCAGGTAATTACGAGTTCGGCACGGAGGCTCCTGAGCGGATGGAAATCCTCGGCGGTGTGATGAATATAAAGCTGACCGACAGCGATGAGTGGAATACATATGTCGATGGACAGGCTTTCGAGGTGGAGGGCAATTCCAAGTTCAGCCTCAAGGTGCCTCAGGGTGGGAAGGATTATTGCTGCACATACATGCCATAGTGTTTTAGTTTTTGCAGGAGGCTCACCTCACGTGCTTAGCTAGCTGCGGCAATGACTGAGACAGTAGCCCTACCTAGTCGGCTAGTGCATTCGCGCCCGCTAAGCATTGCGATCTTGCTCTTTAATGTTCTTACGCTATCTAATTTTCTATGAAAGGTGTATTAGTTTTAACGATTAGCGGGCAAGATCGCGCGGGTTTAGTTGAAAAACTGGCAGACGTGATTGCGGAGCATGGTGGAAATTGGGAGCATTGTCGAATGGCTCATCTAGCTGGGCGCTTTGTCGGTTTGTTGGAGGTCACGGTGCCTAGTAATCAGCAACAGAATCTAGAATCGGCACTACGCGCAATCAGCGACCTCGATGTGATGATTGCCCCTGGACTAGCTCCTTCTGAGATGGAGCCATTGCGTCAGTTTGATCTCGAAGTGGTCGGTAGTGACCATCCTGGTATTGTGCGCGAAGTATTCAAGGCATTGGCGCAAGTATCCGTCAATGTAGAAGAGCTCAGCACCCGTGCTTACAGCGCGCCTGATAGCGGAGGTATACTTTTTGAAGCGAAAGCCCGTTTGGCGTGTAGTTCAGTGATCGACCGTGATGTAATTCGTAATCATCTAGAGAAGATTGCACAAGACGTCTTGGTAGATATACGGCTACATGACTGATTTATTTTGGCTCAAAGATTTGTTCGTGCCAAAGAAGGATTTTATATCGCACGATACGTTTTTGTGGGACTAAATGTACACCAGATCGCGGCGTATAAGCTTATTGAAGTATTTAAAACGCGATTATTCGACTTCAGTAATTTGTTCAGCGGGGATTCGACTTAAAGTAAGCTCTCCACAGTGCAGAGTGCGGTCACTTCCATTGGATTGTGCGCTGAGTTTATAGTTGTTGGCTCCATCACCTTCGGCTATAAGCAGTCTTGCATTCGCCTGACCTTCCCAGCTATCTGGGAGGTCGAGTGATTCGCCATAGGCGCGTAAAATAAAGTCGCTGTCTGATATTTGGAGATTCGTTTGATTCAATAAAGTATTGGTGAGCATATCGGCTACTTCATTTGTTGGGTCTGTTGGCTCAATTTCGTAAATATAATCGTCTGCTAGGCGAGAGAGCGCTTCAAGCGTATTTGTACGATCACGAAGTGTGACTTGGGTGAGTAATCCATCTTCTAGCATGTCGTCTTCGATGCTAAGTGCCACTGCTAAGTCATCGACTTTAACAATTTGTTGTACAGCTATGAGTTGCGTATCCAGATCAATTGCACGTAGGGAGAGAAGCCCCGTGCTCGATCTTTTAGGTCGAATCAGCTCTATCGCGAGTAGCGCTTTTTTGTCCTTTTCGAAGATGACCTTATTTTTGTAGCTAAAGATTTGGCTACTCTTGCCGATTGTATCAGCCTTGAGACGAAAATCTACTGGGATAGTCACGCTGAATTTAGTGCCATCGATATTGGTGAGTGTGTCGTAAAAGACGTTGCGTAGCCGGGAGTCAGCGGGATGAGTGCCTTCGTTGTCTTGGGTGAAAACACCGTCAAAGAAAAGTATCTCATAACCTAGTAACCAGCATTTTTCCAAAAGCTGCTGGCACTGTGTCGCCATGGCCCCTTCAAAAGTGGAAGATTTCAGCACATAATCGAATCGTGCTTCTTTGATGATTTCTTTTGCCGCCTTATGTGCGTCGACCGTAGAGAGCAAGGACACCAATTCTTTTTGATAAGTCCAGATACTCAGGTCCGCGCTCTCGATCATTTGTTCGCCGCGATTGACGATCGATTTTATGTCTCTGCCAGGGTCAAAAGTTGAGGTTTTAGTTTCAGCTAAGTATAGTCCACTGCGTCGCTTGGACTTAGCGTCTTCGATCGCAGCCTCTAGCTTGAGAAATTGTATTCTCTGCGAGGTCGTCATGTAGGGAATTAGAGTATCGCTCTGCTCGATGATACTGATGTCAATAGTTTCTTTTTTTAAAGCCTTTGCACCAGTCATGATTTGCAAGGATATTACAGGAATGAGCAATAAATTTGCCCAAGATCTTAAGGTGGGTCGAAGCATTGTGGGAATTCAGGACAGTCTTATAGAATAGAAGCCATGAACATCTTAAGACCTTGAAGATTTGCCAAGCACATTCCTTGAAAGAGTTGCTAGTATTGAGTTCATATTAACTGCTTGTCTACTTTGCCCTGTGCGCCGCATTGACAAGAGCCTTTAGAGTAGTGTTCTTTAACAGCATGCAGTTTAAGGAAGAATTAACTCTTGTCCGCGATACCGAAGCAACAATCATTCCTGCAGGGGATATACAAGTATTGCCTTCGGGAACACGCGTAGTGATTTCGCAAGCGCTCGGTGGCACTGTGACTATTCGTACAGACTCAGGCTTGTTCCGCCTTTCTAGCCAAGACTGGGATGCGTTAGGCGCAGAAACCGAGTCGCAGCTCGATCAAGTCGCGAAGAGGGATGAGCCTGCGCTTGGTGATGTTCCCTTCAGTGAAGAGCTCGTTTGGGAGGCGATGAAAGGCTGCTTCGACCCGGAGATACCAGTTAACATTGTGGACTTGGGGCTTATCTATGATTTGAAGATCAACGATTCGGACACCGATGGCAGACACGCAGTTAATGTTAAAATGACATTGACCGCCCAAGGCTGCGGGATGGGTCCTGTCATCGCAGAAGATGCGAAAAAAAACATCGAAGCGCTTGGCGCCGTATCGGCGGCGCAAGTCGACATCGTATGGGATCCACCTTGGACACCGCATATGATCTCTGATGCTGGTCGTCAAAAGCTAGGTTTGGAATAAAGCGTTACGAGTATGAGGTCTCTCGCCAGCTTAGAAAAGCTTAAGGTAAGTCAGCATGCTACATTTTGCCTTTTGACTTTAGGTCTGCAAGGCTGCTACTTTGGCAAACTTAGCTATCACACGTTCTAGAATGGCTTGAGGGCTAAGGCCATTCTCTTCGCGTAGTTTGTTAACAGAGCTACCGTGCTCGATAAAGGCATCCGGCCAGCCGATGCGTTCGACGGGACAGCTATGCAGATCGGCGGCTTGGAGCGCTTCCATTACTGCACTGCCTAAGCCGCCGGTGATGACGTGGTCTTCTATTGTCACAATGAGGCGACTCGACTGAGCTGACTCGGCTAGTAATACGGTATCGAGTGGCTTGACGAAGCGTGCGTTGACCACACCTGCTTCTATCCCGTTTTCACTGAGGCATCTAGCAAGCTTTTCTGCGTCAGTAACCATCGCACCGATAGCCCAAATATCGATATCGCTACCCGATTGTAGGCGTTGTGCCTTACCGACTTCGATTGCTTCAGGTTTCTCTTTGATCGGAATACCGACTGCGTTGCCGCGTGGGTAGCGTATGAAGGCAGCACCTTGATAGGCGAGGCCTGTAGCCATCATGTCGGCGAGTTCGTCTTCGTTGGCTGGTGCCATGACGACGATACCTGGCACGCAGCGCAGGTAGGAAAGGTCAAATAGGCCGTGGTGCGTGGCGCCATCGTTGGGTGATAGACCCGCGCGATCCATACAGAAGAGCACAGGCAATTTTTGTAGCGCAACATCGTGGATGATTTGATCGTAGGCGCGTTGTAGGAAGGTCGAGTAGATCGCGCATATGGGATGGTAGCCGCAAGTAGCCATACCCGCTGCGAAGAGAACAGCGTGTTCTTCCGCGATACCGACATCAAAGAATTGGTTGGGTAACTCTTTCTCTAAAATATTCAGCCCAGTGCCGGAGGGCATGGCGGCGGTGATGCCCACTACTTTTTTATCCGCATGTGCTAGTTTAACGAGTGTCTCTCCCATCACGCATTGATACTTAGGTGGAGTGTCGGAAGCGGAGGGAACTCCTTTACCCGTCTTTACATCAAAGGGGCTGGCGCCGTGAAAGCGCTCAGGGTTTTCGATGGCGACATTGTATCCGCGACCTTTCTCAGTTAAGATGTGAAGAAGTACGGGTTGCTCGGCGTTCTTGGCAAACTCTAGGTAGTGCTCAATCTGCTTCTGATCGTGCCCATCGATGGGGCCTATATAGCGAATGCCAAATTTTTCAAAGAGTGATGAGGAGACGAAGAAGTCTTTCGTCTCTTGTTTCCATTTGGTGCCAAATTTTATGATCGACTCACCGCCTGGTATTTTTTGGAGAAGACTCTCGATATCGTCGTTTAGGCGATTGTAAATAGGGGTTGTGATCAGTTCGTTAAAGTAGCGAGAGAGAGCGCCTACATTTTTTGCAATCGACCATTTGTTGTCATTAAGAATAATGATGAGACGTTTGGTCGAACCGGCTACATTGTTGAGCGCTTCCATTGTGATACCACATGTAAAGGCGGCGTCGCCACACAACGCGACGACATGCTCGGCTGTGCCGCGCTTATCGCGGGCGACGGCCATGCCAAGCGCGGCGGAAAGTGCGGTGCCAGCGTGGCCTGCACCGAAAGCATCGTGCTCGCTCTCAGCACGCGTGAGGAATCCACTATATCCATCACTTGTGCGAATGTGGTCGAAGCGTTCGTCGTTGCGTCCGGTCAGTAGTTTATGGATGTAGCCTTGGTGGGAAACATCGAAGCAGAAGCGATCTACTGGCGTATTAAACACGCGGTGCAAGCCAATTGTAAGCTCGACCACGCCAAGGTTGGGGCCTACATGACCACCATTTTTCGAGGTCGTCGCTATGACGCGTTCGCGAATCTCCTGAGCAAGTTGCTTGAGCTCCTCGAACGTAAGTTTTTTTACGTCATCAGGCGATTGGATCTGAGTGAGGAGAGACATTTTGTTAATTAGTCTTCCTTGGAATCGACAAAGTTTTCGAGCTCACCAGTCTTAAGATTGAGCTGTTCGATTTTGAGCTCGGCTTCTTTAAGCTGCGCTTGGCAGTGATTTAGTAGTTTAGAGCCTTCTTCAAACTTTGCTACTAAGTCGGCGAGCGGCGTATTGCCGTTTTCCATTGCTTGAATGAGGTCTTCGAGGCGCTCGACGGATTTCTCAAATGTGGGCTCTTCTTTTTTTGTTGGCATTGTGTTTAGTCCTGTAATTCGAAGGCGTGCTGGATGACTTCGAGATCGATATTTTTAGTAATGAGATCTTTAATGATTGGTATTTTATCCTCGTCGCTTGGCTGAGTCTTGACCGTCATGTTGTTGATTTTTGAGGCTACTTTGTAGCTGTCCTCTCCGCACATGATAACGGGGATCGAGGTCTTCTCGATCATTTCCATTAGCTTCGGGTCGGGAAGAATATTACGCGTCAGTATGATGCCTGCGATGAGTTTATCGCTGCGCAGTCCGTCGGTAGCGATGGCCGATAGGATGATGTCCTCTCGGTCGCCTGGCGCTATAATAAGTATGCCCTTGACCAGGTGTTCTACGAGGCCCTTGGCTGCCATCGCTCCAATAATGACTTTATCGATACGATTTTTACTGCCCGTGTTTTTACCATTTAGCCAACGCCCATTAGTCACGGCGACTACTTGCTCTAGATTGGGTTGTGTTAGCTTGTACTCGTGAGGAATACAACCGAGTAAGGGGATATTCATATGCTCAAGTGCGATGCGGCAATATTTGTCGACCATTTCTAGCTTGTCGGGTTCGACTTTGTTGATGATCGCTCCGATTATTCCCACACCAGCAGCTTCAAAGACGGCTTTGTTGAGAGCGATTTCATCAACTGGACGGCCGATGCCGCCTCGTGCGACTATGATAACTTTTGCATTTAGGCGTTTAGCGACTTCTGCGTTGGAGAGGCTGAAGACTGAACCCACTCCTGCGTGACCGCTGCCCTCAACGATAATGTAGTCGCGTTCAAAAGCTGCGCGGTCGAAGGCGCGACACATTTTATCAATTAGATTAGCGTGATTTGCTGAGGGGTTATCTAAATACTCCCTAGAAAAGGTAGCGTGAACCGCGATAGGGCTCATCGCGTGGATAGGAGTTTGCACATTGAAAATTTGGTTGAGCAAGACGGAGTCTTCATCTACCTGGCGGCCTTCGACTTCGACGAAACGCTGGCCCACTGGCTTGATGAATCCAACTCGCTCGGTGATGCTACGTATTGCCGAAAAGAGGGCAAGACTCGTGGTAGTCTTACCGTCATTCATCCGAGTTGCGGCGATGAAAATGCGTTTGGTCGTCTTGTTGCGTGGCGAAGTCAAGATCTCCGTATCCTCGGGCTCGGTGAAGTCTTTTTGTATTATTGGCATATATTCAGAGTGATTTCTGTAAGCTTACAAATTAGCTATCCTAGAGGATAGTCACGTCTTCGTTCAAATCGTCGCTATTATCCGTCGGGTATAGAAGCTTATGATCGATGGCCTGTGAAGCGACCATCACGGCGGCACCAAATATATCGCCAGCGGAAGCACCGCGACTGATCTCTGCAGCGGGCTTGGCGAGGCCGGTGAGGATAGGGCCGTAGTTGCGCGCACGGGTCAAGGTGTCGACTAGTTTGGAGGCGACGTTGGCTGAGTGTAGGTCAGGAAAGATCAAGACGTTGGCATGTCCGGCGACAGGACCATCGATTTTCTTAGCTTTCGCAGTGATGGGATCAAGTGCGGCGTCGACTTGAAGCTCGCCATCGATCTCCATAGGGATGTCGAGTTCGTGGGCTTTGTTGCGCGCCATTTTAGTGGCTGCTTTCATCTTGGCCACAGTAGGGTCCTTACTCGTTACGCTTTTACTGGAGTAACTGAGTAGCGCCACATGAGGCTTTTTATTAGTCAAGTGGTAGCGGAGCGCGGCGGTGGTCACCGCGATGTCAGCAAGTTGTTCGCTAGTAGGATTAGGCACTACGGCGCAATCAGCTAAGAAGAGTTCTCGGTCTTTGCCAGTTTCAAGGTCTTCAAGATCGAAGATGTTGAGCGAGGAGACGGTGTTAACCTCGTGAAGGCGCGGGACGATTTGCAGGAGGGGGCGCAGTGCACTGGAGGCGGAACTGGTGGCACCCGATACGATTGCATCAGCCTGCGAGGTAGCGAGCATCATAGTGGCGAAGTAGTTGGTGTCATCTAGGTATTGTTCGATGTCTTTGTCTTTGAGGTTTTTGAAACGACGCAAGCCTTGAAATTTCTTGACAAAGTTTCCCCACTCATCACTACGGCGCGGTTCGATGATTCGGATGTGCTCGAGGTTAATGTCGAGCTTTTCGGCATTAGCTTTAATTTTGGCACGGTCGCCTAGTAAGATTGGAATGCCTAGTGAATTGGATGCAAATTTGCGGGCTGCTTGCAAGATGCGAGGGTCACTGCCTTCGGGAAATACAACGCGCTTTGGATGGCGTTTGAGGCGGACGGTGAGTTTTGAAATGAGTGGCATAGATCAAATAATTAGTTTAAATTGATAGCTTTCTGACGAAAATAATCAATAGACCAAGAACTAAGAGCACTAAATATACAATTGCCAAAGTTTTTTGCGACGTAGTTGCTAGAATCTAATTAGGTAATGAATTTACCTGATCCTTGCAAACAGATGCTCCAAAATTTCAAAAACATCGCCGTGGTCAGTCTTTCAACTGTGGGCTCTCGCTTATTGGGACTTTTAAGGGATATCCTCATTTTTGCAGCACTCGGCGCAAGCCTGTGGAACTCTGCCTTCATTCTGGCCTTCACACTTCCCAATCTTTTTCGCCGACTACTCGGCGAGGGGGCGCTAAGTTCAGCCATCGTTCCTGTTTTTTCCGACGTTCTAGAGCGGGAGGGGCAAAGCGGTGCCTTTCGCTTTTTCAATCAGGTGCTTGCGCACTTATTGTTAGCGCTGGTTATAATCATCAGCTTAGGCATGATATTGATGGCTTGGGCGGCTGGTGGTGACTTTTTGCCTGAGCGCTGGTCAAT
Source organism: Puniceicoccaceae bacterium (assembly GCA_022448605.1). GTDB lineage: Bacteria > Verrucomicrobiota > Verrucomicrobiia > Opitutales > Coraliomargaritaceae > Thalassobacterium. The sequence continues at coordinate 14,175 of JAKVCM010000010.1, read as the reverse complement.
GGGTGCGGGACTGGCTGTCTGGCTAATGCCCTACACGCTATTTATCTGCTTGGCTGCGATTATTTCGGCGGGTCTGAATCTAGTCGGTCGTTTTGCGGTGGCGGCGTCGACTCCGATCTTGCTCAACCTTGCTATGATCGGGGCGCTGGCCGCGGGTCTCTGCCTGGATTCGGATGCCGCGCGATTGGTCTATTGGTTGTGTGGTGGCGTGCTTTTCGGTGGACTACTGCAGCTACTCCTGCCAGCGATCGATCTCATGCGTCAAGGATGGCGACCACGACTGGAGTCGGAGAGCGGGGCAGCGTTGACCGAGCTCTGGCAACTCTTCTTGCCAGGGCTGATGGGGGCAGCAATTTTGCAGATTAATATCCTCATCTCGCGGCTTTTGGCCTACTCGCTTGACGAATCGGCGGTATCCGTGCTGTATCTAGCAAGTAGACTAATGGAGCTACCGCTCGGCGTATTCACCATTGCGGTGGCGACTGTATTTTTTCCGCTCTTAGCTAAGGCGCTCTCGAATCATGATGAGACGGCCTTCTCGGCCGCCTTTCTCAAAGGCTTACGTCTCGTAGTCGGTATTTCTCTGCCTGCGGGCATCGGGCTATTTGTATTGGGCGAGCCGATTATCGAGCTGCTTTTCTTCTGGGGGGCTTTTGAACAGGCCGATGTGCTCGCTACCGTGCCACTCCTCGCAATCTATGGGCTTGGCTTACCGTTCTACTCGGCAGCGACTTTTGCGACCCGTGGACTCCACGCGAGTAAAGACATGCGCACCCCTGTAAAGGTTGCTGCTTACTGCCTGATGATTAATTTATTTTTTGGCTTATTCCTCATGCAATTCTGGGATGCTGCTGGTTTGGCTGCGGCCAACGTGCTGGCCGCGTTCGCTCAGAGCTGGCTACTCTGGCGAACGCTTTCGTCTAGGCGTCCCGCTATTAGTTACCGCGCCTTGCGTCCAGCTTTGTTTAAAGTGCTCCTCGCGGGTGTCAGCATGGGGCTATTTTGTGCCTTCGCATGGTCGTTTGTGGCTGGTTTCGAATTGAACGATAAGCTAAGCGCAGCACTCTCCGTCACCGTCTGCGTTCCAGGAGGTGCTATTGTCTATTTTACACTACTCTATCTATTTCGCTTTGAGGAACTGGCTACGCTCAAGGCAATGCTCCTCAAATACATGCCGATGCGGTAGGAGTGGTTTGGATCCCAGCTTTTATGCGACTACCGAGGGAATGCGCTTGGAGCATGGCCGTCGGGAGAGGAGATTTTTCTAAAACCAAGGCAAACGACTGCCTTGTTTTATATTCACTCCGTTTTCGGTACGAGTCGAACCACAACCAGCGGCGCAGGCTAGGGTCGCGGCAAACGCGAAAACGAGGACGATTTTTGAGATATTTTTTTTCATATGCTCGCTGCTAAGTGTATATTTAACAAGCGGATGTAATAAAGTAAGCGCTTAGGCTATTGAAAGTCCAGCTCTGCTGTGCTTGATACTTTTTAGCTCCTAGTATTGCGTAGCAGTTCCTTTCTGCTGTAACAGATAAATATGTCCGATTCTTTCATAGCCGAAGCTTTGCTCTCCGTTCGCGATCTCAAAGTTCACTTCCCCGTCAAAGGCGGTGTCCTCCAACGCACTGTCGACGTGGTCAAAGCCGTGGATGGCATCAGTTTTGACGTGCCCCGAGGTAAGACTGTAGGCCTCGTCGGTGAAAGCGGTAGTGGTAAGACCACTACCGGACGCGCTATCGCACGTCTTGTACCCATCACCGCTGGCTCCGTTCACTACGAGGATCGCGATCTGGCCACATTGTCTCGCCGTGATTTCTTTGCCTATCGCAAGAAAATCCAGGTTATCTTCCAAGACCCCTTCGGCTCGCTTAATCCTAGGATGACGATCTACAGCATTATTGCTGAGCCTCTCGACATCCATTTCAAAGATTGGTCAAAGTCGCAAAAGCAAGCTCGCGTGGCCGACCTACTCGAACAGGTAGGCCTCTCTGCCGAATTCATGCAGCGCTACCCGCACCAGTTCAGCGGAGGCCAGCGCCAGCGCATCGGCATCGCCCGCGCCCTCGCGGTCGAGCCAGACTTTATCGTCTGCGACGAGCCTGTCAGCGCGCTCGACGTCTCTGTGCAGGCGCAGATTATCAATCTTCTGCAAGACCTGCAAGACGAGCTCAGCTTGACCTATCTCTTCATCGCCCATGACCTTGCAGTGGTCGAGCATATCAGCGACAAAGTACTCGTCATGACGGAGGGCAAAATTGTGGAGCAAGCTAGCGCCGAAGAGATATATAGCAATCCCAAGCATCCTTATACCGTTAAGCTACTCGAGGCAGTGCCTCAGGTTTAGAAGATGTGTATACAGTTGAGAGCTTTTTCGCCTACTTAGACTGCGAAGCGATTAGCTCCTTGAGCTGGTCTTTTTTCAAGGGTTCCAACTGGGGACGGTATTGAACGAAAGTTTCTTCGTTGGAGATTTCATGCTTTTTGTAGCATCGACACATATCCTGTGAATCCATGACTTGCCGGTTATACTTGCCACAGAAAACACAGAGTTTTACGTGCAAACGTAGAAAAAAGCGCCTCACGGGAGACATCTTTTCGTAGTCCTCCTTGGACAGTGCGTTGGATACTTGTTTGCAGGTAAACATATGATGGTGAATTATTTGACGTTTTCTCCAGTCCAGCTAGATTCGAGTAGTAACTTTAGTTGTTCTCGGGCGCGATGCAACAGCACCCATAAATAATTCGGAGTTACATCCATTGCCTTACAAACTTCTTCAGTTGTTTGATCTTCGAGCACGCGTAGGACGAATGCTTCGCGGGCAGGATCTTTGACTTGAGCGATGCATTTCTCGAACACGATCCAAAACTCTCCGTTATCATATGACTTGCGGGGGTTAAATTGCCAAGGGTCTGGATTGGTTGTGGCGATGCCGCTATATTTAAACCAAAAGCTCTCTAAGAGGGCTTCGTCTTCAGCCTCGATATCGACCTTGTTTTCTTTGATCGATTTACGGATCTGGTCGACAATCTTATTGCGCATGATACCTCGCAACCAAAATTTAATATCGCGACTTCCATCGAATCGTTCGAGCGCCTTGATCCCAGCAAGAAAAGTGTCTTGTAGGCAGTCGTTGGCGGCGTCGGGATTGCGCAAGCGCGACATGGCGAAGCCGTAGAGATAATCTCCATACTTATCAACCCACTGCTCAGGCGGGGTGACAGGTACTTTCGCATCAGATTTGTCAGGCACTGGTCAAGTTGGTTCCATATTTTTAGGGGCGTCAACTAAAGTCGTCGTGTTGCGATTCGCTAGAAGTAAGGTATTCTATTTACAGGTTTTGAGCTTAAACTCAATCGCTTGATTTACTTTATCTAGGATTGCCAGTGCTTTTTGCTCGGCGTTGCGCATTTCAGCGCGGTCGCTTTCTATCCGGTCGTTGTAGCCAGCTAGATGCAGCCAGCCATGGATGAGGTAGAGGCTAAGCTCGCGACTGAATGGCTCGCCTAATTCGGCAGCTCGGCTGCGGGCATGGTCGACGGAGACAATGATCTCACCAGCCGATTTCATCTCAGGTTGAGCCGGGAAGGTGATCACATCGGTCGGGCTGGGATCACCCATGAAGTCGGCGTGCACTTGTGCAATCTCGGCATCATTGACGAAGGCGATGCTTAGCTCGCCCTCGCTGATTGGGAATCTAGCAGAAGCATGGATCGCCTCAAAAAGAGCGATGGCGGCGGCCTCTGGGTTGAAAAGGATGCTAGATTGGTTGTTGATCTCCAGACTGAGCTTTGGCATCGGATGTGACTTCGGGTGTTTTGTTGGCGTTTCCCTTTTCGAGGTCGTTAGTTCTTTCAGCATCGCTCCTAGGGTATTCTACACGCGCGTGTAGCATATTGAGTACTGTGTAGATGAAGCTCTTACGTATTTGATCGAGCTCTTGAAAGGTGAGTGGACAGTTATCAAGCTGGCCGTCTTCGATCCGATCTTTGAAAATGCGCTCGACTAACTCCTCTACGTTAGGCTGCGTGACTTTCTTCAGAGTACGGCTGGCGGCCTCGACGCTGTCGGCGAAGAAGATGATGGCGCTCTCTTTAAACGCGGGTTTTGGCCCGTCGTAGCGGTAAGTGCTCTCTTCGACCTTGATTGTCTCTTTTGCCTTCTTCTTGCCCTTAGCGCTCGCCTTTTCGGGGAAGGGTTGGAGGGTGCCATCTTGTTTTACTTTGGCGCGCTCGTTTGCTTGGTAGTAAAAATATTGAATTAGGGTTGTGCCGTGATGCTGACGAATGACGTTGATGATCACGCGGGGCAATTTTTCCTTGCGCGCCATTTCGACGCCCTCTTTGACGTGTGCTTTAATCACGAGGGCGCTCATCGAGGGATTCTTCTCATCGTGCGGGTTCACGCCGTCGCGTTGATTTTCGGTGAAATATTCGGGCTTAACTAATTTACCAATGTCGTGGAAGAGGCAACAGACGCGGCAGAGTAGGGGGCTCGCGCCGATGGCTGCAGCGGCATTTTCGGAGAGGTTGGCCACCATGAGACTGTGATGATAGGTGCCGGGTGCTTCCATCTGCATACGGCGCAGGAGGGGGTGGTTGAAGTCGGTCAGCTCAAGCAGTGTAATCTCGGTGGTGATCTTAAATAGCTGCTCGAAGACGGGTAGCAAGCCGACGGCCAGAATGCCTGTGAGCAAGCCAACGACCAGGGCGACGAGTGTCTGCTGGCCGACGATGCCAAAGGAGAAGCCATTGAGGAAACCTATGGCCGCAGCAGCGATAGCAGCTGTCGCGCCAGCCAGCAGTCCTGAGCGGACAAGTTTTGAGCGCTTACGTATATTGGTCGATACATAGGCACCAACGACGCCTGACAGAAAAGCTATCAGGATAAACTCGACTGAATTGTTTTGAATGATGCCAAAGACGACTGCAACGATCAGTGCTGAGAGCACAGCGGGAGCACCTCCCACGAGCACGGCCACGATAATCGGTGCGAGCGCGTAAGGTGCTACGTAGGGTAACATGCTGAGCGAAGGTCGGCTATTAATCAGCGCACTTTCGCCGATCTCCATGATTATCCGAATAATTAACAAATTGAGCAGAATACTGACGGCGGTGATAGCGATGGCTCGGTTTCGATTTTGCAGTCCGTGCAGGCCTTGTTTAAGGTAAATATATACGGCGATCAGGAGGATCGTAGTCAACATGAGTCGCTCAATGAAGAGTTGATTGAAGATAAGCGAGTTGCCGCGGCGGTCTAGCTCGACCTGTCGATAGGCTGCAATGCGCTCTATGTCGGCTTCTTTAATCATGGTTCCTGGTTCGATCAAGGTGTCACCTTCTTTGAAATTGATCACGCTAGGTTCTAGTTGGTCGAGGGCTCGCTGGATCGCCCGATTGGTGCCGATCGCGCTGTAGAGAAGGTTTGGCTCAAGGCCTCCACGGAAGATGTCGAAGAGCGCGCGCGCCGTTGCGGAATTGCCAGAGAGTGAATTGATCTTAACGCGTAGCGCAACAAGCGCATCGGCTAAAGAGCGAGCGTCTGGTAGATTGTAGCGGCCATCCTCATCAACGAGTTGAATGACGGTGACCTGTGGCCCTGCTGACTCGGAGCTCTTATCTGAGTAGATACCATCCTCGTAGATTTCTTTGAGTAGGGAGAGTGCGTCGTTGAAAAGCGCGGATCGTTCCTTGGGTTTGGTCTGCTTTGTAAGGTTGGAAATGGACTCGGCCTCAACTGCTAACTGTCTCGACTCAATCAGTGTCGTTGCGGTTTTTAGGAGCTCGGCTTGCAGAACCTCACGGCCCTCTTCTTCGTAGTCGATTTGGTTCTTTGCGATACTTAAGTTGAGCTCATTGATAAACTGACGAAAGTTTTCAAAGGGTTCGAAGGTACGCTGGAAAACAGGTGGCACTTGTGCGCGCGCTGCTACCGCTTTCGCCTCAGCCATCACTTCGCTTTCGTATTGAAATTGGAACTCGGAAACGACTCGTGTCTGTGCCGCCTGATTGAGGATGATGCGGGGTCCTTTCGGTTTTTGTCCGAGGTAGCAGATAGTTATAATGAGTGCTGAAAAAAGCAGAAAGAGGCTGACCTCTATCAACTGACCGGTCTCGAAAAAGTGAGAGCTTTTCGACTCTTTGCCGCGGCCGGCATCTTTACGAGTGCTACTGGGGCCGTCTTTTAACTTACGCTTTTTATTGTTTTTTTTAGTGAAAAAAGCCATATGGAAATGGTTTATTGACGAGCTTTAGCCGCCGAAGGTTAGATTAAGCTATTGCGTAAGCGTTAATGATGTCTTGCACGAGCGGATGGCGGACGACGTCTTGGCCATCGAAGTAAAAGAGGCGGATGCGATCGATGTCTTTGAGCACGCGGGTGGCCTCCTTAAGGCCAGATTGTTTGTTGCGCGGTAGGTCGGTTTGGGTGATGTCGCCCGTCACTACCATGCGACTGCCGTCACCGAGGCGGGTGAGAAACATCATCATTTGTTCGTGAGTGGTATTTTGTGCTTCATCGAGCACGACGAATGCATTAGCGAGGGTGCGACCGCGCATGTAGGCGAGCGGCGCTATCTCAACGATCCCGCGCTCGACTAGCCGCATGGTTTGCTCCTTGCCGATCATGTCGTTCATGGCGTCGTAGAGTGGTGTTAGGTAGGGTAAGATTTTCTCCTGCAGCTCACCAGGAAGAAAGCCGAGCGCTTCGCCTGCTTCAACTGCGGGGCGGGTCAGAATGATCCGTTCGACGCGGCCTTCGAGTAATTCGCGCAGCGCCATAGCCATGGCTAAGTAGGTTTTGCCCGTACCAGCAGGACCGATGCCGAAGGTGATTGGATGCGCGTCGATCGCTTCCAAGTAACGTTTTTGATTGAGTGTCTTGGGCACTACGCTTTGTCGCTTGAGTTTTATAACGAGGGGGTGTCGGTAAATCTCGCGCAGCTCGTCGGCCTTGCCCTCGGCCACGCAGCGTAGGGTGTAGTGGAAGTCGGAGCTGCGAATGCGAAGCCCTTGCGCTCGGGCGGCCTCTAGCAGTTCGAAGACCGCTTTTAACTTAGCGATAGGCTCGATTTTGCCCTCAACGGTTACCCAGTCGTCGCGACTTGCTATGCTAACGCCCAGGCTGTCCTCGGCTTCTTCAAGATTACGTTCGTCGTCTGCATAGAGCAGGCTTAGTTGACGGGCGCTGGTAAAGTGGATCGTCTCTGAAGGCATACTTTTAAACCTAGGCTTCAACGCAGGCGTGGAGGCGCTGCCACATGGCGTCCATCGAGTCTGGAAGGACACGAGTATTGCCGATGACTGGCATAAAGTTAGTGTCGCCGTTCCAACGTGGCACGACGTGACAATGTAAATGGCATGGAATACCTGCGCCAGCGGCATCGCCAAAGTTAAATCCGGTATTGAAACCATCAGGTTGGAGGGCGCGGTTTAGGATGTTTTGTGCCTCTACTACGAGGTCTATTAACTCGTGGCGTTCTTCATTACTGAGATCCTCAAGTCGGGCTACTTCGCGAAAGGGCAAGACGAGTAGATGACCTGCGTTATAGGGATGGCGGTTCATTACGATGTAATTGTGTAAGCCGCGATGGAGAATATACTCCTTTGCGTCATCGCCTGTCTCTGTAATATGAATGAATGGATTGCCATTTTCTTCTGGGTTTTTGGACGCAAGGATGTAGGGCATGCGCCAATAGGCGTGGAGCCGCTCCATCGAGGAAGGGAGCTGTGTAGATGTCTGTGTAGGTATGGATTCGTCCATAAAAAGAGCTGTGTATGTTAGAGTCCCTAAAAGCCCGCGTCGATGGTAAATTCAGGGCCTTAAAAGGTCCTTTTCGGTGTTGCTTTGGAGCTTAGGCGAAGCAAATCTTTAAGTTTTATCTCATCTCCTAATCCAAGCATATCGCTTGTTCGACCCCGTGACGACAGCACCCAAATCCCAAAACTTCAAGAGCATCCTGCCAGAACAAATTGCGGCCTTTTGCCTGATCGTCGGTTTCGCTCTATACACTGCCTGGGATCAGTTTTATTGGTGGGGGAATCGAGAAGATTATAGCTTTGGCTACCTTGTGCCGCTATTTGCTGGTTATGTTCTTTATGATCGCTGGCCTGCCATACGGAGCTATCTCTTCGTAGGTCACGCGCCGGGTCAGCCCGCGCCAGTTCAAGTCGAGCGTAATGCGTTAACTTCTCTTTTTGAATGGGTGGCGGTAGCTGTCTTCGCTGCCTCGGTTTGCCTTTTCACGATTGGTGCGCTCTTGCGCGCGACGACAGGACCGCAAAATCCAGCCTCACTCGCTATCGCAGCTAGTCTCGCTGGGCTCGCGCTAAGTACTGTCTTTATCTTTTCCAAACAGCGTGTCGATGGCCAGGCCATGCCGCTCAAGCATCGCTTTGCGCTGACCGCGCTCTTTCTTTTTCCTGCTTTGATTTGGATGATTTCGGCGCCACTAGTTTCTGTGGCTGAGACGCAGATCCGCGTCTTTTTGCTGACTAAGGTAACTATTGCTGTATTTAACTCTTTTGATTTTCTTGGCTACGAGCTGGAGCGGGAAGGCAACGTCCTCATCTTGCCCGAAGGTCAAGTAGGCGTCGAAGAGGCCTGCTCTGGCATCCGTTCGCTCACCGCTTGTCTCTTTGCTGGATCCTTCCTTGCCTCGGTCTTTCTGGATCGTTTTTGGAAAAAAATTCTCTTGGTTGCAGCGGCCATGCTTTTTGCGGTGCTGACTAATTTGATCCGAAGTATTTTCCTGACACTATGGGCCTATTACCATGGCTCGCAAGCCATCGACGAACACTGGGTGCTTCCATTGATCGGTGATATCGGTACGGTGCACGATGTGACAGGTATGGCTATTCTTTTCGTCACCTGCATTGGCCTGATTTGTTTGTTACCTATTTTTAATTATAAGTTAAAGGACTTTGAAGAAGATGAAGACTGGAATCAGTCGGAGCCTACGAGCTCGATGTGAATTTCAGTGTGCCGCTCTTCGTTGTAGTTTCCTTGCCGAATCCCATACTTCTATTGCTCGGATAACGTCGAAGGATAGACTCGGCTGTCGGCAGCCTACTTCCGACTGTGGCTTAAATGCTGTAGTTAATGAAAACTTTTGAAATCATGGCGGTTAGGCGGTCGTCCAGTACCTTATTGTTAGCTTTTGAGTTTATTATGCTATTGGAAAGCATCCTCAATGTCTTGAAAGCTCCGACGAATCTCGTCAGCACGCTCCGCAATCGAAACTTCTATATATAAAAAAGCAGCAAGGAATATGAGTGCAACAGCAATGCCTCCAACTAACATGTTTTTCGCTCCGTAGTGCGATCGATATCCAAGGTAGGCGGGAAATGCGATAATCCAAACCAGTAGGGTGAAGACTACCCAGCCTATCGGTCCAACCTTCTTCCGACCTTTCTTGTCCTTATCTGAGTCGATACCAATGCCTAGCTGAGACGCTTCTATCCCTATGAGTATTCCAGTAGCTATAACCGTGCCGATGCCAAGCATAGAGAGGGTCGATCCAGGATTCTGAAACATGTTCATGCTACCAACCCAGTAAAACATCAGCATTGCAGAAATTAGTGGCAACAATAAGATGAATATTCCTAGAGTCTCTCGTGGTTTTTGTAAAGAAGCTGCCGCTATTGTCGGGGAATTAATTGGGCTTCTCATTCGTGGCGATTGAATCGATGGCATCTCAACATCGATCCAAGGTGGATTGTTCATCTCTGATTGCGAAACGTGCAATGCTTGCACCGTTACATAATCTCCGGATGCGATTTTATCTTCGATCTCCGCTACAGTTAGAGGCGATTCCTCTGTGACAGTATCAATGCACACCCACCATTGGTCTTCTTGGCCGTTCTGGAAAAGCCACTCGCGGAGTTGTTTCGGTTTCATTTTGTTTTTCCTTTGCTAGCTTTTAGTAGCCGTATGATTATGATATTCATTGTTGAGTTTATACCGTATGAGTTTGTTTGGTGTACCTTGTTTTGAGTGTTATGGAAATTTATTTCGAAATTCAACATATATTGGGCAGGGTGAGTGAATTGTCTTGTTGAATAAATTCGTTAGCTGGCTGGATAGTCTTCAATTTTGAACCATACTCATGGAGCGACCAGATTTCGAACTGCGGCACGGGCATTCAACAAGCTGGAAGTTTGTCACTACGGTCACTCTACACTTCAGCCAGTGCTTGTGCCTTGGTCTGGATAGCCTTGAATGTTGAATTCTCTAAGTATGTAATGAGTATTCAGCATCTCGAGAACTTACCTATCAACTGCGTTGCTTAAATTCTACACCCCAGTCAGTGCTTCCTTTTTTTGCTCTGCCTGCCCAGCTAGCATTCTGTGACGGCGGGCGCGGACGTCGAACATATCGGACTGTTCCTCGGCGTGATAGGAGGAACGTATCATTGGGCCGGACTCGCAGGCACCGAAGCCGATCCCTAGGGCGTATTCTTTCCAATGTGCAAATTCCTCGGGGGTGACCCAGCGGTCGATCGTGGCGTGCTGTTTGGAGGGTTGTAGATACTGGCCGATAGTGAGCACGTCGACGCCTACTTTAACCATGTCGCTGAGCACTTCTTTGATCTCCTGTTCCTTTTCGCCTATGCCGAGCATAATGCCGGATTTTGTAATGAAACCGCGCGATTTGGCGTGTTCCAATACCCAGAGGGAGCGGTCATAGCGCGCGGTTTTACGGATCGGACGTTGGAGGCGTTTGACCGTTTCGAGGTTGTGGTTGAAAATATCGGGGCAGGCGTCGAGCACCAGGTCAAGGTATTCCTGTTGGCCGCGAAAGTCGGCGGTGAGTACTTCGACGGCGCATTCGGGCATGCGATGGTGGATGGCGCGGATTGTAGCCGCCCAGACTGAGGCTCCGCCGTCTTTCAAATCGTCGCGGGCGACGGAAGTTATTACGGCGTGCTTGAGGTTCATTCGGGCTATGGATTCGGCCACTCGGGCGGGTTCACCAATATCGAGTTCGGTTGGTCGACCAGTTTGGATAGCGCAAAAGGTGCAGGAACGTGTACAAATGTTACCCAGAATCATGACGGTGGCTGTCCCTCGCGACCAGCACTCGCCCATGTTTGGACATTGGGCACTCTTACAGACGGTATGCAGATCGTTGCTATCGACGATCTCGCGCACGGCTTTATATTCGGGGCTGGTGGGTAGTTTGGCTCGGAGCCAATCTGGTTTTCGTATATCCATCTAATCAAGGACTGTTCCTAAAAACTTGTTTAAATTCAACTGCTAATCGTGCTTTTAAGTCTGCTATGTCGACTGCCTCATCTAGCTCGTTATCAAGTGAAGTTACACTGCCGTCAATGATCCCACAGGGCACAATGCCGTCAAAGTGCGCCATGTTGGGGCAGACATTGAGTGCGAAGCCGTGATAAGTGACCCATGAGCGCACGGCTACACCGATGGCGCAGATCTTCCGTTCATTGTTTAGCCAGATACCAGTGTGATCTTTGCGGCGGGCGGCGACCAAACCGTAAATGGCGAGGGTGCGGATGATCACCTCTTCGAGATCTCGTAGGTAAGCGTGGAGATCTTTGCGGTGGGCGAGCGAGAGGATGGGGTAGCCTACGATTTGACCGGGTCCGTGATAGGTGATGTCGCCTCCTCGGTTGGATTTGTAGACAGCAATGCCCTTCCGTGAACACTCAGCTTCAGTCCAAAGTAGGTTCTGTTCTGAGTCTTTGCGCATGCCCATGGTGTAGACAGGTGTATGCTCGGTAAAAATAAGAGAGTCGCCGCACTCGCCCGTCCGACGTTGTTCGACGCGCAACTTTTGCTGCTCGAAAGCGTCGGCGTAGTCGGTCAGCTCCCAGTCGATCACCTCGATTTCTGTGATCGAATTATTCATGTAATTAATTGTCCTGTAAGGTAGAAACCGATTGCGTATTTGCCCCTCACAATCGCCTCACGGATGAACATCTTTTCTGGTGAAAGCCAAGGATACTTGGCATCTTTGTGGATATCCATATGGCCACATATGACAAACAGGCAGCCGAAGTCTTTGATGCTTGGCAGAACCCGATACTTGTAGACCGTGTGGCTACGGAGAGGGTGCCTAAGGGTTAGTGCCCAGTCTACCAGTTCGGTAGGCGCCTCAAACGATACATGCTGTAGGCATAAGATTCGCATCTTTTGTTATTTATAAAGACGGTTGTCTTTCTGGGGACGGAGTCTAGTAAAAAGGGACCATGAAATCCCACCGTTTGCCATGGATACTCTTAGGTCTAGCTCTTTTTGGGGCACTCATCGGATTTTTTCTATCGACTGAGCGCTTTTTATCTTTCTTTTCAGAGGCGGATGTCAAAACAGAACTTGAGGCGAGTGATCTGGCGGCTCAAGCGAATTCCGATTTCCCTTCTAGGTCGAGTGAACAAACTGGGATCCAAGAGCTCGACTATCCAAGCAATGCAATCCCGGGCGAAATAGTTTTTCACTTTGACGAGCAACAAGACTACCTCGCTTATATCAAAATGCTCGCTGATGCCGGTATCTCACCACTCGGCCGGATAGATGAGCTACTCGCCCTGCGTATTCCTGAGCGCGCTTTGCTCCAGGCAGATTTAGCTCAGTCCGCTGCCCGTGCTAGCTACACTTACCAAATCGAGCGCCCCTTGCCGCCCGTAGAAATTGATCCCGAAGCGCTCGCCAATCTTCGCCATTATGGTCTCTCTGCCCGTGCTATTACAGGTGGCATCGTCGCCGGGCAGGGCGAGGGAGTTATAGTGGCCATTCTCGATTCGGGCATCCAAGCGCACTCACAGTTTGATCATGTTCATATCATGCCTATCGATTTAGTTGGTGTTGGCGTGGCTGGGCGCGGTGCGGCGCATGGCACTTCGGTTGCCTCGATCATCACTGGTCGCGAGGGTATAGCCCCCGCTGCCGAGCTATTTGTTGTTCGCGTCCTAGATGATGAAGGCTTAGGTAACAGCTACGATGTGGCTCAGGGTATCGTGCAAGCGGTCGATCACGGCGCGCAGATTATCAATATGAGCCTTGGTGTCTATCAAGATGCAGCACTGCTTCGTCAAGCCATCGAATATGCCGAAGATCGTGGCGTAATCATGGTCGCTGCCGCGGGTAATGACGGCTATAATCGGATGCCATATCCTGCAGCTTATCCGCAAGTGCTTGCAGTAACCGCGGTGGATGCGGGTGGGCAACATGCGCTCTTTTCAAATCAATCCAAGGAAATTGACTTTGCCGCTCCTGGCGTTGGAATACTAACAGCTAAAGAAGACAGAGGCACCTCACTATTTTCCGGCACCTCTGCTGCTGCGCCCTTTGTGAGTGCTACGCTCGCTTCGCTTATCTCTGGTGATGACGCATTGTCGCCCAAACAAGCGGTAGAGGCACTAAAGCGCTACCTCAACGACCAAGGCGCGCCAAGGGCTGATCCAGTCTACGGTGCTGGAATCGTTGATTGGGATCGCTTACGCGAGCGCGCCACACCTAATCTACTCGATGTTGCGCTAGCCGACATTTACCTTCAGCCCAGTGCCCAGCCTGGTAATACTATGCCGATTGAAGTCACCGTCCAGAATCGTGGTACCAAGTGGTTCAGTGATGCTCAGCTCGAAATCTTCGTTGGTGAGGCCGAGCCCATCAGCTTTATCCTTGGTTCTCTTGGACCTGGACAGACGACCACGCGTAAAGTATTTACTCAGATACCCTCACTGGACAGTGACGAAACGCTCAGCCTCGCCGCTCGCGTCATGCCCAAGAAGGTCGAAGACGATATCCGCCTTGATAACAATCTGAAGGCCGTGACCTTTCGTTCAGCCAAGTAGTGGTGACTTGAGGCGCCATTGGATCATGCTAAGCAAGTTATATATTGAGGCAGAAGTAGTCATGACTCCTTTTAAACTGGATTTGCTTGCGCACTCACTATACCGCTATCAGGCCTAAGAAAATACTTTCATGAATGATTCCGAACAAGCGCCGATCATTCCCGAGGAGGGAGAAGTCGGATTCGTCGAGTATCAGGATTTTGTTTCCAAAGAGACGTTCGAATTCGTCTCGGGGGGCAAGCTCCCTGAGCTGACACTCCGCTATGAGACTTACGGACATCTTAATGCGGCCAAGGACAACGCTATCCTGATCTGTCATGCTCTCAGCGGCGATCACCATTGCGCTGGCGTCCATAGT
>JAKVCM010000001.1 GCA_022448605.1 Puniceicoccaceae bacterium | reverse complement strand
CCGATAAGCGCTGAAAGCATCTAAGCGCCAAGCGATTCCTAAGATAAGATTTCCCTTGAGAGTCCAGGAAGACCACCTGGTTGATAGGCCGCATGTGTAAGTGTAGTAATACATTAAGCAGAGCGGTACTAATTACTCGATTGTGTTTGTCTGCTATGTTTCTCATTTAAAATGAGTATTTTTACTAAGCGCGTAGATTATAATGTATCTCCATGCGTTATGACGATGACTGTAATAATTTCTGCCTACGATGGCCTGTGCGCGCGATAACCGTATAGTGTCCTAAGGCGTAACCAATCTGGTGAGTATAGGTGAGGGGAAACACACGTCCCCATCTCGAACACGCTCGTTAAGCCCTCAACCGCCGATGGTAGTGCCCCCACGCTGGGGTGCGAGAGTAGGTTATCGCCAGTCTTATGACCCGTCATTTCGAAAGAAGTGGCGGGTCTTTTTCGCCTGTGAATTAATCTTTCACTGACTTAAAAGAACAATTTTGCGTTCGAACTGAGAATGGAATAGGCTTTGCTTTTTCTAACTAATCTCTTTGAATATAGACTTAAAATGGCAAACTCAGGTTCAGTCACCAAAACGATCTTTCCTGCGCAGGAGAAAATTCTCACTGATCGCGATCTTGACTGGGCAGTCGTCCGGAAAGTGCAAGCCGGTAATGTGGGTGCTTTTGACCAGTTAGTCCAGAAGTATCGCGAGCACATATTTTCGGTCATTTATAATATGACTAGTAACCGTGAGGATGCTTCAGACCTCACCCAAGAAACTTTTATCAAAGCTTTTCAAGCAATCGCACGGTTTAGAGGTAAGTCCTCGTTCTTTACGTGGATCTACCGCATCGCGATCAACCATACGATGACTTTTCTCAAGAAGCGCAATCGCCGTCGCTTCATCAGCTACGAAAAGATTGATGAAGAAGTGTCGAATTCTGAGATATTTGAGCGTTTGACCGCCAAGAATCGCTCGGAAAAGGGTGCATTAGTCAGCGAATTACAGGAAAAATTGAACGATGCACTCCAAAAATTGTCTCTTAGGCATAGAACTGTTGTTATTTTACATGAAATTGAAGCTTTAGAGCACGCTCAGATCGCGGAAATTACCAAAACTTCCATTGGGACAGTTCGCTCTCGTCTCCACTACGCCAAGCAACAACTCCAGTCTTACCTACAAGACTACATCACTTAATTAACGTTCGGTTCCTTACTTACCAGCACAGTATATGGCAGATACAAACAACTCCCATGAAAAAGAAGTGAAAGTCGAAGATTTGCTTCGCCTTAAGCGTGCAGAGCGCCCTCGCGAGGTTTTTTGGAACACATTTGATCGTGAGTTGCACCAGCGTATGCTGCAAACTCTGGTTAAGAAGGACCCTTGGTACGCGCAAGTGCTTCGTGGCGTTTCTGGGCGTATTGCACAGACTGCCGCGGTCGGTGCCGCCGCCGTATTTCTTGCTTTGATGGTCATGCGACCTGCTCTAGTCGATTCGGCACGAGCAAATGGAGCAAATGCAGCAAATGCAGCGTATTTAGCTCTCCAAAAAAATGCATTAGACCTTGTTAATTCTGCGCCTTCAGTTGCTGCTGCTATTTCAGATTTAGACTCTAATCTCATTCCCGATTACCAGATTGATGCGATCTCAGGTTCGATCACAGATTCTGGCTACGCGAATGAGTATTCCCCCGACAGCTTCGAACTTGCATCATACGACCGCGACGTTTACGCGATGGATTCAGTATCACTCGCCGGCACAGGTCTGGCGATTACTTTAGTTTACTAGACGGCAAACTTTCCTGATAGTTGTAACAACTGCGATGCGCATCTGTTTTGTTTGGATTACCTTTTTTGCTATTGTAGCCTCGGCTTATGGTTCCGATGCGCTGGCTTTACAGGAGCGACTCCTCGAGGTCTACGAGCAAAATAAGGGGGCGATCGTTAGAGTTAAGGCGGCATATGCAGGTGACGAGGTAGACGGGAAGCAACAAGTCATGTTGCGAGTCGGTACGGGGTTTTTTATTAGCAAAGAAGGCCACGTCCTGGTGAGTGCGAGTCGTGCGGCTGGAGCAGACCGAGTCTGGATCGAGCACGAGGGGAAGTCATATGCGACTGAGTCTGTTGGTCATGATCGACTGACAAATGTCTCGGTGCTTCAAGTATTGGAGCCGCCGAAAGAATTTTCGATTATTAAGCTTGATGCGGCGCAGGCATCGCCCCCGGTGGGTTCGATCGCGATCGCGATTACGACGCCGCTTGATTTCGAGCCTACGCCAGTGATGGGTCTTTTCACGGGTGTGGAGAAAAAATTTGGGAATAAAGTTTTTCCAACTAGCTATATACGAACTTCGATTCCTGTCGATGGAGGACAGGGAGGTTGCCCAATACTTGATTTGAATGGTCGCTTTATTGGCATGTCAGTTGCCTCAATCGCCGAGCTAAAAGGCTCTTTCTCACTACCAGTCGATGCGCTTGTGCGCGTACGCGACGACCTTATGTTTTCCGGCCATATTATTCACGGATGGATGGGGTTTGAGGTGGCAACCAAGCTACATGCGGACGATAGTAATGGAGTCTACATTTCGAATGTGCTTGCAGATGCTCCAGCTGCGCAGGCGGGCCTAAAAAAAGACGACCGACTTACTTCGATTGCGGGACGCTCGATTGAGGACGTCTTCGACGTGCCTGGAGCTTTCTTTTTCACGAGGGCAAATCAATTTACCCCTGTAGAAGTTTATCGGGGCGAAGAACGACTCAAACTCTCCGTTAAGACACTGCCTCGCCCAGAGAAGGAGCCTATCATTACAGCGGAATCAGAAGATAATATAGCTATAAGCGAGCCAGCCGAATAGGCATTTGACTTCAAAGTCATGCTACTAGTCGCCTAACTTATATTGAATAGATGAGCGGTTCAATAATTGTTAGGGTGATTTAGGCCTCTATCGATTCAGCTAAATCACATAAAAATTCAGCAGCTGCTTCAAAATCTTTTCGAATGGCTTCATTCGCGATCAGGCCTAGTCTGGCATAGGCTAGATTACCACCGCCTAAGTAGAGTGTCGCTTTAGACTTTTTCAAAGTATCTGTGAGCCATTTGCGGCGCTCTTCAGTAAGTATTGCGGCGAGCGCCCCGCCTTGATCAGTACGAACGTCGACCTTGTGATCAAATCGCTCGTCGCCGCTCTTCCAGCGAGCTTGGCCGCCGCTATCGCGCTGACGTAGTCCCCCCATTGGGCCAGCAGCGGTTAGTTGAGCACTCAGTTGGCTGCTTTTGAGCTCTAGCTTGAGTACACTCTCTATTTGGCGGGTATTTTGTAGACCCTTTCCTGGGACTGAAATAGACATCTCTCGACCTCGATAAGTTCCGAAGACCGAAGGTTCGGAACGGATAAAACCTCTCATTTTTACTGTTGACTGGTTGAGCTCTAGTCCAAAGCGTTCAGCCAGAAGCTGATACTGGGTAGCGATTTTTTCAGCCGAGCTTTTTAAGACGATCCAATAGATCGCTACCACAGCGATGATCAAAGCAACGATAAAAATGATTTCGGATCCCATGCCTTAAAGCAAAGCCCGTACTTCAGCGAGGGCGAGTCTTTAAGCGACAGGTAATTTAATGACCTCAACGATCTTTGTATAGATCTCGCTAACTGCCATTTTTGCCAGTTCGCTGGAGTGTATGCGGGCTACGTTGAGTGGGGGTAAGGTTTTCAGCGATTCAGAAAGGCACACATCGCGGTTCGCTTCTACTTCTTCAACTCGGTCGATGCAGGTAAAGTGAGGCGCACTGATAAGGGCTTGCGGGTGCTCTTTAATTAGCCGAAGGATCGCTTTGACGGCTTCGGCAAAACGGTCTAGTTCGGCTTTACTATAGCTTTCGGTCGGTTCAATCATGAGGCCGAGTGGCTCTGGCCAAGCAACGGTCGGCGCGTGAAAACCGAAGTCGAGAAAGAGCTTGCCGATTCGTGGTGCGGCGTCGGTCTTGCGCAAACCGACACTTTCGAGGGCGGCGAAGTCTTCGGTTTTTAAGGTAAGAATAAACTCGTGCATGCGCGGTTCGGCGTCGGAGCCTATGGGCAGCGTGGCGTAGTCTTCGCGCAGCTGCTCGTGAAGGTAGCGGGCGCTGAGCACGGCAATGGACGACATGCGGCGCACGCCCTCGCGGCCGAGGCGGAGCAAATAGGCGTAACAGCGCACCTTATGTGCAAAGTTACCCCAGTGGCGATGAAAAGAGCCGATGCTTTTTTCGGGTTTAACGGGAGTGTAGCACTCGCCGTCAAACTCGATTTGATAACCAGGAAGAAAAGGGATTAGTTTTTCACTAACGGCTACGATAGCATCGCCAGGGCCACCTCCGCCATGGGGTATTGTCCAGGTCTTGTGTAGATTATTATGTACCGCATCGACGCCGAGCGCATTGAGGTCGATCCATCCAGCGATGGCATTCATATTAGCACCGTCCATGTAAACGAGGCCGCCGAGGGCATGTATCTTTTCGGCGATTTGTTTAAAAGAGCTCTCGAATATACCCGAGGTGTTGGGGTTAGTGATCATAACGCCAGCAATGCGCTCGCCGTATTCTTCAATGCGCAAGTCGAGGTCTTCGTTTAAGACGCGGCCCTCGTTATCGGCTTCGAGATAGACGATCTTACCCTGTTTGCCGCAGAATCCAGCCATGGTAGCCGTGGCAAAGTTAGTGCCATGCGCTGAGCGTGGGATTAGAATAATGTCACGGGTTTCGCACTTGTTGCGGTGGTACGCTTGGAAGAGCTTGAGGCCGACGAGCTCTCCCTGTGCCCCAGCGAGCGGTTGGGTGGTGACTCCAGGTAAGCCGGTGATGCCCTTGAACCATTCTTGAATCTCGTGAAGCAACATGAGACAGCCCTGTGAATCTTCGACTGGGGCTTGCGGGTGAAGATCCGTAAAACCGGGCAGGCCTGCCGCCCAGTCATTGACCTTCGGATTATATTTCATCGTGCAGGAGCCCAAGGGATAACAACCGTCGTCGGGACTGACGTTCAAGTGGCCTAGTTTTTTATAGTAGGCAATGACTTCTTCGGCGCTGTAGCTCGGTAGACCAGGGGCGACTTGGCGTCTCTGTGTTGCGGAAAGCCTAGGGATTGATTGCGGGTCGTTATGTGGGCTGCCGAAGACCGATTCAAAAGCAGCCAAGAGGTCATCGAGCGGCTGATCGCGATTAGAAAAAGAGAGTTTTAATAGCTGACGCCCGCCTGCAATGCGTTTAGATGCATCGACACCTGCGAGGACGCCTGATTCTCTAGCAGCGCCGATGACTGTCTTGGTAGGCTTCGAGAGGGCAAAAGTCACTTCATGATAACTTACCGAGTTAGGAAATGCCAGCTCGACGCCTTCGAAGCGGGTCAATTGCGCGACAGCGGACTCTAATTTCTTACGAAGCTTGAGCAAGATTTGCCCTATGCCTTCGTCTCCGCGATGAAGGAGCGCCGCGCCGACTAGGGTGGCGATAAAGGCTTGGTTGGAACAGATGTTTGAAGTGGCCTTGTCTTTACGGATATGCTGCTCGCGAGTCGAAAGCACGCCGACACGGCACTCGCGGCCCGAGCTATCTTTTGCTTTCCCTATGAATCGGCCTGGTGCCGTGCGCACACCGTTACGATCTTTACTGCTGAAACGAACACCAAAAAGGCCGAGGCCGGGGCCACCGAAATTGGGCGCGAGCGCAAGGTGGTGGGCTTCGCCTACGATGATGTCGGCACCATTCTCTCCAAAGTCGCAGGGGGCTTTGAGCCCACCGGGCGCTAAAAGTAGGGGGTCAATCACAGCAATGGCTTTGAGTTCACGTTCGGCCGCAAAGTCGGCTAGTGAGTCAACGTCTTCAATTAGGCCAAAGGTGTTGACCTGAGGGAAGACGATTGCAGCGAGTCTGTCAGCGGTTTCGTTGGCGATCGCTTCAAGTGCTTTGCGATCGATTAAGCCCGTCTCGGCATCTGCAGGCACGTGGATCAGTTCGATTTCGGTGCCTATAGCGAGGGTCACGAGCACTTCAAGGTCGCCTGGATAGAGTGTTTCGGCAATGATGGCTGCGCTTTTGCCACGGCACATGCGGAGTGCAGCACAAATACCTTCGTAGATTGATGTGGAGCGATCGTAAAGCGAGGCATTGACCGCCTCGAATCCAGTCAGGCGCGCCATTGAGCATTGATAGATCCAGTGTGCGAGGAGAGTGCCCTGGCTTAGCTCCGGCTGATAGGGTGTGTAGGCCGTAGTCAGGTTGCGAATGTCGCAGATCGGTCCCACCACAGGCGAGGGGACGAAGTCAGGCACGCCATCACCTAGAAAGCTAGTGCCTATACGGTTATTCGATGCGATCTCGGTAAGTTTCGCTTTAAGTTCATCGTAATTAAGCTCTTCTGGTAAGTTGGCGGCTTCTGCAAAGCGCACATCTTCCGGGATGTGGTCAAAAAGATCGTCAAGGCGCTCCTTGCCGACGACGCCTAGCATAGCGCGGATATCAGTCTCGCTGGCAGGTATGTAGTGGCGTGCGTGCTCACGCTGATCGGCTAATGTATTTGGCATAACTGTGTTTAAAAAGATGCTGTAAAACAAACGATCAAGACTTGTGCCGCTCGCAAATACGATGATTGTGAGTCAAGCCGTCCCGATCATGTTCGCAAGTTTCTTTGCGAAAAACTAGACACTTTCATTTTTTTAAAAGATTAATTTCAACTATGGTTGGCGCTTTACGGATACCCCTTCACGATTTTCATGCCCAACAGGGGGCACGTTTCGTCGCTTTTGGGGGGTGGAATATGCCCGTGCAATACACGAGTATCCTAGAAGAGCATAAAGCGGTGCGCAACGCGGCAGGCCTCTTCGATGTGAGTCATATGGGCGAGTTTCATGTTTTTGGTAGTGATGCCGCTCTCTTTCTGGATCGGCTCGTAGTCAATGCTGTCGCCAATGCACCTGTCGGTAAGGCGGTCTACTCCCCCATGTGTAATAGCGATGGTACAGTAGTCGACGATTTGATCATCTACCGCAAGGCAAACGACGAATTTCTTGTCTGCGTCAACGCGAGTAATATCGAGAAGGATTTTGGCTGGTTTCTTAAGCAAGCCGAGCGTTGGAGCTTTGAGGTTGAGATTGAGGATCATTCCGATGAATACGCACTACTAGCGCTTCAAGGTCCCAAGTCCGAAGCGATCCTTACGGCAATGGGCCTGGGGGAGGTCAAAAACCTTAAGCACTTTTGGCATTGTTTGTTTTCATTTGGTGGCGAAAAGGTTCGCATCGCTCGCACTGGCTACACCGGTGAGGATGGATTCGAGATCTACAGCTCGCCAAAGGCGGCGGAGTCTTTGGCTAAACAGGTTTTAGCTAAAGGTGCGGCCTACGGGGTCAAACTCTGTGGACTAGGCGCGCGAGACAGTCTACGCCTTGAAGCAGGACTCCCGCTCTACAGCCACGAAATCAGCGATAGCATCTCGCCATTTGAGGCTAGCCTCGATTGGACGGTCAAGCTAAACAAACCCGATTTCATTGGTAAAAACGCTCTGACCGAACAGAAGGAAAGGGGTGTCCCGCGTCGCGTCGTCCATTTTAAGCTCGAGGGTCGCCGCATTGCTCGCGAAGGGACTCCAGTTATTGACGAGGCGGGTGAGCCCGTCGGCAAAGTACTCTCTGGGACCCTCTCGCCGATTCTAAATTGTCCGATTGGTAGCGCCATTGTCCTTACCGAAGCTAAAGACGCTCCGCTCTATGTCGATTTACGTGGGAATAACTTGCTGCTGCAGCTTGCGAGGCCTCCGTTGCACAGGTTGTAGAACAGTCAGGGCATGTGCTTCATGCGGTTGTCTTGAAGCTAACGAGTGCTTTTGTAGATGGCCACCAATGCAGCGAGGTCTTCTTCGCGAGTAGCACTGACTATCTTGTGGTCGTAGTATTTGCTGAGCTGCATTTCCTCGACGGCGACCGCCATGCGGCGTTGAATCTCGTCTTCGGCGTCGGTGCCGCGTCCGCGTAAGCGAGCAGCTAGAACCTCGATCGTAGGGGGCATAATGAAAATAGTGATGACTTTGCCCTTGAGTAGGGGGTCGTTTTGCGCGGTCTCACGCATTTGGGCGGCACCTTGCACATCTATATTGAGTAAAAGGTCGATCCCATTGGCAAGTTTGCCTTGTACTTCACTTTTGAGGGTGCCGTAGAGTTGGTTATGTACTTGGGCGTATTCGTAAAACGCACCAGCGTCAATTTTCGCCTGGAAGGTGTCGTGGTCGAAAAAGTAGTAATCGACAGTGTCGATTTCGCCGCGCCGCGGTTCCCTCGTCGTCGAAGTAACGGCTCGCTCGACGCCAGCTATTTCCTTAAGCATTTGGTCGCAGACAGTAGTTTTACCGATACCGGCGGGACCCGATACGATGAAAAGAAAACCGCTTTTTTGCTTAAGCATTAATAGGTGAAAGCTACGCCTGTGAGAATGAGACCGTAAACTACGAAAACGGCACCAAAAACGCGTGGGCGAGCTTCTTTTTTATAAAGCCACTCGAAGAAGTCGCGTAGCTTGTAGGGGTTTGCGCCGAGGATAAGTGCGATGATGATGGCGAGATATACAAAGGCCTTAAGGACTAAAGCAGTACCGTATTGCATGTAGCCCACATCAAGCAACGCGCCTGCGGTGAGTAATATGATGGCAGCCAATCCGCGCACGGCAAGGAAGTCGGGCACAAAGATGAAAGAGCCAATAGTCACGACAAGGAACAGTATGAAAAGCAGGTTTTTGTATTGTCCAAAGTCAGCGGGGCCTAGTTGGGTGATTTTGCAAAGAAACCAGAAGGCTGCGGACCCGAGTAGTATGTAAGCGGCCGCCTGCGAGCGGGGAAATGCTTGCACGCTTTTAGCTGAGCGCATGCCGTGCCAGAGAAAGTGAGCGCCAAAAGCGAATAATGAAATGCCGGTAGCGAGGGTGGCCTGGAAAAGGGTCATAATGATTTGAGGATACATCCTGCTGCTGCAGGATGCACCTTAAGAAAGTATAGATAATAGAGAATGACTTTGGGGAAAGGAAAAAGCGTAATCTAGATTTGTTTGATGACAAGGGCGGTTCTACATAGGCTATCTTATTGCCTTGGCGTGCTCTCGCCTATGGCAAGTTTCCCTTGATATCGTGGGTGACTTACACATAGTCTTTAGATACTGAAGGCATCTGTCCCCTCGCAGTGCTAAGCTTAAATAAACAAACTTTCGGACAAGAACCCCGCTTCGATAGTTAGCGATCATTAAACACGTGTATGAAATTTGACCATATTTTGGGGGGAATTATAGGTGCCTTAATCGGCATGCTACTGTTATACATTGCCACAAAACGTCGATCTGCTCGTAGAGAAGAGACCTTTAGCACACAACTTGATGTGGAGCGACGCGAAGTCCAAAATCTCCTTATCAAGGCTACTGAGGAAGAGTGCGAGCAAGAGATCCGTGATCTACGCCGCACTAAGCTAAAACGTGCTGAAGCTGATGTTGCTGATGAGGCTAGGCGCATCCTGCTGGCCGCCATGCAGCGCATTACCAGTCAGCCCATGAATGATGCCACCGCAACCGTAGTCAACTTGCCTAGCGATGAGATGAAAGGCCGTATCATCGGTCGCGAAGGTCGTAACATTCGCACATTCGAGCATGCAACTGGCACGACACTAATGATTGATGAGACGCCGGACTCAGTTCTCATCTCTTGCTTTAATCCTGTGCGTCGAGAGATTGCTCGTATTGCGCTGGACGCTCTTCTACGTGATGGACGGATTCATCCCTCTAGCATCGAAGATGAGGTTGTCAAAGCCGAAGAGGAGATGCATGCTAACATTATTGATTTGGGCGAAGGAGCCTTGCGCAAACTGCGTCTACACGATGTTCACCCCGAGGTAGTGGCATTTTTAGGCAAGCTTCACTACAGGCTATCAAACAACCAAAATACACTAGCGCATTCGGTTGAGGTGGCGAATCTTTGCGCGCTCATTGCATCAGAAATTGGCCTAGACCCAATAATCGCCAAGCGCGCAGGGCTTTTTCACGATCTCGGTAAAGCAGCTGATGAAGAATATGAGGATAGTCACGCAATCGTCGGTGCGAAAATCATTAAGCAACACGGCGAAGATGCGCGCGTGGTCAATGCAGTCGCCGCGCACCACCAAGAAGTATCAGCGGAGAGCGCTTATGCAGGACTTGTGATGGTCGCTGACGCTCTCTCTGCCGTGCGCCCTGGTGCCCGTGCCTCTTCGGTGGATGGTTTTATCCAACGCGTACGAAGCATCGAAGAGATTGCTTCCGCCTTGCCTGGTGTGAGCGAAGCCTACGCAGTAAAAGCTGGTCGTGAGGTGCGAGTCATTGTTGAACCAAATGCCGTTAGCGACGAAGAAGCACGCCAGCTAGCACACACAATTCGCCAGCGTATCGAAGAGCAATTGAACTATCCCGGCTCGATTGAGATCACCGTGATTCGCGAACAACGATACTCTGAAACTGCTTTATGAGAAAGCTTCTGCTCGTACTTTTACCCCTATTTATTTTTATTCCGGCTTCAGCCAATACTGCCCTTTCTGTTGTCGCTCTAGACACTGGCGATCAGCTCATTGGCGAGATCCTGCCGGAATCGTCCCCAGTCACGCTTATGTTGCGCTCTCCACTCTTGGGTGAAATCAAGGTGCCGCGCGCCCGAGTCATCTCAATAAAGGCGAAGGCTCTGAAGCCGCTGGTCGGCGAGACGACAACTGTGGCCCAAGGTAAGCCCAAGAATTTAGAAGATTCAGAGAACAAAAGGGAATTAATAACTGAGGAACGAAAAATCATCGACAAATTCCTGAAATTTAAAGCGCCCAATTACTGGTCGGGTAACATGCGCCTAGGCATGAACTTGAGCCAAGGTAATCGAAAGTGGAAAGAAGCTTACACAAGGGGCAAACTGGAGATCGATCCAAAGCAGAGCCCTAACTTTTACCGCTTCTCTGGTTCGTACACATATCGTCAGACCGAACGAACAAATGGCACAGAGTTCAAGTCTACGGATAAATACGACGCAGAGTTTATTTATCGCCGTTCCTTCGTCGAAAACTGGTTTACCCAAAATGCGCTCGGATATCGTGCTGATCGAGTCAAAGGGATTGATCGTGAAGTTCAAGTCAGTGCGGGCATTGGTTATGAATATAGGCCTTCAAATCGTTTAAAACTTATCTTTGGTGGAGGCGGGGGCATTGAGGAGCTTGAGGCCGACTTTGAAGATGCGCGGGTTGGTCAGTATCCATTAGCTAATATTTTCCAAGAAGCGACTTGGCGCCCACTTAAGCGGACCTCTGTTATTCAGAAGTTTAATTATTATTGGGATCCAGAAGATTCGGATCAGTTCAATTACGTATTAACTGCTACAATACGCATACGCCTGACAGATCTTTTAGGTTTTGAGTTCTCCTATAACAAAAGCTATGACAGCGATGTGGGTATTACTAACTCTAAAGACGACGAGCAGTGGCGCAATGCCCTTGTTTTGTATTTTTAGAGAATAGAGAGTCTGTATCCGAATTGTGGAGACGCAATTTACTCGGGAAAATCTCAATATTTTATTTACCTAAGAAATGCGTATTTTGGCACTGTAATCTAGTTTAGAATATTTGCCTCAATAAACCTCATTCCATCAATGATAATAGCTTGACGTGTAAGGTTGTGCCAAAAGCTATTGTTATGCTGACCTTTGATGGGCCTCGCATGGGTAGACCCGACACTCTATACGAGAATGGTTTCCAGTTCAGTAGCGTTTGGGTCTTTTTCGATCTGAGCTCCCCGAGTCAGCGGATAACGATACTCATCACCACTGAAGTTACGCATTACTATGGCCTGGTCGGTGATTTCTTTCACGTAGTCAGGATTGATTGGAATCTTACCGCCGCCACCTGGGGCATCGATCACGAATTGCGGGATCGAGTAGCCTGTTGTGTGGCCACGTAGGCTTCGGATGATCTCAATACCTTTCCTTGGATCCGCGCGTAAGTGTGCGCTACCTGTAATTAGGTCACATTGATAAAGGTAGTAAGGTCGCACGCGCATCATCAGCAGGCGATGTATGAGCGATTGCATGACTTGCGCATTATCGTTCACATTACGTAGGAGAACAGACTGATTGCCAATTGGCACTCCTGCGTAAGTTAGTTGCTCGCATGCCTTACGCAGGGTTTGCGTGCACTCATTGGGATGGTTGACGTGTATGCTCATCCAGATTGGGCCGTGCCTTTTAAAGATTTCGCAGAGCTCTGGCGTAATCCGTTGTGGAAGGAAGACTGGTATGCGCGAACCAATGCGGACAAATTCGACGTGGGGGACTTTGCGCAGTTCGCCTAGCAGGTAGTCGATCTTGCGATCCGAAAGGAGCAGTGGGTCGCCCCCACTCAAGAGAACGTCGCGGATTTCCGGGTGTTTGCGGATGTATTCGAGGCCGCTTTCAAACTCTGGATGGAAGTTGTAGTCCTGTGCATTAGAAACTAGTCGACTACGGGTGCAGTAACGACAGTAGGCGGCGCAACGATCTGTGACCAGAAAGAGCACGCGGTCTGGGTAGCGATGGACGATGCCATCGACGGGCTTGGTGTTTTCTTCACCCACAGGGTCGAGCATTTCCTCGGGCGCGGTTTGCATTTCGCCTGAGCGAGGTATGACTTGTCTGCGCAGAGGGCAACTGGGATCCTCTCGGTTAACCAGGTTAAAAAAATAGGGAGTAATGGCCATCGCCAGCTTATCCTTTGCAAAAAGACAGCCTGCACGTTCTTCCGCAGTTAGTTCCATGAGCTGCTCCAATTGCTCTAGTTTGGAAATGCGGTTCCTTAGTTGCCACTTCCAACTATTCCAGTCATCTGCAGGCAAATCCTCCCAAATGCCTTGGCCTTGGTGCCAGTTTTCGAGTGAGTCGTCTGGATACATCTATGAGGTGGAGAAGTGAATCTTCGGCAGTTGACCTGTTGATATATCTATATACTTAAATAAGTCAATGCCATCGATCAATGCAGATGAAGATATTTCAGAACTCGCTAAACAGCTCTGGGCACTGGGTGATCCCGTGCGTTTACAAATATTGCGACTCTTGCCAAATGAACCGGTCTGCCATAAGGCCTGCAATGTTTCAAAAATAGCTGAACAAATTAGCCTCTCCCAGCCGGCCACATCGCATCATTTACGTATTCTTCGGCAAGCAGGCTTCATTTCGAATCAGAAAAAGTGCCGTGATATGATCTACTGGATCGATCAAGAAGCTGCCAGCGCAGTGAATGCGCAACTAAGTGAACTGCTAGGTTGATCATTTTGATTTGCATGGCGCGAAATTCTCGTTTGGCTCCTGCGCTAAGATGGCTCAAACGACTCGCACAGGATTGATAGCATTTGAAGACGGGACTGTTTTTCGTGGAAGCGCCTTTGGCGCTGTCGCGACCAACGCAGGTGAAGCTTGTTTTAACACCAGCATGACGGGCTACCAAGAGATTTTAACGGACCCTTCCTATTTCTCGCAAATTGTGAGCATGACGGCCGTGCAAATTGGCAATTACGGCATCTGTCCCGACGACGTGGAATCGGATGGCCCTAAGCTTAAGGGTTTCATTGTCCGTGAAGTCAGTCCTGTGGCAAGCAACTGGCGTAGTAATATTTCTATCCAAGACTACCTCAAGGGAGCGGGTATCCCAGGCGTCGAAGGGGTGGATACCCGCGCCATCACCAAGAAGCTCCGTGTTTCCGGGGCACTCAAAGCTTGTATCTCAACCGAGGAGATTACCGAGGAGGAAGCGATCAAAAGAGCTAGAGAATTTGGCGGTCTCATTGGAGTGGATTTTGTAAAGGAAGTGACAGCGAAGGAGTCCTACCGCTGGGATCCTAAAATGAAGCAATCGACCCCCTTCACGGTGGTCGGCACAGACCTTAGAACGAAAGATGACAGGATTAAGAAGCCACGCTTCACGGTGGCTGCGCTTGATTTTGGCGGGAAGCTGTCCATCTACCGTAAGCTGCAGCATCATGGATTCGACGTGCATGTCTTCCCTGCAAGCACAGTCGCGGCTGAGATTAATGCCTTCAAGCCAGATGCAGTATTTCTCTCCAATGGCCCCGGTGACCCTGGCGCGGTGCATTACGCGCATGCCACGGTAAAAGAATTGATCGAAGATTACCCGACTTTTGGCATTTGCCTTGGGCATCAGATTATAACCCATGCACTGGGCGCGAAGACTTTTAAGCTCAAGTTTGGCCACCGCGGCGGCAATCAGCCTGTCAAAAATTTGGAAACGGGTAAGGTCTCTATCACTGCGCAGAATCATGGCTTCGCTTCGACCCGTGAAGAGCTAGAAAAGGCTGGAGCCATCGTAACCGAGATCAACTTAAACGATCACACCGTGGAAGGCCTTCGCCTTAAAGATAAGCCGGTATTTTCCGTGCAGTATCATCCTGAGGCAGCGCCGGGGCCTAACGATGCAGATGCCCTCTTTGTAGATTTCTATAACATGGTCGCTAAGCACTCAGGGTAGTGTTGCATCTTACAAGTAGTTTGCTGCCTTGGGTTTTTCTAGCGCTCGCACCCAGTCGGTCATAATGCGGGCACTTTCACGGAGGTAGATGTCGTAGACGGGTTCCTCTTCCTTTTCGCTCATTTCTTCGATCTCCTTACCAAGCGTATTTGTGCTTATTTCCCCGATGGTCGAACCAGCTTTTTCATTAATTGATTCCGAGAGGATTTCCTTGGAAAGCGCGTCTTGATCTTCGGTTACCTTAAGGAGGAACTCTTCCGTAACGTAGTCGTTCTCGCCCAAAGCCTCGTAAATGTCGTCGAGTTCATCGATGTAAGCCTTCTCGTTAATTTTGCGTTGTATACGATTCTCTAAACTGATCGAGATAGCTTTCTCGTCGTAACGCTTCTTACGCCATTTGATTTGTTTTCTCAAAAACTGGAATTCTTCGAGTGACTCCTGGCGCGCTTGGCTGGCATCGACGAGTGCGGCCATGAGCTCTGGGCGCTCTGGGCTATCTACTTTCAGCTTCACCCAATCGTTTATCCAATCAACAGCTTCGACTTCACCCCATGGCAATGCGTGCGGCAGGTCGTCCTCGCCGATGGGAAGGAACTCATTAACTGATGGGAGAACTATATCAGAAGGCACGCCTTTGACTTGAGTTGAGCTGCCGTCGGGCAGGTAGAATTGTTTGATCGTGATCTTAGAAGCGACGGTGCGGGCTTGCTTTTCTATATTACTGAAAAAGGAGTAGGGCATGCGATTGTTCATGTGGTAGACTTCTTGCACGGTGCCTTTGCCGTGGGTGGAGCTATTGCCGACGATCAGTGCGCGGGCGTGATCTTTTAGTGCACCAGCGACAATCTCGGAAGCGGATGCACTGAAGCGTGAAGTCAATACAATGAGTGGGCCATCCCAGAGCATACTAGGATCTCGGTCAGATAGGATTTCTTTGCGCCCTGAGCTGTCGCGCACTTGCACGACTGGGCCAATCGGGATGAAGAGACCCGTTAGGCGAACAGCCTCGCTGAGAAGACCACCACCATTCATTCGGAGATCGAGAATTATACCTTCAGCACCGGCAGTGTTTAATTTCTTGATCAATTCGGACACGTCGTCTGTCGTAGTGGTGAGGGTGCTGCCTGCGCCGATGTTACCATAAAAGGAGGGTAGCTCAATCACGCCAACGGGCACGGTTTTGTTGTTGCCAGCGGGGACGTTGATCAACTTACCTGTGGCTAGGTTGGCGGTGAGTTTGACCTCACCCCGCACGATGGGGACGATCTTGCGAACGGACGGATCAGCCGCTTCACCTGGGCGGATAAGAAGACGAACGGTGGTGCCTTTCTTTCCCTTAATCTTGCGTACGATGTAGCGCAGTTGCATATCGACAACGTCATCAAACTCCTCGTCGCCTTGAGCGACCCCTAAGATTTGGTCTTCTGCTTTAAGTAGACGCGAGCGCTCGGCGGGGCCACCAGGAAGAATTTCTTTGATCGTACAAATACCATCGTCGTCCTCAAGGAGAGCGCCGATACCAACAAAAGAGTTTTGCACTGCGGAATTGAAGCTCTCAAGTGTGTCGGAGGAGAGGAAGGTGGAGTGCGGATCGAAAAGTTGTGTCATCGCATTGATGAAAGACTCCTGCACCTCGGGGGCTTCTCGGGCGACGGTATGGTTTAAGTTACGCTCGTAGCGACGGCGGATTTTTTCGCGAGCTGCGTCGACTGTCTCAGTGTAGAATGATTTGTCTTCGATCAAGCGGAGTAGCCTCGTAGGGTCGAATGCATCTTCGTCCTCGCCTAGGTCGGGATCTAGATTGTTGGTATTGCTTGCCGAGTGCGAAGCGTCGCTCTCTTCTTTGCCCTCGGATGCAAGTGAGAGCATTTCGTTGAGTAGCTCATATTTTAAGCGCCGTAGCCAGAGTGCTTCAGCCTCTTCGGAAGTCGCCGGCCACTCCGCATCGCGGCGATCTGGGGTAAAGGTTTCATCGACGGTGAAGTCAAAGTCTTGCTTCAGGCGGGCAAACGCCCATTCAGTGCGCGCTTCAGCCTTTGCCTTGAAGCTTTTATAGACTTCGAAGGCGGCGTAGAGGTTGCCCTTTTGCAAGAACTCCTCCATTGCGTCGGCGAAGCGAAAGATAAAATCGTCGACCTCGGGGCGGGTAAAGTAGATGCGTCCGTAGTCGAAGGAGGCGATGTAGGCTTCGACCATTTCAGCGCCGTCGAGCTGTTCCATCGTGCCGCGCAGGTAGTGGCGAGCGTTGATTGTATTGACGACCCAGCGCGTCTGTGACGCCATCTCATAAGAAGGGTCTAGCTTGGCGTTTGTCGAGAGAGCAAATGCGAGTGCGCCTGCCACAACAAGTGCGATCCGGAAGACTGGTTTATTCATACGTGATGTAGAGGTATTGTCGGGCATTTAAAATAGCGCTGGATTTAGCGGCTCAAAATATCTTTAGCGCGGTCGAGCGTTTGTTTCTCACTGTCGGTGAGGGAGCCAAAGCCAGTGGCGTTAATTTTATCGAGTATTCGGTCTACCTCGATCTGCAACTCATTGCGTTTACCGCGGTTGACCTTATAGCTCATGTGTTGCTCGTTCTTCTTGCGGCGCTTAAACCATGCCGGCTGCTCGACTGTGGTCTGGGTGCTGCCCGAGCCGAAAAAGCTGAAAGAGCGATTATGGAAGTAGCGATAGTAGAGGATGCCAGCAAACATGCCGCCAAGGTGGGCCGAGTGGGCTACGTAGGACTTGTTGGGCAGCTCGTAGAATAAAATGCCTCCTGTGGAAATGGCTAGCATGCCCCAGAATATCCACTTCGGCTTCATCGTGACGGGGATGACAAAAAAGAGTAGCAAGGTGATCGGACGCTCGGGATAAATTAAACAGAAGAAAGCTAGGATTGCCATGAGCGATGCAGAAGCGCCGACCATGCTTTGGAAGACTGGCTCGCCGTTGATTTGCCCTAGCGCGGGATCGTTAAAATGCAAGAGCAAGTAAACCGCGCCACCGATTAGCGAGCCAGTCACATATAAACCCAGAAAACGTTCGCGTCCGATTAGAGGCTCAACCATTCGCCCAATGAAGAAGAGGCCCAGCATGTTGCCTAGTATGTGATAAAACCCTGCAGAACTGTGAAGTAAGCCGTAGCTGAGAATCGTCCATACTTTCAACTCACGGAAGTTTTGACCACTCAGGGCGAACCAATCAGTTAAAAAACTGTTTTCACGACCGCCAGCGTCGGGGAAGAATGCATTCATGACTTGCTGTAATACAAACACCGAAATCGTTATGACCATAAGAGTCGTCACCATCGAAGCCTTCTGTGGAACACCTCCCGATGAGGACTGGCGCATGTAAGGGCGGTCGTAGAGCATGTTCTATAAATAAATTTTCTGGTGCTGATTCACCCGAAGGCTTGAAAGACACATACTATGGCGAGCTGTAACCTAGGGGCAAGTATTGAGATGGCTAAACCTCCTTTGGGCGGTCATACCAAAAGCTACAAAGTTTGCGCGAGCGTACGGCAACGGGCATGAGTATCATCAGTGCCATCCACCCAAGTATCTGCGGTCCGCTATACCAGTTAAGTTTACGGGCGGAGGTGAGAGCTGGTGCATTGTCTAGAATTACAAAGCCAAGGCCATTCGATTTACCCCATTTTTTGATCAGGCGAGAGAAACGGACTTCTTCGCTGGCATAAAGCGACTCGTCGTAGCCTCCCACAGCCTCAAAGGCTTCGCGGCGACAAAAGATAAAACTGCCTGCTGCGATACGAGCGAACTTAGAAATGTGCTCCCATGCCCCTATACCTATGCGCCCGATGACGCCAACTTCACTTTCAAATTTGATCACGGAGCCGCCTCCCACGCAGGACGTTTGTTCGAGTCTGTGGAGCGCATCAGCCAGTAGTTGGGGCTGGATACGTGTATCCGCATCAATAAAGATAAGGAAGCTACCGCTCGCTTTTGTCGCCCCCGCGTTGCGAGCTCGAGCTATCTGGTTGATCGGCTCTTGCACGACAAGGTCGGCACCATGTGCTTGGGCTACGGTAGAGGTCGAGTCGGTCGAGTTATTGTCTACGACAATGCACTCGCCCTCGTGAGAAACTGCCTCCATCGCCGCACGAATCGAGGACAGCGTGCTTGGTAGTTCAGCCGCCTCATTGTAGGCAGGGACGATGATCGAGTAGGCGAGTGGCATGAATTAGTCTTTCACCAACTGGACGGGGATGTGCACTTCAAATCGCTTAAAAAAGCTTGGGATAAACGGACCATTCCAAAAGATGCCTCTAGCCATGCCTGTGGCTTGGTAAACTGGACTTTTGAGCAACCAGGCACTAAGTTTGGCCGATGCCTTGTTGAAGTTATGCTCACTGTAGCCGCCGCGAACACCTAGACTAGCGACTAGGCGCTCTGGTAATTCGTGCACGCTTACGCCATCGGTAGCATCCAGCACGTTGTTACTTACTTCGGCGCCGATATAGAAATACATTACGCCAGGATTGATCTCTGCCTCAACGGGTGTCGTCATTGCGATATCGCGCGAAGAGATGTATCGAAAGAGCGGGCGGAAAAGGCGGTTGTTGTCCTCAAAGTATGTGGCGTCTGTCTGGCACGCGATGAGTCGAGCTGCGGGCAAAGCCTTGATCTCAAATTCACCCACATTGGTTTTAGCAAAGGCTTGTTCATAGGCAGAACTCATGATCGGTATCAAGGCGATACAGAGGTAGAAAGACAAATTTTGCACTTTTAAATATCTCTGATAGGGAAGAATACTTACAGTCAGGTAGTTACACTTAATCTGGAACAATACTTTCAATACTGCTATCCATTCTTTCTACATGTTGAATCTGACGACACAATTATTAATTTTTTTGCAATTTTTACTCCCCACACTTGCGCTTGCTAAGCTGGTGCAAACCGACCACGCGACGGTCGAGCTAATCTCCGAATACGATGCCATCATGCCGGGGCAGAGCTTCGATCTCGCGGTGCGTTTCGATCTCGAGGAGGGTTGGCACATTTATTGGGAAAATCCAGGCGACAGTGGTTTAGCTACGGTTGTTGATTGGGCTCTGCCCGAAAACATCGTGGCTGGCGAAATACAATGGCCAGCACCGAAACGAATCTTTCTGGGCGATCTGGTGAATTACGGCTACGAAGAGGAGGCGGTTTTCATCGTCACTATGCAGGCTCCTAAAGATTTAAAAGTGGGCTCTGAGTTGGCCATCACCGCCGATCTCTTTTGGCTAATTTGTAAAGAAAACTGTCTGCCAGGAGAGGCCTCGCTCGATCTAGTGATACCTGTCGCGGGCAAAGCTGAACCAAGCGCTCAAGCGACTGCTTTCGTTGAAGCGCGGAATCGCCAAGCGCAGGCAACACAGCCTTGGGTGACTACAGCATATTTCGAAGAAGAGGCACTTGTCGTTGTGATTGAGGGTGAGGCGCTGCCGGCAGATTTTTATCTTTATCTTGATACGGAGGGCCTCGTTGATCCGAGTGCAAAGCAGGAACGGAGCAGCCCGTTACCAAACCGAACGGAGCTACGCCTCACCTTAGATACGCCATTTTTTGAGAATCAGCCATTGGCCATTTCTGGGGTGCTTCAATCGGGCACTGACTCTTGGGAATTTAATGCGGAAATCGTGGACAAGCCGTTAGCATTTCCTCCGACCCTGACTGAACTTGAGCTTGTCGGCTTTGAACAGCGCTTGCTTGCGCTTGGTATGCCTGGAATTTTAGCATTAGCCTATCTCGGCGGCTTAATTTTAAATATCATGCCCTGCGTCTTGCCCGTGCTCTCGCTTAAAGTGTTTTCGCTTTTGAAGCATGCGGGGCAGGCACGGGGCGATGCGCTGCGGCACGGTTTGGCTTACACCGCTGGCGTAGTGCTCAGCTTTATTGCCCTGGCAGCGATGCTTTTTAGCCTGCGCGCCTTGGGTGAACGTATTGGCTGGGGCTTCCAGTTGCAGAGCCCTGGTTTCGTGGTAGTGCTAGCGGTGGTATTTTTCTTATTCGGCCTCAATTTAATGGGGGTCTTTGAATTGGGAGGTCGCCTCGTCGGTGCCGATAATAAAGTTTCAAGGCGCAAAGATGTGCTGGGTTCTTTCGGTATGGGAGTACTTGCGGCGGTGGTCGGAGCGCCGTGTATGGGGCCGCTTGTCGCGGGGGTGAGCGGGCTAGCAGTGCAAGCCAATATAACGACCGGGCTTCTCACCTATGGCATGATGGGTCTGGGGCTGGCCTCACCTTTCTTTGTGCTATCGGTCTTTCCAAAGCTAGTAGCGTTCTTACCAAAGCCCGGCCTTTGGATGGAATCATTTAAGCAAGGTATGGGCTTTTTGTTGATGGCTGCGTTTGTCTTTCTTGCGTTAGTTCTCGGGCGGCAAGGTGGCGTCGACGCGATCTTTATTTTGCTTGTCGTCATACTGCTGAGTAGCATCGCTGCGTGGGTTTTTGGACGATGGGGTGCTGCTTCCCGTTCATTGCGCTCGCAATGGATCGCTCGCTTGCTGGCTCTTCTTTTACTTGGAGTCTCTCTTTTTTATGGTGTCAGGTCGATTAAGGAGGTTTCCCTTAATTACGTAAATCAGGGACCCATTTCAGACAGTTCGAGACAATGGAGCGCATGGTCATCCGAAAGGGTGGACGAACTCTTGGCCGAAGGTCGCCCCGTCTTCATCGATTTTACAGCGACCTGGTGTTTGATTTGTCAGGTGAATAAGAAGTTCGCTCTCCGCACCGATGCGACGGAGTCGCTTTTAATTGAAAAAGGCATCGTCGCATTGGAGGCTGACTGGACACGTTACGACTCAGACATCACTGAAGCGCTCGAGAACTTTGGGCGCTCTGGCGTGCCGCTCTACTTATTATACACTCCAGACGGCGCAGTGACCATTCTGCCGCAGAGTTTGAGCAATGATATAGTTCGCCAGGCGATACAAAAGGCATTGCCCTAGCGTGCGAGCTTGATCGAGAGGAGTGTCGAATGTTTTGCGAAAGTTCAGGCGCTAGCTTATCGTGGCCTTGGTCCTTTAGGCGGAATTAGATTTGCAATGCACTTAGACTAGGCTGAAAAGAGGTCATGTTTTACGATGAGGTAAAAGTCAGTTTTAAGGCAGGTAAAGGAGGCGATGGGTGTTTCAGCTTCCGCCGTGCTAAATATGAGCCTAAGGGTGGGCCCGATGGTGGCGACGGCGGTATGGGTGGTAATGTTTATATAGTGGGCGACACGAATGTCGCCGATTTGACCGACTTCCACTTCAAGCCTGGCTGGAAAGCTAAAAATGGTGAACCGGGACGCGGTAGCGACCAACACGGCGCCAAGGGTGAGCACATTACTCTGCGCTTACCTGTCGGAACTATCGTCGTGGACCGCGACTCAGGCGACTCCATCGCTGAAGTGCTTCAGCACGGCGACGAGGTATTACTTCTCGAGGGCGGTGTAGGAGGCAAGGGTAACGCGCAATTTAAATCCTCGACCAATCAAGCACCCAGACAATTCACTCTTGGAAAGCCTGGCGAGGAGGGTGACTTTCGCCTCATTATTAAGACAATCGCCGATGTTGGCCTGATCGGTTTCCCCAACGCGGGTAAATCTACTTTGCTCAACATGATAACAAATGCGCACCCCAAGACCGGCGCCTATCCGTTCACCACGATTTTTCCTACTGTTGGGGTGCTGGAATTTCCCGAGCATTTTGAACGTATCACCGTGGCTGACATCCCTGGCTTAATCGAAGGTGCGAGTGAAAATCGAGGTCTCGGTCACCGCTTCCTCAAGCACGTTGAGCGTTGTAAAGTGCTTATCATCATGATCGACATGGAAGGTACTGATGGGCGTGATCCACTCGGCGACTACCGCGTGCTTAAAAGCGAGCTGAAGCTTTACATGCCTAGCCTTGCGCGTAAGCCCGAATTGATTTGCGCCAATAAAATGGATGAGCCGAACGCAGCCGAAAACCTTAAGGCCTTTCAGAAGAAGGTTAAAGACAAGGTCTATCCTATTTCTTGTGTATCTGATGATGGCTTCGAAGCCATCAAAGAGGCGATGCTATTCGAGGTGCTCAGAGTTCGAGAAGCCGAATTAGAAGTCTAAGTGAGTCATAGCTCGAAAAGAGTTGAGGCAAATAATGGAAAACGATTCATTAGCCGTATGATAGACCTTGATGAAGTCGCCTTTCAGCAACGACCCAAGCTGAAAAGCCACTTGGCCTACGAGAGTTTTATTTCGCTCGCGAGCCGCCCGCGCCAAGAGCTGATAGTCGACCGCGGCTTACAAGGTCGCCCGATGAAAAGCGGTTTCTTGCTCGCCGTTTCCTTCATGCTATCGCGGCGCTTGACTGTTTGGACGTCGAGGGCCCGTGTCGGCATTTTGTTTCCACCTGGCTTGGGTGCTTATATTGCTAATCTAGCGGTTGTGCTCGCGGGCAAAGTCCCTGTAAATTTGAATTTTACTTTGGGCCCTTCCAGTGCGGCAACTTGCCTGCAAAAAGCAGATGTCGATTGTTTGCTCACAAGCGAGCGGGTGCAGCATAAGATCCCTCATTTCCCGTGGCCAGAGGGTGGTATCATTGACCTCGTCGAAGAGATGAAATCGATGCCCAAGGTCAAAGCATTAGCGCTAATTTGCTGGATTCATTTGTGCCCCGCAAAATTTCTCGCGAGGATCCTCAAGATTCCCAACAAGGGCGGTGAGCTTGAGGCTGGCTTGCTCTTTACAAGTGGCAGTTCTGGCGAGCCTAAGGGCGTCGTACTGACACATCGCAACATTCTGGGTAATTGCGCACAGATCGATGCTACAGGGCTCTTGCCCGTCTCGGAAAAAGTCATAGCGAACCTTCCTATTTTTCACAGTTTTGGTTTCACCGTGACACTTTGGTATCCTCTCTTGCGAGGCTGTAGCGTGGTCACACTGCCTAGTCCGCTCGAAGTGAAGAAAGTCGCTGAAGCGATCAAGGCCGACTCGGCTACTATCCTTATTGGGACACCGACATTCCTTAAACCCTACATGAAGCACATCGAACCCGAGCAGTTGGCTTCGCTTAAATATGTAGTTGCAGGTGCAGAGAAAACCCCTGAAGGCTTTGCCGACGCTTGGGAAGCGCGCTTTGGAAGTGTATACTTGGAAGGCTATGGTCTGACGGAAACCTCACCAGTGGTTAGTATAAACACGCCTTCGATACCAGATGGCGTAAACTACCCAGGTAATTCGACGGAAGGCAGTCGCCGGGGCTCTGTTGGCCGGATGATGCCTGGGCATGCTGCACGTATTTTAGATCCGAACACGATGAAAGATATCGAAGTAACCAAGGTCGGCCTATTGATACTAAAGGGACCGAACATTTTTAGAGCTTATCTAGGCGAGCCAAAAAGAACCGCGGAAGTGAAGCAGGGCGAATGGTTTATTACTGGCGATCTTGCACGGTTTGATGAGGATGGATTTTTATTTATCGAAGGGCGACTTTCGCGTTTTTCCAAGATCGCTGGAGAAATGGTGCCGCACGGCACGGTAGAAGATGCCTTAATCAAGGCCTATGATTTATTCGATGCGGAACAGCCCATGATCGCGGTGGCCGGCCGACCCGATAAAGCAAAGGGCGAGGTCCTAGTGCTCTTGACTGCAATGGACTTGGAGCTCAAGAATGTTCGAGAGAAACTGAATGGCGCAGGGCTAGCGAACTTGTGGATACCTAAAGAGATCAAGCGGGTAGAAGTCATTCCGACGCTGGCAACGGGTAAACTTGATCTTCGTCAGATTCAGGTTTTGGCCTCGGAGTCTTGACACTCACAGGCCCTGCGTAGGCGGGTTTGTAAGTGGGTGCGGCGGACTTGCTGTTTGTTGTTTTTAATCGCCATCGCGTAGGCGTCGAGTGAACCAACGATGTAAACTTTACGCCGTGCGCGGGTGATGCCGGTATAGACTAGGTTACGCTGGAGTAGCAGGAAGTGTTGCTTGAGGAGCGGGATGATGGCGACTGGGTATTCACTGCCCTGGCTCTTATGTATCGAGATGGCGTATGCATGCTGTATCTCTGATAGTTCACCCTTCGTGTATTCGACGCGTTCGTCGAATTCGATCGTGATTCCGGAGCTATCGGAGGCGATGGCTTTAATGATACCAGTGTCACCGTTACAAACGTTCTTATCGTAATTATTGCGGATTTGGATGACTTTATCGCCAATCCTAAAAGTGCTACTGCCGTATTCGATCTCAACAGGCAGGGGTTTTCGGGTCTTTTCGCGAAAGTGGGTTTGCGTTGCGGGAGCGTAGTCGGGATCGGAGCGCAGGCGTGATTCAGCCTTTGGCTTTGGGTTGAGTACTTCCTGCAACTCTGTATTCAAAATGGTGATACCGCCGCTGCCCCGATGCATAGGTGACATCACCTGTAGATCTCGCGTCGGGTCGATGTTGTGCGATTTAGGGATGTACTCTTTGGCCAGATATTTGATTGCCTGCAAACACTGCTCAGGTTGCTCGGCTTCGATGAAAGTGAAGTCCTTTGACGGGTCAAGGTCGCGAAGGCTGCGAATGGTCATGCTGGGATGCGTCTCGCCCTTGAGGATCGCATGCGCGGTGGTGACGATGCCGCTCTCTTTCCCTTGTCGGTAGATGGTGTCGAGCCGTGTGACTTTTGCTGGCGGCGCGGCTATGAGGTCACCTAATACATTACCTTCGCCGACGGAGGGTAATTGGTCAGCGTCGCCAACGAGGAGTAGGTGAGCGCCACTCGGGATAGCTTGAAAGAGGCTCGCGGCGAGTCGTGTGTCGAGCATGCTTGTTTCGTCGAGAATAAGGAAATCACAGGGTAGGGGGTTCTCTTCGTTGTGGGTGAAGCTGCGCGTAAGCGCGTCATACTTGAGGAGCCGGTGAATGGTGCTTGCTGCAGCTCCAGAGGCTTCGGTTAGGCGCTGGGCAGCGCGACCAGTTGGGGAGGCGAGACAAAGGCGGGCCCGCTTGGCGCTTACGATGTCGACCACGGCACGTAGGATTGTGGTCTTACCAGTGCCAGGTCCGCCAGTGATGACGGAGACTTTTGCCGCGAAAGTATTTTTTAGTGCAGCGGCTTGTTGTTCTGCGAGTTTGAAACCAGCCCGGGATTGGGCCCATTCGATTGCAGCATCGACTTTGATTGATGGCAGAATTGATTCGGTTTGGGAGATACGAGCAATTGCTTCTGCGATGCGTTTCTCTGCGCCTGCGGTGGCGGGTAGTTGATAGGCGCCGCCAAGATTTTCTTGGTTATGGTCGTAGGCCTGAATTCCGTAGAGGTGCTCGCCTTGGTCGAGCGCGCTGATACGCTGCTGGATTAGGCTAGGTTCTAGCAAGAGCAGTTGGGTAGCCTGCTCAAGGATCATAGTTTCTGTCCCGAGGGTGTGGCCTTCGTCTTCAAGTTGGCGCATGGTGTGCATAATACCTGCATCAATGCGCTCTTTAGAATTGGTGGGAAACCCAAGGTTGAGTGCGATCTTATCTGCAGTTTTGAAGCCGATACGTTCGATGTCTTCAGCGAGTCGGTAAGGCTCGTCTAGAAGGATACGCTTGGCTCCGCTTCCGTATTTTTTGACTAAGCGCACGCATTGGGAAGGAGTGATGCCATAGGTCTGAAGAAACATCATGACATCGCGTACGGCGCTTTGCTCATCCCATGCAGCCTTGATAGATTTTGCCCGTTGCTTACCGATACCAGGGATCTCGTGGAGGCGACCCGAATCCTCGCTGATGACTTTTAGAGTATCGGCTCCGAAATGACCAACGATTCTTTTGGCGTAAGATTTTCCGATGCCGTGGATGAGGCCGCTACCAAGGTATTTGCGAATACCGTGTACAGAGGCGGGGAGCTGAGATTTGAACTGGGCGACTTTAAACTGATCACCGTGCTGAGGGTGGCGTGTCCATTCGCCGTTTAGTTGGAGAGTTTCACCGCATTGCACTCCAGGGAGTGCACCGAGTATGGTGACGGGTTGCTTGCTGTCGGGCACCTGCATTTCGGCCACACAGTAGGCATTCTCCTCATTGAAGTAGATGATCCTTTCGAGGATACCAGATATGGTTTGGTCGTTTTTTGTTAGAGGTGGCATGCGTCAGTATTAAAGATATAGTGCCTCAGGCTTGATTAGGTCGACATGAAAAAGCAGCCCTGGAGTAAGAGAGAGCCTTGTTTTCTCATACTTTAATTAATCACCCGCTGGAAGTATTTATTTATGATCTAACTTGATGTTCCCGCTCTGGCTATGAGCTTCTGACTATTTTTGCCATCTTTTAAGTCGAATGATAGGATTTACTGGCTATGGGCATAAAATACATCTATCTAGCGCTTAGATTTCTTTTATTTTTTGAGACGTGATGGCCCCCAGATCAGGTAAGCATTGCCGTAATTCGGTGAAACGACGACAAGCTGGACCTTTATCCAAAAGGTCTCACACCCATTCTAAGTCAAGGCGGAGCCCCCCTCCGACCAATTCTTTTGCGTCGGCTCCGATCGGGTCGCATGGCCTGATTCAGCTGCCAAAAATAAAACGAGAGTCTCCAGTCTTCAAAGCGTTTCTTATCGGATTTTGTGGGGTATTCTTATTGGTAATCCTTAGAGGTAGTCATCATGTGGCGGCGCTGGGCTTTGCGCTAATACTATCTGG
The DNA here is from genome assembly GCA_022448605.1 of Puniceicoccaceae bacterium. GTDB lineage: Bacteria > Verrucomicrobiota > Verrucomicrobiia > Opitutales > Coraliomargaritaceae > Thalassobacterium. The sequence continues at coordinate 93,852 of JAKVCM010000001.1, read as the reverse complement.
AACAGCTTTATTGATTCATCCGCCTAGCCGCGGTCTAGGTAAGCTAGTTGATCTCGCTGTACTTGGATTGCTAGCGTGTCTATTACTTGCATTTGTTCCGCAGTTTTATTGGCCTACGGCAGATTGGCGACTAGACGCGGTCGAGTCGTTTGGATTGGAGCTACCCTCGAGTTTGTCGGTGCAGCCTTGGATTAGTTTCGAGGCTTGGCTCATGACTTTGGCTGGTTTCGCTTGGCTTTACGCGGCTTTACAATGGAAGATCAATCTGGCGGGTCGTCGCTGCTTATTTTTCTGCTTGTCGATACTACTTTCTGCCATCGCTGGGGCCGTAGTTTGGGGCAATTTGATCGGTGCGCGCATTATAGGGGTGGGAGAGGCAGAGGCATTTAGCTTTTTTCCTAGCCCTCGCCAGACCGCCAACCTCCTTCTCTTAGGGGGGATTGTGACCTTTACCTATGCTATGGAGGGGATGCGTACTCGCAACCCTCTACCCCTTGTGGGTATACCAGCGAGTGCACTTTGCCTAGGGGGCCTTTTCTTGCTTGGGTCCCCTGTCTGCGCCTTACTTTATTTTGCCGGCAACGGGCTCTGGCTTCTGATCAGTATGCGTGCCCGATCATGGCCTCGGCCCTTTAAGATCGGTCTACCTGTAGCAATAATAGCCTTTAGTATGATTTTGCTTACCAGTGACCGCATGATGGAGCGCATCTCGAGTTTTGCGACCTCTGACTCACGATTCAATCAGGGTGAGCACCTAAAGATTTTTCAAGATACTACTAAACTTATATTTGATGCGCCGCTCAGTGGATTTGGTTTGGGCTCTTTCTCGACTGTGTTTCCCCAATATCGCGAGGCTTCTAAGAGCTACCTGCCAATTTTGCATCCACAAAGCGATTTGTTATGGTTGGCGTCCGAGGGCGGCTTGCTTGCAATCGGGTTTTTCAGCGTATTTCTAATTGGTTTTGCCTTGCGCTGCCGTGGTATGATGGAAGGCGGTGGGGCGACTTTTCGCCTCCTAGCCTTAGTCGCGGTGATCATCTTTTTACTCCATGGACTGGTCGATGTATCTGGGCATCGTCCGGGAACAGTTTACTTTGCCATTCTTTTCGCAGCCTTAGCTTTGCCTAGTCGTGATCGCCCTAAAATTAGCCTACCGGTCGTTTTCTGGAGAATCCCTGCTGTGACACTCATCGCTTTCGGGTTAATGTGGCTGGGAGCGGGTGTCTTTAACTTACCATGGCACTCATCTATCCGGATGGCTCGCTATCAGGAAGAAGTCCAAAGCCATATATCGGCTATGGACTATATGACTGCCAACTCGGTTACCAATGATTGGTTGGCGCTTTATCCTTTTGATTGGCGCGCTTATTTCCAGCGTGCGGAATTGGTTCTTTCGAATAGTGGAGACCAAGAGGCGGCGGCTGCCGATTTCACGCGAGCTCGTTTCGTTGAGCCAATCCTAGGTGTGGTTAGCTATGAGGAGGGTATCGCTTGGTTGCCCATCAACTCAGGAAGGGCCATTTCGGCATGGCGCGAGACTTTACTACGTGAAATGGAGAATATGGACTCTATTTTTGATCGTATGCTTGAGCAGGCCGCATCCCGCGAGATGCGCGAAAAAATGGCTCGATTATCCGAAATCAATCCACACTTCCGTTATCGGTATATAAGTTCCCTGAAGGGAGGGAAACTAATTAGTGAGATCAGTTATGAGCTTTCAAAAAATCCATCGCTAAGTTTTTTTGATCGAGCGCAACGCAGTAGAATTGTCGAGAATTGGCTAAACAATGGTGATCTAAGTTCGGCGAATGCCTTTATTTCCGAACATGGGGAATCACTTAATAACAATTGGTGGCTAAGGTCTTTGTCCCTTCATAAGCAGGCGGATTTCCGAGCGGCGAGTGATCTGATTCGTAAGAATGTTGATGCGCCGAAACTTCCCAAAATACAAAAGGATGAGGTCGCTTTCGCGAGGCTCTTGAGAGGGATTGAAGTCGACTCTAATGACACCGTAAAGAGCACTACGCTCATCTACATGCTTGTGGAAAGAGGAGATTATGAAAGAGCACTGCCAATTATAGATAGACTGCTAGATGGGGACAATCCGGGCCCGAATCTTTACTACTGGCGGGGTGAATGTCTCTTCCACTTGCAGAATTATGGCGAGAGCTGGTATGCTTTTAAGCATTACATTGAGATGCTTTAGCACCCCCTCAAAGCTTGCGGATGTCTACGTAGCTTCCGCTCTCGACATGCAAAAGTTTTGGAAATGCTTCGATCAGTCTTCGGGCGCAGGTCTCCCCGTCGGGCATGATCTCAGTTCCTTTCGCTGCTTTTAGAATATCGAGTGGTCGATAACGTGGGTCTTGGGGTAGGCTTGTCAGGTAATCCTGCATGGCCGTATCGATCAGTCCTGGGGCCAGTGATGTAAAATGCGTCTGAGAGCGCTCGCCCGCGTAAAGTTTGATCAGCATATTCAGTGCTGACTTTGAAAGACTGTATCCGTTCCAGCCACGACTTCCTGATTGGGATGCGCCAGATGAAATGGCGACAACCTGTTCGACACTTCGTTCATCGGCAAAGAGGCAATCGAGCAGCCACTTGTTAGACCAAACGTTAATCTCCATCGTTTCACGCAAATCCTCTAACGATGCCTCCTTCATGTCACGGATTAGTCCGAGCTTACCTGCATTGAGGATGGCCAAATCGAAGTGGAGTATACCATCAACCAGTTTACAAAAGTTGATCTGCCCAGCCATTGAGTCGGCCAGGTCGATTGCTGCGAAGTGGAGCCCTTGATCAACTAAATCTTCGGGCTTACGGCGACTGCAGCCATAGACTTCGTGGCCTATGGCTAGATAAACTTTGGCTAGGCCATAGCCCAGTCCTGAGCTCACTCCAGAAATGAAGATCTTCATTTAGTTCTACCCAAGTAGTTTGGTATTCGTATACATATGATAAAAATACTTATTCTCCGCGCCATGTAAAGGCGTGACAGAGTGCCACTGCCGCCGCATCAGACTCGTCAAAACGCAGCTCAAAATCTATACCTGTGATATTGTGTAGGGTGCGGGCGACTTGCTCCTTACTCGCCCGCCCTTTACCCACGACCGCTTGTTTTACCCGCAAGGGAGCGTACTCGAAAATTGGTAAACCGCGCATTGCTGCCGCTGCAATCGCCGCCCCTCGAGCCGCCCCCAGAATTTGAGCAGTCTGAAAGTTTTGCACATAAATCGTCTGTTCCACTGCGACGTGATCGACCGAGTGCTGGTTTAAAAAATCGTCTACCTGCTTGCCGATCGCGCCCAGACATTCCGGCATCGAAAGCTTGCGGTGCAGTTTGAGTGTAGCGGCCTCAATTATCTGCGCCGTGTTGTCCTTACCGTAGTCGAGGACGGCAAAGCCACTACCGCGTAGGCTAGGGTCTATCCCGAGAACGCGCCCACGGAACTGTTTGCCAAGTGTCCCGCTAGCCGTCCCGCTTTCTTTGGCCTCGTGCCCACTTCGAGCGATGTGTGCCGCCCAGAGTTTACGTGTCGATTTATTACCCATGATGTTAATTAATAATAAGTTTCAAGCCGCCCACGATCACAAAGAACCAGATTAAAAATTCAAAGACTTTTTGGTTAATATGTCGCACAATAAAAGGCGCGATCACGGCGCCGAGTACGGAGAAAATCATGAACTTAGCACTGAATCGCAGCGATGCGAAATTGATGATCTCTAAATGTACCATAAAGGGCACTTTGAAAAGATTGACTAACAAGAAGAACCAAGCTGCGGTACCGATGTAGGCATATTTTGGTAGCCCAGAAGCGATAAAATAGAGTGCCGCGACAGGTCCAGCTGCATTGGCCACCATCGTAGCAAAGCCACTAATCATCCCTGCGCTTCCAATAAATGCCAGGTGCTCAGGAAGTGTGTCGTCCTCCGATGCCTTGAGGTGTTCCCATCTACGATAAAAATGCACGGCTGTCATACTAAGTAAAATAAAGCCGATTAAGAAACGCACCTGTGCATCGTCCACTCGGCTGAAGACGAAGTAGCCGATCACGATACCGACGATCACCCAGGGGGCGAGTTTCCTAATGTAGCGCCACTCGGTATGGCGTCGGTAAACGAGCACCGCGATGATATCTGCCGAGATTAAAATCGGCAGCAGGATGCCGACCGATGCTTTGGCTGGAAGTACGAGCGCCGCCAAGATCACTGTTAAATTACCTATGCCTGGAAGTCCACCCTTACCCAGGCCAAGGAAAAACGCGCTGAGGATCAGCAGCAAGTATTGCCAGAGTTCGAGATTATACATCGTGGCTAGCCTTGCATTCGTTCGCGCTTTGGCAAGAGTCCATGCTCTATGCGATGGAAATGCACATGCGCCTACGATGGCACTGATTTCGATGGGTGGCAACGCCAGCCTGGTGGCGGTGCCGTACAGAACCACATCGAATCGGCACTCACAAAGGTCTTTGATCTGCCGCTTCAGTTGCATGGAAGCGGGCGGACGGATGCGGGCGTGCATGCGAGTGGGCAGTGCTTCCATTTTGATGCGGAGTGGTTGCATAAGCCGGAAAAACTAGTTCGCGCACTTCATTCTATTTTGCCCACATCGATCCGCATCAAGTCCGTCAAATCGGTCAGCGACGATTTTCATGCCCGCTTTTCTGTATCGGGCAAGCGCTACCTATATAATTATTACTTGGGGCGTGCTGACCCCGTCGATGACCGTTATGTATGGGCCTGCCGCGATCTGCCACTCGACCTCGAGGAGATGCAAGTAGCGGCGGATCGCCTCCTTGGCACGCACGATTTTTCCGCCTATAGTGCGACGCATGGTAAAGAGAATGACCCGAATCCGGTAAAAACTGTAAGTCGCTTACAGCTCAAGCAGCGAGGAAAGTATATCCGCTTAGATACAGAGGGTAGTGGCTTTCTTTACCGAATGGTGCGCAGCATCGCTGGAGCACTCTATGCCGTCGGGCGAGGGCGCCTCACGCCCGACGACATCGCCGAGATCCTTGAATCGAAAAAGAGGACCCACGGCATCGTGACGGCTCCGGCAAAAGGCTTATTTCTGGATAGGGTCTTTTATTAAAGCTCGGATTTTTATATGCTGAGTCGTTGTTCAAACGCATAAATTTATTGAAAGGGCCATACAAATAATACGATAACTAGCATCTAAACAGCTTCATAATTGTATGAAAATCATAAATGCTAGTAACCCCCGCCGCCACGGTTGGCTCGATCATCTCGCGATCGGGATGGCTGCGGTTTGTGCGATACACTGTTTGTTAACCCCGGTCTTGATCATGGTGATTCCAATTATCGCGACTAGCTTTTTCGTGCATCAGGATTTCCACCTCTGGATGATTTTCCTAGTTTTGCCGACTACAGTCTTTGCGATCTTCATGGGTTGCCGTAACCACAAGGATCGTATGGTGCTTGCACTGAGCGCAATCGGCTTATCAATCCTACTATTAGCTTTGATCCAAGAGCGTGTGTGTTACGCAAGTGAAGGGGATGTTGCGGTCTCTTCGGCAGATTGCGAAACCTGCGCGCGGGACCTATCTGCCGAGCCAATCCCCCTGCAAGCAGGTGTTTGGTTAAATGCAATAGGCTGCGTTTTTCTAGCGAGTGCCCATATTCGAAATTTCCGATTATGTCGTAAGAGCAGTTGCTGTCACGATCACGACTAGGCGTATGCCTGTCGGGAGCTGCCCTCGCACTTACCACAGACGCCGTATACTTCCATTAAGTGTGCAATCTGAGTGTAGCCATGCGCTTCTGCTTGGCCGATGACTGCTTTGCTAACGCACAGGTCAAGACGTTCGGTCTTATGACATTCTCGGCAGATTAGGTGGTGATAATGCTCGTTTGGCGCAGTTAATTCAAAAAGTTGAGTCCCATTTTCTAGAGGCACGCGTTGCAACATCCCGATATTTTCAAAAGTTTCGAGATTCCTGTAAACTGTGACGAGGTCTGACTGGGTTAGTTCGGCTCTTTCGCGTATCTCTTCAGCCGAAGCCGGACGGTCAAAGGTTAGTAATGCGCCCAGTAAAACCTCGCGTTTTTTTGTCATGCGTCCTCCGCTGGCCTTGAGACGGTCGATGGCTGTTTCAAATAACTTATTGGAAATATCTTCGGTCACATGTTTATTCAAACGACTCGAAATTAATCTGCAACTCTTTAGATCGCTCGCTTTATGAAAGAAATGATCTGTAATATTAAATTGCGTTTTGTTAGTTTAGTGCAACTTACTTACGCTAAATGAGGTGTAGTCGACAGAAAACACAAGGTTTCACTCTTTTGGAGCTGTTAACCGGTGTTGCCATAATTGCAGTGCTTTGCACATTACTAATACCTGCATTTGGGGAAGTTAGGAAGTCTGCGCAGCAGGCAAGGTGCGCCTCCAACATGCGACAGATTGGATGCGCCTTACTTCTTTATGCAGCGACAAATGACAACAAGCTTCCAGAAACTTCGCATACCGCTGCCGTTGGACAATCTTGGATTTACACGCTTTCGGATTATTTGGGTGATTGCGACGAAGTTAGAATATGCCCAGCTGACCCCAAGGGAGATGACCGCTTTGATGCAGGAGGCACAAGCTACATCTTAAACAGTTTTTTGTTTGTCCCCCAGATCGATCCTTTCGGTCAACCGATGGGAGGACCAAGCAATAATTTAACACTAATTGAGAGCCCAGCTGAGGTCCCAATGGCATTCACTATCGCAGACTCTCAGGGGATAGGTGATGCAAACGATCATACCCACTCCAATCGTTGGGGTTCATGGTCGGCAGTGGTTCGTGATATATCACCGGGGCGTTTTGGTGGGGGTAATACTCCGATGCGAGCCTTGGGGAGTGCTAACTACCTGTTTGCCGATGGCCATGTCGAGCAAGTAGATGCTGCTGTTATGAAAGCACGCATTGATTCTGGAAACAACTTTGCCAAGCCATAATAAGCTTCATGAAGAGAGAAATCTACCAAGGGCCCTTACTATTTTTTGCGCTACTTTTTGCCTCTACGATCGGTTTAGGAGCACAGGGATTGTTGATCGGTCATATTGATTTCACTACCTACTACTCCACTGAATCAAACGAGTGGATTTCCGAATTCAGACATGGCGAATGGGATAACCCTGATGCGCGGACTCCAACAGATGAAGTCAGTATTCACGCAAGAGATATACCTGTTAACCACGATGCTGTAGTACCAGAAGAAATTGAGGGAGATCGTTATGTTCAACCCAATGCAAACAGCTTCGACTTCACTGGCATTCCCGACGGAGACCCAATCTGGATATTTACTGCTGCGGATAATGGCCACAGTTGGCCTGGTTTCCGTAACGATCAAACCACAGGAACTTTTCGCTCGTATGTTCCCAATGATAGTAGAGTGATTTCAGTAGCTCAGCCTTGGATGACTCTTGAACTCATTGATATGACTTACGCTGGATCATCGAACAATCCGCAGTTCTCTCTTTGGCAATATCAAGGTGGTGTGATCCAATGGATGGCGACCTCTGATGGAATAGATTCTGATGACATTTATTACATGAAGGAGAATGCGCATTCGCACGCTAATATTGGCTTCTCAAGTTTGGGGCTGTATAGGATTAGTTACAAGCCATCTGCCATTTTAGAGTCCACCGGTGAGTCCATTGCGGGCACTAATAAATCTCTTACTTTTGCGATCGGGACCAAAGCCGCTTGGACTGCTAGCTACTACGCCGGAGACGATCTCTTCGTCGGTGCAGTCTCTGGCGATGAGTCGGACTCGGATATGGACGGTATCGAATTATTGCTGGAATACGCGTTTAACTTGAATCCTATTTCGGCAGATTTTAAGATACTGGAGGCAGGAGATGGAACCTATGGACTCCCTCTCATTAATCTGATCCCAAGCGGCACAGAATCAGTCCTTCAGATTGAATACATTAGACGAAAAGCGAGCACAAATCCGCAAATTAGTTATTTTCCTGAATTCGCAAGTAGTATGGTTGGCGCAGAATGGGAGGTTCAGACCGCCGAGTCAGTTGCTTCAATAGATGCCGATTGGGAGCGCGTAATAGTGAGCGATCTAGTAGGCACTTCAATCTCCAACAAACGTTTCGGGCGCATCCGCGTCGATGTTCAGGAAAAAATTTCATATTAGGCTTGCATTGCGGGTTACTTATTGTAAGTGTCTTTCACTAATTATGAATTACACTACTAAATCTACTTTATCTTTAGCTATTGCTATTGTATTTTCTCAAATCGTCCACGGTGCATTATGGACTTCGGGTCACGGTGACTTAGGTATTGGTTATGAAGATGGCGGGCTTGAGCTACACTGGCACTTAGGTGAAGACAACGAACCTGTAACACTTAATGGCACAACTTCACCCTTGGGTCCAGAGGGTGCGGAGTACGATCCTAATGGAATTAGACCAAAACTCTCTAATTTGACTGAGAACATAAGCGGCACTTCATATTACATTTTTCCAGCAACTGAGAATCCAGCTGTTCCTTTCATCGGCTTTGGAACAGAGGAGCTAAATGCTGCTGATTGGACTGGAAATTTAACACTTTCACTCACAGGCGCATCTGGTCCAGGAAGTTTTGCTCTTTTTGACATAGATTCATTCGGTCAGGTAACTACCTTGATGGATTCTTCAGATGGTTTCAGCACAGTTGATTCTATTACCCTAGCTCCTGAGACACACACCCATTACACATGGGCATTTTCACAACGAGGCATCTATGATCTGTCCTTCGAAGTATCTGGAACTCATAGCGATGGATTCGTAACCGACATCGCCACCTACACCATTGTTCCAGAACCATCCACTGCTGGACTCATTCTTGGAGTAGCTGCACTCGCCCTTACAATGGCACGCCGCAGAGTGTCTTAGTTGTATGTGACACTCATCTGTAACAATACTTTATTGAGCCCTGTCTGGTTTACCAGACGGGGTTTTTTGTCTCATTAAATAGCTTTAAAGCAAGTTGGCATCTACATATCAATTTTTTTGCTGACCTAATTATTGAGCATTTCAGATAACGTTTGCTTCTATGCGCATTTTTTACTGATTAGCATTATGGATATTTTTGCAGGAGCCCTAGCAGGGTTACTCATTGGCGCTGGCACAGTTTACATTTGGCTACAGCGCCAGTTGTCCGAAAAGCGACAGCGTTTGGCAGCACTAGAAGCACAGTATGTTTCAGAGCAGAAAAGTGCTGAGGAGAAACTTGCTCTACTCGAACAGGCACGCGATCAACTCAAAGAAAGCTTCCAAGCGCTCTCATCTGAGGCCCTTTCAAAAAACAATGAGTCTTTCCTTAACCTAGCTAAGTCTACGCTCGAGAAATACCAAGATGGGGCCAAGAACGATTTAGATAAAAGGCAAGAAGCGATTAATAAAACCGTCGAGCCTGTTGGCATTGCACTGAAGACTTTCAACGAACGCGTCGAAAAAATCGAAGAGCGTCGCACGCAGACCGATGCTTCGCTCAAGCAGCAGCTCCAACAACTCGCGGAGTCGCAAGTTCAGCTTAGTAGGACTACGGGCAGCCTTGTGCAAGCACTGCGCGCGCCACAAGTCCGCGGGCAATGGGGGGAGATGCAACTTCGACGCACTGTCGAAATGGCCGGTATGATCAACTACTGCGATTTTGTGGAACAGGCATCGGTTGAAACGGGTGACGGTCAGCGCCAGCGCCCAGATATGATCATACGCTTGCCCAACGAGCGCGTAGTGGTCGTTGATTCCAAAGTGCCACTGGCCGCCTACCTCGATGCCCTTCAATCCGAAGACCCCGATCACCAAAAGGAGCGCATGGTGGCCCATGCTCGACATATTCGTGATCACATAAAAGGCCTTTCCGCCAAGTCATACTGGACCCAGTTCGATAATGCGCCTGAGTTTGTCGTCCTCTTCATACCCAACGAAACTATATTTAGCGCCGCACTGGAACAAGACCCAGAGCTCATCGAACTGGGGGTGCTCAATAAGGTTATCCTCGCAACACCGACGACCCTGATCGCGCTGCTTAAAGCGATCGCATATGGTTGGCAACAAGAGGCTATCGCTCGTGAGGCCAAGGATATTGCGGCTTTAGGCAAGGAACTCTACGAACGTGTTAGTGTTGTCACCGGGCACTTCACCAAGCTTGGCAAAAGCCTCGATCAATCGGTTGGCTGTTATAACAAAGCGGTCGGCTCTCTAGAAAGTCGCCTCCTTGTTACCGCTAAGAAGTTTGAAGCCCTCGACAGTGCCTCTCCAGACCCCTTACCCGAGCCGCCATTAATCGAGAAGCAACCTTCCCTGCCCAAGCAGGAACCTTAGCACGCAGCGCACCCATCTCGTCTTCTTTATTTGAGAACGACCTCTAGCTTCGCGAATTTTTTAGTTTCGTTACCTGGAGAAATTGTAATTTTGGTTTCTACAAGGCTACCGTTGAGTGCGTTGTCGGTTGCAGTTAATCCATTTATCGTGCTGAACGAATTACCCTCGTAACTGACAGCTATGGGAGCCCAGTTTTCTAGATCGTCAGATACAAGCAGGCGAATAATAAGGTCTTTACTAGCACTGTCTCTTCGCAGGGTAAATTCTCTTGTGTTGGCGTCCAGGGTGACAGAGTCAGTGCCATCTTGGCTAAGGCTTGATCCTGCGACTAAGTATTCGACTAGATCTACCAGGCCATCGCTATCACTATCGATTTCACCACTATCGCTTGCGCTGTTGGTGTTCGACCATTCTTGATATCCGCCATTTTGATCAAAAGAAATTTGGTCGACCCAGGCTTTATCCAATCCTGCGTCTACGTAGCCATCTTTGGTATAGCGCCACTCAAAGGTGTGATTCGTATTACTTAGTGAGCCGTTAGTAAATTTGGTCCAGCCGACTTCCCCGCTTATTCTAAGCCTGCGTGAGCCATCTATATAAAATTCAAAAAAATCGTAATTATCTTCAGAACTTACTTTATACCAAAAACTGACGCTAGTAGTCCTCTTAGAGATGGAGAAGCGACTTGCTTCATTCGCAAATACAGTACCTGACTCGACCGCATCGATGCCATCATAACTAGTCCCAGTTTGTGCGAACCAGTTGGCATCTCCTGTTAGAGTAATTGTTCTGTATTGTTCGATGGCATCGCTTAAACTAGGCGGGTCCGGCAAGAAACTTAACTCGTATTGCCCAAGACTGCCGTAAGAGGACCACCCAGTAGCAGGGTTACCATAAGGATTACCGCTGGAGTCACCTTGGACTCGAACCTGATAGGACCCCGGCTCCAGAAGAAGTTCGGTAAGTGCGTTGTCTGTAGTATCACCGGTTTGTTCATAGACTATGATTCCATCCGAGTCTAGAATGCTAAGTTTTAGGTCGAGATTTGACTGCGCCCCCTCTCTGCCGGTTCCAGCGACCTGCACTTTTCCTAAAGACGAATAAGTGACGTTGAAAACATCTATGTCTGTGCTTCGCTCGATGATTCCGTTGCGGGTTACAGGCATGTTACTAATAGAAATATTCTCTCCCGTGATGCTATCGTTACCATAGTCGTCTGCTCGGTAGGAAAGTCCATAATTTGTAATTAACTGGAGGTCATCTTGATTGCTGTTGGTTGCGAATGTGTAATTGCCGTCACTCCATTGTACCATCTCGGCATTGTAGGCAGAACCCATGATCGGTCCCCAGTTGCGACTTTCAGATGAGTGCCCGTCGTGATACTCGGGGTCGCTCTGCGAGCTGTCACCATGGTGATCGAGATTTAAAGTATGCCCTACTTCATGAGAGATTGTATCCCCGTCTAGATTGAAATCCCAGCAAACTAAATCATCCCTAAAACTGTCTAAGAATGCCACCCCTCCAGAACCTGGTGCTGCTGTGTCCGTCGGAGTAGAGATGCACATAACACGTTTATAAGTGGGCGTGCTATCATAAACACTGCGATCGTTGGTTACATTAACATCAAAAGGTGCAAAATCTTCTGCAACTAGTGTCAGGATCTCTAACACTTCGCTACTAGACAGATCCGAGGGCGCTGCATTTATAATAGAGTCACTCCAGAATGGTTGGTTGACGACCTCGCCATCAAAATTGCAATAAATCACGGTGGGCGCGCTTGCCTTGCTTTCAAAGTGACCAGAAGCGTTTAGCTGAGTATTGCGGGCAATCGTTTTGGCGGAATTGCTTATCTGGCGTGAACGGCGCGGGTATCCGCCACTTGATGCATTTATTGGATAGGAGCTACCTGCGCTAGCGCAGATCACATCATGGTACGGCACCTCCTCTATTGTCCATTCGTTTTTATTTTTAGCGCTATGGCTAAACCGGTGGACAGTATTTTTGTTGTTAAAGAAGACTACCGCCCCTGCGCGTGCTTGATTTTCGTAATAAACGAAGCGTCCTGCATCCTGCTTTAAAGCCACTCCGAACGACTTGCTATTGTCGCTGCGCTGGATAGAATCAACGGTTCCCTCAACTAGGTAGTCCTCAAACGGTGACCATTTATATGGATCGCCTTTATTTTGAGGGAATGTCTCTCGGATTGAGCTAGTGCGAAGTAATAGCTTAGCTTCTTCGCGAATGAGTCTGTCGCGGTGTTTTTTTAGGCTAAATTCTTTAGGAACCGAGCCGAGAGCTTTGACTCCACTTATTATCTCTGGTTTGGTTGACGAATCGGAGGCCTTTGGATCAAGGGGTGCGGCCGTATCAGTATTTATTTCTAAATAGTCATTAACTAAAAAAAATATACCTATACCAGCGAATGCAAGAACCGCGGAGAGGTAAAATCTATGGGGCTTAGACATTGGTAAAAATCATATACACTCTTATCTAATAACATACTCTCTTACTATACAGGTGCAAGTGATGATTAATTCGCAGCGAGCACTTGCGCTTAGCGAAGCAAGTTGATTTACCATTTATTTACATAAAGTAATCGATCAAAATCCTCGTTTATAAGATTTAGAGCTCTGCAACAGCATAAAACTATGGACCAAGAAAATTCTGAAGAAGCGATTGAATTTCAGATTAGCGATGAGCTGGATCTTCATACATTCCGACCAGGTGAACTAGGCGAGTTGATACCGGATTACATTGGGCTATGCCTCCAAAAAAACATTTTTCGCATTCGGATCATCCACGGTAAAGGAATCGGGACTTTACGGGAGACGGTGCACGGGCTCTTGAAGAGGGACTCTCGAGTATCGCGCTTTGAACTCGCAGGTCAGGGGGAAGGAGGGTGGGGTGCCACGATCGCTTGGCTTACTCATGCCCCAAGCATTTAGGATGTGGTAGCTTGCGCCCCAGCTTGCCCTCGGTTGTCGCAGTTATGGCAACAAACCTAGCTTATTCTCGTCCTACTAAATTACTTAAGAAAATCGGCGCCAGACACTTGGAATGAACAATACCATAACGGCGAAGAGTTCGAGACGTCCGAGCACCATCAGAAGGCTGAGGTAGATTTTTGTAGTGGGTCTCAGAAAATGAAAATTTTCCGATGGGCCAATCGCATCGAAACCAGGACCTATATTAAAAAGCGTCGCTTGTACGCACGAAAAGACGCTAATAAATTCCAGCTCTGGTTCTAAGGTTGAGACGAAAAGCATAGAAAAAATCTGGAGAGCTACCAGCAGCAGTAGAAATAGTATCACATTGTGGATTGCGCGTTCACTCAAATATTGACCCCCCGTCCGCATCGGTATCGTGATGTTAGGCCGGAAGGAGAGTGCTACACTACGCATCACTGCACGCAGGGCTATTACGATACGTATGACCTTAACTCCCCCTGCGGTTGAACCAGAGCATCCTCCGACAAACATTAGGATAATCAGCAGCATTTTAGCGGGCGGCAACCATTGGTTGAAGTCGGCTGAGGTATAACCGGTAGTAGTCATAATAGAGACCGCTTGGAAAGTAGCGCTACGGACCAATTCATGATCTGGGATATTCCCAGTCAGTTCGACGAGGAAGAGCGTTAGCAGACCAATGCTGGTCGCTAGGATACCATAGAACCAATAGACTTCACTACTTTGCCGCATCATATGAGTCTGTCCGCGAATCAGTCGAATCATATAAATGAAGGTCGTAGCACTGAGCGTCATAAAAATGATGGCAACCCATTCAATCGCAGGGCTCTGGAAATGTTTAATACTGTCTGTTTCGGTGCTGAAGCCTCCTGTCGCAATAGTAGTCATTGCATGGTTGACTGCCTGGAACCAATCCATCCCAGCGAGCTTATAGGCGCACATGCAGGCGAAGGAAACGCCAAGGTAAAAAATCATCAAATAGAACGCTCCGCTCTGAATCCGACCATGGTCGAAGTCGGTCGATTTGCCAGATGATTCGTTACTAAATAGGATTTTGGCTCCAGCGCCTAGGGAGGAAAGCACCGCCACGAAAAAGACGACGACCCCCAAACCCCCAACCCATTGGCTAAGCGAGCGCCATAGAAGTAGGCTTTTAGGGAATTCAGCAAAATTAGTGTATGCGGTCGCCCCGGTTGTGGTCAGACCAGATGCGCCCTCAAAGATAGCGTCTGACAGAGCGCAGTCTGTGCCCAAGGCATAGGGCAGGGCACCGATGATAATTGCTAATATCCAAGACAGGCCGATCGCACAAAGCGCTTCACGCCTGAAGAGCTTAGTTTTACCTCGGCGCCCAATCAGGTGAAATAATACAGCTAGGCTGACCGTGATTGCGCTCGTGATCAGGAATGCCCGTATCGATGTATCATGGATGGACTCCCCTAGATAGATGCCTGAGCAAATGCACAGGGCAAAGGCACAAGACAGGGCGAGCATGACCATGCTCAGTAATCTATAGATGATCGTGGTATTCACGGAACTAAGCTCTCCTTCGATAAAGATTTTTGTCGATCGCGACAGCTAGATTAGACTCGCGAGTACGCTCTTAAGCTCTGCTTCACTCACGATCAAGACTACGCGGTCACCGGCTAATATTATATCGTCCGCACTGGGTACCTTAGTCTTAAATTTATGGAGTAGTGCTACGAACAGCGCATCGGCAGGAAGATGAATATCTTTCACTTTTTTGCCTACGCAAGGGCTGGAATGTTTGATGTGGACTTCAACGATTTTTCCGCTCCCACCAGGTAACTTGGCAAGCGTTGAGCTGGAATCCGTAGACAGGTTGCGGAGCATGAACTCAGCCGTCGCTTGCCGTGGTGAGACTACAACTTCTATACCTAGCATTGTCTTTAAGATTCCAAGGAGCTGATCATAATCTCCCTTGTTAATCACGAGCTGAACCTGGTTAGCTCCTAGCTTGGCGGCCTGTAAGCAAGTCAAGATATTATCCTCATCGTCTTTCGTGCAGGCCACGAAATAATCGGCGCTTCCGATCTGCTCTTCCTCTAGTAGACGGAGCGATGTGGCGTCTCCGTGAATCACAGTAAGGTCGGGGAAACGCTCCGACAGGTCGCGACACTTAGCTTTGTCTTTTTCGATGACACGAACTTTAAAGCGTGGGTTCGACAATAGCCGAATTAGGCTGATTGCGGTCTCGCTCCCGCCAAAGAGGACGACGCGGGTCTCATTAATTTTTTGCTTTGGATCAAAGCGCTCGCGCAAGGAAAAAAGTTCTTCGGGGTGCCCGAAGAGAGTGACTAAGTCGTTTTCTTCCAACACGGTCTCGGCACTGGCCACTGCAGTGTTACCATCGCGGTGGACGAAGCCGATACGCACACGAGGGTCTAATTTTAAATCTTCCAGTTTTTTCCCTATGAAGCGTGATTTGGTCGCGACTCGCTGCTGCTGAACCTCTATCTGACCGCGGGCAAAATTTTCTACCGCGACGCGACCTGCACAACGAATTTCTTTGGCGAGTTCTACTGCGCAGATTGCTTCGGGGTTGACCAGAAGATCGATGCCGAAGTGAAGCTGATAATTAATCACCGAGTTATCGCTGTAGGTTTCATCGTGGATCCGGGCAATCGTATTTTTCGCGCCAAGACCTTTAGCGAGTGAGCAGGAAATCACATTCGTGCGGTCGTCGCTCGTCATGGCAAGGAAGGCGTCGCACGAGGCCACGTCCACATCGACCAGTTGCCGAGCCGAGCTGCCATTGCCGTTTATAATGCGCGCATTCTGCTCCTCGTCTAGCTTCTCGCAACGCAACTCCGATTGTTCGATTAGTGTTACGTTGTGCCCAGTCGCTGCCAGCGTCGTGCAAAGATTATGGCCGACTTCCCCGGCACCTATTATAATAATTTTCATATTAGAAATTGCTCATTGTGACGCCTCCGCGGGGCATTTCCAGAGTTAAATACGAGGCTTGCCCAAGCTAAAGCAGTGCAACTTCAACACCAAAGGTTGCACTATCTCCGCCACCTACTGAGTGCAGTCCCTTTTTATGTTCGGGACTATTGGGTGGCCCCATCCAAGGCTCTACGCAATAAAATGGACTATCCGGCGCCTCAGTCCATACCACAAAGGCATTCCAGGTAGAGTAGGTGTTCGAGTCGTTCAAAATACGGATCCCCACGTCTTCTTCGCCGCCATTGGGGCCGAATTTTGTTGTGTCACCTTTCAGGCGTGTGTAAATGCGGTCATTGTTTGCAGGGTTACCAAAAGAAGTATCTTTATCCCATCCTTTATCAACCGATAGCAGTGAACCATCAGGCGCGTGTGTAAAGCACTTCCTCGCCGGAATCTCAAAGCGGTAATCCGAACGCTTTAGCCCTGCGTGCCAAGGCAGAGTAAAATAAAAATGATGCCCGGCCGACCAAGGGATCGGATCGTCGCCGAGATTATCTAGTCGCAGATAAACTTTAAAAGAAACCTCTTCGAAAATATAGCGCACCGTAAACCGATAATTAAAAGGGTAAGCTGCGGCAGCTACTTCATCTGCTTGCAGTTCTGCCGTAAAACCACCCTCATCGATTGAGATGATTTCAAACTCCCCATCTCGCGCGAACCCGTGTAATGGCATCGACCTAACCGCGCCGCTGTTATCTTTCCATTGCCCGATTTTACCCGCATGGAAAGTACGCGCCGAAAAAGGAAACAAAATCGGGTTGCCCCCCTGCACATCCGCAAATTTGCTATAGTCCGCATTTTCTGGCCAATGGATCACATCCCGCACCGATCCATCCGCCATACGAAGATTCCAGTTTATAAGTCGTGCCCCCTTTTCTGGCATTACTAGATAGGTTGAAGATCCACAGCTCCAGCGGTGTAAGGTCCCTCCGTCAAAATCAATTTTTTCCATCTTCGTGCTTTTTAAACATACCACCCTCTAAAGGAAAAGCCGAATCTGGAAACGTTTAGCTCCAGTTGGGAGCCATAGCAAATAGTGGGGCGGCACCCTCTCGTGACATTATTGCTTGGAGGCGCCGAACATTGCTCTTCTCGCCTTGCCTTTATCCGCAGTCTTAACAGTATCTACAAACTATGTCTTCCCCACGTATCACGGCTTTAACCGCACTGCTTACGCTCGGCCTATCCGCAGGCGCGGAAGAATTGTCGACAGCTGCGCTTACCGAACCAGAAAAGATCAACGTCTACGTAATCCCTATTACTGACGCCATCAGTCAGCCCAACCTCTTTGTCCTACGTCGCGGCCTCAAAGAGGCCATCACCAACGATGTAGAGATGATCCTCCTCGACATGGATACCCCCGGTGGGCGCGTTGATGTCACCCTCGAAATGATGGAGATGCTCGCAAAATTTGACGGCATCACCGCTACTTATATCAATCCCGACGCCATCTCCGCAGGTTCTTTCATTGCCGCGGCCACTCAAGAGATTTACTTTGCCCCTGGAGGTAAGATGGGTGCTTCTGCAGTCATTCAAGGGGGCGGACAAGAAGTACCCGAGACGGCCCGCATGAAGGTTGAGAGCTATCTCCGCGCAAATATCCGTAGCATCACCGAGGATTATCCTTTCCGATCGGAGGTCATTCGAGCCATGCTGGATGCCGACTTTGAGCTTAAAATCGGCGAAGAGGTTATCAAGCCCGCTGGCGAGTTGCTGACGCTGACCGCATCCGAGGCTATGCGCGAATATTCCGAGAGCGCCGATGATCTCGCTCAGCCTCTCCTTGGCAAGGGTATCTACGATTCCACCGGGGCGCTCCTCAACGAGCGCTTCGGCGAAGGCAATTACGAGATCAAAGACTTCCACCTAACTTATTCAGAGGTCATCGCTAAGTGGATGAATACCTTCACTCCCGCGCTCCTCGGGATCGGGATGCTCATGCTCTTTTTCGAGTTCAAATCCCCCGGTTTCGGCGTCTTTGGTATTTTAGGGATTGTTCTGCTTGGCGTCTTTTTTATCAGTCAGCACATTGCTGGCCTCGCGGGTAATGAAGTAATTCTTTTCTTCGCCCTAGGTATTATTTTAGTGCTCGCCGAGCTATTCTTCTTCCCCGGCACCCTCATTTTTGCCCTCAGTGGTCTTGCCTTTATCTTCGGCTCCCTGCTCTGGGCGATGCTCGACATGTGGCCGGGTGAGCCCATCATCGTCTCGCCCGACTTGCTCGCTGAGCCAATCGTTAATCTCGTCTTCGGCCTCTCAATCGCCGTCTTAGGGGCGCTCTTACTCTCACGTTTTTTTCATGGATCTTGGATAGAGCGTAAGCTTGTCCTCGCCGAAGCTGCTGGCGGCGATAGCCAGACCCTCCGCGCAGAACGCGAGTCAAGCATACCTTCGCCTGGTAGCACAGGCATTGCGATCACCGATCTCTTCCCCAGCGGTCACGTCGAGATTGGCGGCCGCCGCTATGAAGCTCGCAGCGCCCTCGGCACTATCGATAAGGGCAGTCCCATCCGTGTCCAAAAGGCCGTCGATTTCAGCCTTATTGTAGTGCCCGACAAGCACGCATCGTGCTAGACTTGCTAGCTAGCTTTTCCGTCCACTATCAATTATTCGTCATCTTTCTATGGATACCATCATCGGCCTAATAGTCGCCGCTTTCATTCTTGTCTTCTTTGAAGTCATCTTACCGGGCGGCATACTCGGAATAATGGCCTCGCTGTGCGTCATCCTTGCCTCATGGTTCGCTGGAGCTGAATATGGGGCGGGTATCGGTTTCCTCACTTTCGTCGGTTCCGCTGCTGCGATTGCCATACTCGTCTACATCGAGTTCAAACTCTTGGCGCGCACCTCAATCGGCAGCGCATTTTTTCTAAAATCTTCCGTTACGGGTCATTCCAATATTGCTCCTGCAGAAGTATCTATTACTGGTAAAAAAGGTACTTCGCTAACTCGACTCAATCCTGGCGGAAAAGTTGCTATCGACGGAAGATTATACGAAGCTCACTCTCAAGATGGCTATATTGAAGCAGACCAACCTATTCAAGTAGTCGCCCAAGACAATTTCAAACTCATCATCAAAAAACTATGACATCCATATTATCCAACTCCTTCCTAGCCCTCGTAGGCTGGCAACTCGGTGCCGCCGCCATTCTCGGACTCATCCTCCTTATTGGCGTATTCATTTTTATCACGTTTTTTAGCATCTGGCTTCGCGCCTTGCTAGCCGGTGCCTCTGTGGGCTTTCCCACACTTGTCGCCATGCGCCTACGTGGTGTCCCCGCTTCGCTAATTGTCGATGCACGCATCACTTCAGTCAAGGCTGGTATAGAAATCAGCGCGAACGACCTCGAAGCCCACTACCTCGCTGAAGGTAACGTCATCCAAACCGTTCAAGCGCTCATCGCCGCAGACAAGGCTAACATCGCGCTGGACTGGCAACGTTCTTGCGCCATTGACCTCGCCACTAAAGGCACTGGCAAATCGGTGCTCGAAGCCGTTCGCACTTCTATAAATCCTAAAGTCATCGAGTGCCCCGCAACTGATGGTGCTCGCGCCACGATCGATGGGGTTGCCAAAGACGGCATTCAAGTCAAAGCCCGCGCTCGTGTCACCGTACGCTCTAATCTTGATAACTATGTCGGCTCAGCACTAGAAGAGACCATCATTGCCCGTGTGGGTGAGGGTATCGTCACCACCATCGGCTCCGCCGATTCCTACAAGACCGTTTTGGAGTCGCCAGATAGTATATCTAAAGTTGTCCTCGGGCGAGGCCTCGACGTCGGCACCGCCTTCGAAATCCTCTCCATTGATATCGCGGATGTTGACGTGGGCGAAAACATCGGTGCCAAATTGCAAGAGTCTCAAGCCGAAGCCGACAAAAACGTCGCTCAAGCGAAAGCCGAAATGCGCCGTGCTGCCGCCGTCGCTCTTGAGCAAGAAATGAAGGCCAAGGTCGAAGAAATGAGCGCCAAGGTCGTTGAAGCCGAAGCTCAAGTGCCTCTTGCTTTGGCTGAAGCTTTTCGCAGCGGCAACTTAGGCGTCATGGATTACTACCGCTTAAACAATATTAAGGCCGACACGGATATGCGCGACTCCATTTCTAAGGGTGAAGAGAAACAATAGATACAATATAGAATTCGATAGTAAATAATGCGGGAACCTGATTTTCTGCGCCTATAATTCCTCCTCATGGACAACATCTTAGAAATCCTAATCCCGCTTATTTTTGCGGTTATCTACTTCTTTGGAAATATGTTTTCTGGCAAGTCGGATGGGGATAGCGCGCCTAGCATTCCAGGCGGTCGCCAAGATGAAGACCCCGATGTCATTGAGCGCCAGCGAAAAATACAGGAAGAAATCCGCCGTAAGATAGCCGAACGCCGAGGCGGGGAAGACAGTCGCTCCCCCCTAGATGCGCCGAGCTCTAGCCCAGCGCCAAGCCAGGCTCAGCCCCCGCTCGCTACTTACGAATCTCAAATTCAGGAGCGACTTAAGCGGATCGAAGCGACTAAGAGGAGGGCCGAAAAGTTAAAAGAGCAAGTTCATAACACCAAGAACAACATTACTTTAGAGCAGAATCTACCGCGTTCAGTTCGCGGCAGCGCACGAGCAACCCTCCGCTATACCTCCGCGGCACGCACCGCATTCATCTACAGCGAGATTCTGGGTCAACCCATCAGCCAAAAGAGGAACGAAACCATACCTGGCCTTGTAAGGTAACACTTGAAAAAGACGCTCATTTTCCAAAGACCTAGGCCTTAGTGCTTCCGATTACCCAAAACAGGACACTACTGCCATTTAGACTCCTAATATTAGATATACATGTAAAAAATACCTTAAAATCAGGTATTTAGCTAAAAAACAAAAAAAACACTACTTTTGTACTTGCGCCCAGCATTGTACAGTGTGAGTGTTTACTTCACAATTATGAATATACCTCAAAAAACTCTATCATTGTTAGCTGGAGCATCTCTTTTAGTCTTCTCTAGCCTTTCCGCCGTCACTACTTCTCCAGTCGGTTATGTGACTGAAACTATAAAACCTGCTCAATTCAATCTCATCGGCCTAAATTTATCAAGTGCTGTAGAGGCTTCAGGAGTCTTTGAGTCTGCTGATGGCGTAACACTTACTGATGATCAGGCTGATTTCACTTCATTAGACGCCACAAACAGCTATGTCTTAAAGATTACTAACGGAACTTCCGAGCTTGGTATGAACACTGGCGTCACTGCTGCAAGTGGCACAACCCTCACTACAGACGATGACATTTCTTCTGTTGTTACTGCAACCACTCAATATGAAATACGCAAGGTTTTCACTGTTGCGGACATTTTTGGAGATACTAACGAAAAGGAACTTCAGGGTGCCACTGCTGGAAACACAAGTAATGCAGACATTATTTGGATCCCAGATGGTATTGGTTACAACAAAATCTACTACAACAGTGTAGCGCGTACTTTTCCACCTCTGACAGTTGGTTGGAAGTCTACTACAACAGGTAACGCTGATGCTTCTAACACACCTATTTACTTCACCTCTGGTATCTTTATACAAGTCCAACGCAGTGCTTTTGGGGCATCCGAAGCTGGTGTAGATTCATCAGATTTGACCAGCAAAGACATTGTTATCGCTGGTAGTGTCATTATCGAGAGCTCGCAAGTTGCATTAGAGACTGGCTTCAACCCAGTTAGCCGTATCTTCCCAGGGCAACTCACACTGGGTGACACCGCTTTCGACACTGAACTAGCTTCTGCCACATCTGGAAACACTACTGATGCTGACATTATTTGGGCACCAGACGGATCAGGTGGTTACACAAAATACTACTATAACGGCGTAGCGCGTACTTTCCCACCATTGACTGTTGGTTGGAAGTCTACAACTACAGGCAACACAGATGCTTCCACAAGTGTTTTGCCAAGCGGTTTTTTCATTCAGAAAAAAGGTGCAGCTAGTATGGCAACTCTACCACTACCTTCAGGTGTCTCGCTCTAATAAGCTTTTTACTCACTTAACCTCACTTAACCAAACTTAACCAACATAATAATTATGAGAAAACTAACACTATCCTTACTAGGTGCTTCATTGCTTTCTGCAGCCAGCATGTTTGCAGCAACAATATCTTTATCAAACACAAATGTAGGTGCATTTGATGTTTACAATCCAATCATTAATGGCGCTGGAGCCTTAATTCCTGCTGGCACGTCTACTGCGTCTGGCACTATAGAAGTAGGCTACTTCACGGACGCTGACTCAATAGTGGAGGGAGGCACATTCTCTAGCTTTCAGTCATTTGGTACAGCGGGTACAATGGACGGAGCTGGCTTTGGTTACGATGGCTTGTATACCTTTAATTCATCTGAAACAATTGCTTCCGGTAGCCCGTTTATTGGACAGAGCATCTACACATTCATCACGGTCGGCTCTGAATACTTAGTTGTGAAGTCCGGTATTTCGTTTGGTGAAGATGCGCCTTCTTTTGCTGCAGATGTTGATATTGCAGCAGAAGGCACTTTACTCTGGGGAAACTTTGTTACGGGTGGTGCAGACATTGGTGCTGGCGCTGTTGACGCTTACCAACTTGTAGCAGTTCCAGAGCCTTCTACATTTGCGCTACTTGGCGGACTTCTTGCGCTAACTTGCGTAATGCTTCGCCGCCGCGCATAAAGGAAAAAACCTTACTATTTACCAAAGCCCCAGCATTTAGCTGGGGTTTTTTTGTGCTCTGACAAGACATCTAGAGTTTAGCTCTTCTTTAACAACCAAAGTATTGGGGGAGAGTTACTTGATTCTGGCTCAAAGCAATCGACTGCATGTCCCTCACATTGGGATTTACGCATGAAAGCCTCTACAGTCTCCGCCTCTGCTGTGCCCCCACTATGTCCCCGGTAGGCGGTCACGCTAAGGCATCCGCCAGGGCTCAGTAATTGGATCGAGGCAGCGAGTGCCTCCTTAGTGCTTTCTGCGTTAGTCTGGATTCGCTTGTCGCTCCCAGGCAGATAGCCTAAATTAAAGGTGATCGCAGCGATCTTCTCTCGACTGGCACCAATGAGCTTTCCTAGAGCAGTGGCATGGTCATCGGTCACTAGCTTGACGCGATCGATCAGGCCAGTTGAGTCTAACTTTTCTCCTGTCAACCGGATTGCGCTATCTTGAATGTCGATTGCGATGACCTTGCCCGATAACCCGACCTGTTCGGCTAGGAATATGGTATCATAGCCATTGCCTGCTGTGGCATCGATAGCTTGGTCGCCTTCATGCAGGTGATTCCTTAGGATGTGATGAACTTTTTCGGTCAGTCGCATATTTTCTAATCGAATCGTGCTATGTTAACTTCATTCTCTGTCGGTGAATTTTTAAGAATGTACTCAGTGAGTTGTTGAGTCATTAATGGCGCAGTGGAGGCTCCCTTCGATCCGAGGCCGTTAAGCAAATAAAGCCCTAATTCGGTGGGGTGAGCGCCAATAATGGGGCGACTATCGACTGTGCCGGGGCGGATACCTGCTAGGTGTGCAGTAACTTCGATTTGATGCGGCTCTTTGAGTGCTTCGCGGGTCGCTGCGAGAAGCTCGTCCTTTTTACCTTCGGTAGGGGCGTCGCTTAAGTCACTTTCTTCGTAGGTAGCTCCTATGCGGAAACTGCCGTCAGGATACGGTAGTAACCATTTTTTGTGATGATAGAGCTTTTGCGGCAGTCTTAGTGTGGGGCTTTGACACAGAAGTATTTCGCCTTTGGCTGGTTTGAGAGGTAAATTTTTGAACCATGGGTTATTTTGCACGGCGGCTCCTTCACAGAAGATCACTTTGTCAGCATGGAGGTCTTTATACTGCCAGCCATTCGTCGTAGGCTGTAGCTCAGAGTGGAGGAAGGTTTCGTCGCGGAACTGGCCTTGCGCGATAAACGAAGCTCTTAGTATCTGAACGACCAGCGGCAGATCAACGTAGGCGGCTTGGTCGATGTGGAAACTGCCGAAATCGTCGTTAAACTCGGGTGCGGCTTCACTGGGTGCAGCCATGCGGCTGAGCACGTTTTGGTAGCGAGGGTTACGCATCCGTCTGCCGGCGCGCTTAAGGTCTTCTGCATTTTGGCAGAAGCGAACTCCAGGTATGGGGCGGTAGGCTTGAATACCGAATTGTTGCTCGATCGTACGATAGGTCTCTGCTGCTTCGGGCAGGACTTGGTCGAAATTCCAAGTCTTCGTCATCCAGCGACCAGTGACTGGATTGATAACACCCGCTGCCACGCGGAAGGCTGAGGGCATGGCTGAGCTACCGATTAGGAGAAAGCGCTGACCAGCTTGCTGCAATCGCCACGCGAGTAAGCAGCCAGCTAAACCAGCACCGACGATCAAGTGGGGGATCTTTTTTAAAGAAGTAGTGATGGTGCTAGTTGAATATTGGGCGTGCTGGGGGGCAAGGTTTTGTATCGCGCGTTATCCACAACAGGCATGAGTGCCACATTGCGACTGTAGCATTCTGGCAAAAAGCGCACGGCTGCATAAATGCGGAACTTCAAGAATCTAGGTTGCCCGTCATGATCACTAGCTAAAGAATCACCTTAGCCGATGAGTATTTTTAATAAAGTACGTGAGTTGTTTTATGGGAGGCCTAAAAAACTGGTATCGAATAGCACTCGTGGCGAGCGCGGCCAGTATGGAGAAGACCTTGCGGTAGACTACTGCAAGCGCACACTTGGCTTTCAAGTGATCGCCCGTAACTGGCGCTATAAGAGCTATGAGTTGGGTATCGCCTGTCTGGATGCTGGAGTTGTGGTCTTCGTCGAAGTACGCGCTCGAGCGGCGAGCGCATTGGTTGGTGGTTATCACTCGATCGATACGCATAAAAAGCGAGTTTTACAAAGAGGCTCGAAGGCTTACATTAATCAATTGCAAAATCCTCCCAAACACGTCCGTTTTGATGTGATTGATGTTTCGCTTTCCGATGAAGGAGAGGGAGATGTTCGCCATTACGGCAATGTGCCACTCTTTTCTAAACACTATACTACCAGCCATGAGTCCAGATACTGATGAAGCGAGACACCCTTTTTTGAAGGGTTTGAGTAAACACCGTGGTGCACCGCCGACTGTTGTCGTCATCTTTGGCGCCTCGGGTGACTTAACCGCGCGTAAGCTCGTGCCAGCGATTTTCAATCTGGGTGTGGATAATCTAATGCCGGGTGTATTTCATCTAATCGGCTTCGGTCGCAAGCCGATCGAGAGCGATGATTTTCGGGCGCTAATGGATAAGGCGATTGAGGAGCACTCTCGCCGCCCCTTGAATAAAGAGATCTGGGAGCGTGTGCGACAGAATATGTCCTACCACTCAGGAGGATACGATGAAGCGGCAGCATTTGATTCTCTTGCCGAGAGAATTGATGAAATCGAAAACGGCTTGGGGCACGATGTGCAGCGAATGTTTTATATCTCTACACCACCGAGCGTTTTTGAGCCGATTATTAAAAATCTTGGAAGTAGTGGTATAGCCAAGGCGCATGTCGGCACTGAGCTTGCTTCGAAGGTTGTTATCGAAAAACCTTTTGGTAGGGACTTGGAGTCTGCTCATGAGCTGAATGAGGTGATTAGCAGCGTCTTTGAGGAAGCTCAGGTCTATCGTATCGACCACTACCTGGGGAAGGAAACCGTGCAAGATTTGCTTGTGCAGCGATTTGGGAACTCGATCTTCGAGCCACTCTGGAATCGCGAATACATTGATTGTGTGCAAATCACGGTGGCGGAAAGCCTTGGGGTAGGCACCCGCGGTGGCTACTATGATGCAAGTGGTGCAATGCGCGATATGATCCAGAATCATACAATGCAGCTCGTCGCATTGACTGCGATGGAGCCGCCTGTCTCGCTTGACCCCGAGTCAATCCGCGATGAGAAGGTCAAGGTTATCAAAGCGATCCAGCCCCTTAAACTCGACCCCGAGGGTGGGGACGTCGTTCGTGCTCGCTATAAGGATGGACCGGTCAAGGGAAAGCTAGTCAAAGGTTATGCAGATGAGCAAGGTATACCTGATGATTCTTTGACTGAAACCTATGCGGCGATGCGTTTGGCAATTAACAACTGGCGCTGGCAGGGCGTACCTTTTTACATCCGTTCAGGCAAGCGCATGGCACGTCGTGCGAGTGAGATTGCGATTCAGTTTAAACGCCCGCCTGGTATTCTCTTCTCAGAAGGTGACAAATTCAACGTGGCAGCGAACACCATGGTAATTAGTATCCAGCCAGATGAGGGCGTGACACTCGTGATGAACTCGAAAATTCCTGGTTTGGAGACACGGACTCAGCCGGTGAAAATGCACTTTAGCTACTCCACAACTTTCGGCTCTAATACGCCCGAGGCCTACGAGCGCTTAATCCTTGATGCGATGGTGGGCGACAGTACACTCTTTATTCGCGGGGATGAGACGGAGGCTTCTTGGAAGCTAGTTTCGCCTGTTCTTAAGCACTGGGAAGCCTGCGGGAAACAAGGGCTCAAGGAATATGCGGCCGGCTCTTGGGGCCCTGCCGAGAGCGAACGCCTGCTCTCGGAGCGTGGGCATCAATGGCGTCGCTCGGGATAATCCAGGGCGACTGATCGTAAATTGAATGTGATTTGAGCACTTTCATCTACTGACATCTCTTTAACATTAATTGAAATTAACTAATGAAAGATTTAATCGACGAATTGCCGGGCTTGGACTTACCAGTGGGGGAGGTAACAGATCGCTTAGAGCTAATGTGGGAGAGCGATACTTTGGATTCACCGTCAGCCTTTCGCGCTTCGCAGATGAATGTCGTGCTTCACTTCGGAAGGGAAGTGACTGCAGAGCAAGCACAAGAACGTTTCAACGCATTACTGACTTTTGCTCAGCGCTACCCTAGTCGTATTATTGTGCTCTGCCCATCGCGGGCGATTACGGATGGTTCGATGCGAGCGAAGTTGTTCAGCCAATGCTACATCGGTGATTCTCATCGCGAGATGTGTTGCTGCGAGGCGCTACTGCTCGGCTACGAACCTGATAATTGCGGCTACTTGGCAAATCAAGTTTCAGTCTGGTTAGAGCCGGATCTGCCTAGCTACCATTGGTTTTGTGGAGTGCCTAGTGCTCGGATTGAACAATACTCTGATAATCTACTGAAAGGAGTGCGTCGCTCAATTTACGACAGCAGCTTTGAGGGCGAAGATTTAGGTCAGCTTGATTGGCCAGAGCCATCACGGGTAGGGGATCTTGCCTCGGCTCGTTTACTGCCAGTGCGCCAAGCGCTCGGTCAGTATCTGAGTAGTTTTGAAATGCGAGGACTCTGCGATAATCTAGATTCAGTCATCGTGCGCCACTGCGAGGCGATGTCGGGCGAAGGAATCCGACTGATGGAGTGGCTTCGTGCTTGCCTCAGAGAATGCGAAAATTGCGGTGACTTGACTGCACTTGAAGCGAAATATAGCGTCGAAAATTGCGGCGAGTGCGAATCAGATTGTTCTTTGGCACTTGAGTTTAAATACTCGGATGGGCGCTTCTTCAAGTGGCGTAAATTTGCCGAAGGCTTTATGGGAGAGATTGAAGCATTACTCGGTAAGTCTGAAGAAAAGATAACGACTCGAGTTAAGCCACTGGGTGCGGAGCAGACTATTGCCGAGGCACTATTTTTCTAGGCCGTTGGTTTAGTTTTAGCCGAATTTCAGCAATCTGAAATGTCAGCGTGACCCTAACAAATTGAGCGCTTACGAATTAGGCTATAATTCATCCAGAGCAGCGAGCACCTCCGTTGCCTGATTTGAGGTGGCTGCCATGAGGTCTCTCCAGACGAGGATCCCGTCTTTAAATAAGTAGGCTTGGCGGATCATGGGTTTGCTGAAAGCATCTGCGATCTTGCGATCAGTATCGGCAAGCAGTGTAAAAGGGAGTGTATATTTATCTCTAAATTGAGCCTGCGTTTTAACAGTATCTTTGGAGACGCCGAAGATTTTTACATCGCGCGCTTGGAGCTCATCCCAACCATCGCGTAGGCTGCAAGCTTGCTTGACACAGCCCGGCGTCATGGCTTTTGGGTAAAAGAAGACTAGCGTGGTGCCTGTGGATAGTGCTTCGCCTAGATCGAGTGTAATGCCCTCGTCAGTGAGTACCTTAAGTTGTGGGGCAGGGCTGCCTAATTCGAGTGAATTGGCCAGTAAAAAGGATGTGATAAATGAGAAGACCATAACTAATGCGAATAACATTTTCATGCAATTAGATCGTCTAGTCTGGCTTTGGCTTACATTATACTTTCTTTAACTAGCTAGAAAGTGTCGGTATCTGCAATGTGTATATCCTTTGGGCCTTGTGTATAATATTGGCGAACAAGTTCATGGGCAAAATTGAGAGCATCATTGTTGCTCGAATCGAATAGCGTTGACGTATTTAATGCGGATTAAACACACTATAAAAGAATGTTTAGCGGATCCTCCCATTTATCCATCTTGCTCGTAAGCCTTATTGGTTTGGTCGGCTGTGCGCCAAGTAGGGTAGAGGTCGTTAGTGAAACAAATGAGAAACAGTACCAGTTAGGGCAAGACTTCAAGAATCAAGGGCGGATGGAGGAGGCACTTGGTGCTTTTGAGCGTGTGATCGATGCGCGCAGGGATGCTCCAGAGTCACACCTAGAAGCGGGCTATTTATATTTACGCACGTTTAAAGATCCGATCAATGCGATCTATCATTTCAATCGCTATCTTAGACTGCAGCCGCATTCTTCTCAGGCGACGCAGGTAGGTCAACTGATCGAGACGGCGCAAAAGGAGTTTGCCCGTCAGTTGCCCGCGGAGCCTTATGAGGGCAGCCTAGATCGGATCGACCTGATGGATTTGACTCAAACTTTGAAGCAAGAAAATGAGGGTCTGAAGCGTGAGCTGATAGCCGCGACCTCACGAGTCCAGCAACTTGAAAACGTCCTGGGCCAAGCTCGCCGATCGACTCAAGCACAAGCCTATGCTCAGGCTGGGCAAGCTGCGCAGGTCCGCCCTTCCTTATCTACAACGCAGCAAGCCGCACCGACACCCACTAACGCGCCGCGCGCTTACACGATCAGGGCAGGTGATACACTGAGCGCGATCAGTAAGCGATTTTACGGCACGCCCACGCGCTGGATCGATATTTATCAGGCTAATCGTGATCGACTATCGAGCGAAAGCGCTATACGTGTTGGGCAGGAAATTCGTATTCCGTAAATGGAAAGCGTCTCGTTCGTGCACTGCCTTTCTAGAAAGCAGCTCTCTTATTCGTATTTACCCACTCCGCTGGCTAGCCTGAACTTCGTTTGACCTAGCCCTAAGCCCGCTTAGCTTAATTCGACAATGGAACTGCGCTATTTTGACCACAATGCAACGACGCCTCTATGCGAAGCGGCTAAGGCGGCGTGGATTTCGGCTTATGAGGCACACTGGTACAATCCATCAAGCCCCTATCGTAGCGCCGCTGCAGTCAAAGTGCGTTATGAAGCGGCGCGTGAGTCGCTAGCGCGACACTTCGGCGTTTCTCCGGAACGGGTTATCTTTACTTCAGGAGCGACTGAGTCGAATAACGCCGTGATTCGGCATTGGGCTCGTTCCTTGTCGAGTGATGCTTGCGTCGGTATTAATCCAACGGAGCATCCCAGTGTCATCAAAGCAGCCAAGGCGCTATTCGGCTCGCGTGTGGTCTGGTTGCCACTTTCCAAGAGCGGGCTCGTTGATATGGATGCCTTGTTTGGTCACATCGAGTCGGGCACACTGGCTGCAGTCTCTGTGATGGCAGCTAATAACGAGACAGGAGTTATCCAGCCCTGGCAGGCCATTGCAGATCTCTGCGCAAAGGCACAAATCCCTTACCATTGCGACGCGGCACAATGGGTTGGCAAGCTGCCAGTGCAAGGTTTGAGCGCGTGTACTTACGTCATAGCCTGTGCCCACAAGTTTGGAGGTCCAAAAGGCGTTGGATTCATGCTTTTGCCGGAGGGAGCAGTTGACTTTCGTTTATTAGATGGGGGAGAGCAAGAGGTGGCACACCGTGCGGGCACCGAAGATGTGGCTAGTGTACTCGCCATGAGTGCTGCACTTGAGCACTCTAATTCAGGCAATGTCGAGGCCCGCGACGTATTTATAGAACAAATTGTTCAGGCAATTCCAGGAGTTGCATTGATTGGAGCTGGTACAGACCGGCTATGGAATACTGTATCAATGAGTATGCCACGCCACCAAAGTGTGCGCTGGATACGCGCTTTAGAAAAGGCGGGCTTCCTTCTTTCGTCTGGTTCCGCGTGTTCAACAGGAAAGACAGGTGTTTCAGAAGTGTTACTAACTATGGGGATCGATCCCGCGGTCGCTGGACGGGTTTTGCGGATTAGTGCTGGCGTAGAAACGACTGCCGAGGATTGGCAGGCGTTGTCGGATGCGCTCTTAGTCACTTACAAATTGCTTAACGAAGAAGCCGACTCGATGAAAAGTCAGGTGGTCTCGATTGACTGATCGAAGATTTACAAGAAGATGCGTTTTTTAAGTTTACGCCTGCAGAATTTTCGTAACATCGAGTTTGCGGAATTGCCTCTTGGCAGTGCACGTAACTTCCTCTTGGGTGCGAACGGGCAGGGGAAGTCTAATTTATTGGAAGCACTTGGGCTGGCGACTGCGCTTCGGTCTTTTCGTACGCAAACGCTGGCGGCGCTCCCTCGCAAGGGGGTAAAGGAATACAAGCTGGCTTACGAGCTTGAGCATGACACTCAGGGATCGACTGCTTTGGAGATCCATTCTAGCCCTGGCGGCCGAAGTGTCTGGGTTGATGGTGAGAAGGTTACACGCTTGGTCGATTTTATTGGCCGCTTTCCTTCAGTGACGCTTTGTTCTAGTGACTTGATGTTACTTCGTGGCAACCCCAGCGAACGCCGGCGTTTTATGGATTTGACGCTCTCGGTTGTTAATCGTGATTACTACACCGCCTTACGTGATTTCCACCGTGGGATTGTCGAGCGAAACCGCCTTTTAAAAAACAGTGGCAGCGCAGCCGAATTCTCAGCTTTTGAGGCGGAGATCGCAAAGCACGCCATTCAGGTAGCTAGCTACCGCGATGTAGGGATGAATACCTTAAGTGAGGTTTTGCGCCGCACTTACGACCGTATCGCTGAAGCGGACGAGGGCCCGCAGTTCAGTTTTCGCCCCAATGTAGATTGTCATGAGACGGAAGCTTACTGCCGTCTTATGCATGACAGCCGTAAGCGCGATCAAATGATTGGCGCTACTCAGCGTGGGCCCCACCGCGACGATTTCAATTTCTCACTCCAAATTGGTAGCGCTCGCGAGTATGCCTCGGACGGACAACAGCGAGGTCTCTGTGTGGCCCTGCGAATTGCACAAGCCAGTTTTTACCGACAACAGCTCGGTCTCGTGCCTGTATTGCTGGCGGACGATGTGCTCGGCGAGCTTGATCCGATTCGCCGTCAAGGCTTTTGGCGCGCCTGTCCTGAGGATCTTCAGGTTGTGGCCACGGGGACAGAGTTGCCAGCAGAGCCGGAGAAGTGGTCGGTTTGCGAAGTGCTGAATGGCCTGATTGGATAGGCAATCGAGTGTGAAGCTAATAGATTAAAATCCGTGTAGCCTCTTAATTCTTTTTCGGGGAGTCGCGTCTTCTCAATGCCCTATTTCGAGGCCCTTGTAACCTAGATTTTCAGCTCCTCAGCAATTTCTAGTTGCCCTGATGGATCGCAATTAGCTCGTAATCCAATGAATCGCTCCTTATACTGATCGTAATATGGCCAGAGTAGGGTACGGTCTGTCTCGGGTATCGGCAGTTCGTCGATTGCGGCACGTTCGAAAAACTTAAAATGCCCCTCATCGATCGCAATAGGCAGATCATTGACCACCTTTCTGCATTCAAATAAAAACATCAACCAGTGCCCCGCACCCTCGTAGCTCTTCTCCGAGATGTAGCCAAAGCAATGAAGGTCACCATCGTCAAGTACGAGCCCGATTTCTTCCTCAGTCTCGCGGCGGGCGCACTCGTAGGGAGATTCGCCAGCAGGCATGTCGAGTTTGCCACCGATCGGGCTCCAGCAGCCGCAATTGGGCGCTTTCTTGCGTTTGATTAGCAGCTGTTGCCCATGCGCATTGTGTGTAAAAATAAGCGCACTAATCTTAAAAGGAAGCCTTGTATCCACTCTGTAAAAACTCGTTAAAAAGATAATTTCTGCAAGCGAATTTCTTTGACATTACAGAGTTAACTAAACTGTTCCACATCTTTGGAAGCCCATAATCCTAGCCCAAGAGATGTATCTAACTTGAGCTAGACTTGGAGTGGGATTTCTCTCAAAAAGAGGTTGCTTTGCGCTCAGCCCGTAGATACACATTTACTTTTGCACTCTGCCCAGAGCAGTGGTTTAGTTACTCCCCATTTACATGAATAAATACTTAGTCTCTATTCTAATTTTCCTGGCCGCAACATTCATGCTGCCCGCGGAGGAGGACATTCGCGTCGATCGTGTTGATTTTAACTCGTTGCGCGATGATTGGATCCAGATGGAAATTGAGCTTTCTTGTGAGGGTAATTCCTCTGAGGAAGCACGCGACAAGGACTACGTTGAAAAGATTAAAGTTAAGGCCTACTTGGGATACACGCGTGACGCTTCGGCTCGCTCATTCGACTATTATACGAGTGAAATCGAAATCCTAATCATGGGAAAAGGAGATGATAACAATGTCTACTTTTACCTTCCAGGTCTAATCGTCGAGCGCGACCAGCTAAAAACAGACCCTGATTTTTATTATGTAGAAGTGTCGGTAAATGGTAACGCACAAAAGCCGCAAAAAGCGGGCATGAGCAGCAATATTCCAAATCTGGATATTCTTAATTCTTTTATTTCCAAAGCGGAGTCAGAGGGTATGGATAACGAGCATGTGCTTATGCCCTACTACCTCGTCTCCGGAATTGATCTTGGGCGTGTTAGTCAATTGCCTGCTGTTCTTCGTCGAGAGGTGCGTAATTAATCGCAAATCCACATGCTACTAAACTGATTCGCTACCTTTCGAAAACTTTTACATGAGCAGCTCTAAGCAACTTATCGTCAACTGTGGCGCAAGCCGAATCACCGCCGCGGTTGTTTCCTCCAGTGGAGGCATACTCCAAATCGAGAAATTAGTAACAGAGATACTCAATTACGACTACTTTAACGATGATGCTTGGCTAGGTGCAGTAGGCGTCGCTCTGCACACGCTGCACCATCAGCACAAGTTTTCGGGTAATGCTTCTTTTGTTATTCCTGGCAATCAAGTGCTGACTAAGACTATCCGCATTCCGCATGTCGAGGAGAGCAAACGGGCGCAAATTATTGCATTTGAAGCACAGCAGAATATTCCTTACCCTCTTCACGAAGTTGTCTGGGATAGCCAAGTAGTTGGGGATGATGGCGTCGAGACTGAAGTGCTCTTTATCGCATGTAAGTCGAATACAATTGAGGATTTCTGCGGAGAAGTTGCCCGCGCGGGTTTTTCAGTCGATACGATCAACGCCGCCACTGTTCTTGACTATAATGCGATCCAGTACGCATATCCCACCATGGACGAAGATGTCTTACTCATTAACATTGGTGCACGCTCTACAAATTTACTTTTCAAGAATCCTGACGGCTTCTTCGTTCGGAATATCCAACTCGGTGGAAACTCACTCACCCAGAATATTGCAGATAGCATCGGTAAGCCTTTCGCTAAGGCAGATGAGCTGAAACATAAATTTTTTAGCGATGATCTCGACTACTCTGATGGTGATTCTGGGGCAAAGCTATTACCCTCTTGCTCTGAGTCATTCATGCGCCGTATGGGGCAGGAGATTACCCGTTCGATTGTCAATTACCGCCGTCAAAAGGGAGGCGCATCGCCGAGGCGCATTCTCCTCAACGGGCGAGGTGCATTACTCGAAGGCCTTACCGAGCAACTATCAACTTCGCAAAAGGTTGACGTTGAGTTTTTTGATCCGCTACAAAATGTCACTCTTTGCGGCGAGCTTGACTCAAATTCTATTTCACTTCGGCTGGAGACCAGTGAGATCATTGGTGCCGCCGCTCAGCACATTGTTGCGGACAGCGCCGGCGTTAATCTATTGCCCGACGAAGTTCAGCGTGAAATGGAGTTTGGTTCGAAAAAGCCCTATCTCGTTATAGCTGGAATTTGTTTGGCGCTCTCTCCTTGGCCAGTGTTTGTTGGACATAAACAATTAGGCAATGCTTACGAAAAAGCGGCTCAAGCTACCCAAGCACAAGTCGCCCCCTTGCAGTCTCGCTTATCGCAAATTCTTGATAACAGTAATGAGGCTGTAAAAATTAGTGAGTCGATCCGCCGTGTCGAAGGTCTTGTTAATTCTAAGACTAATTGGATACAGTTCTTCGCAGAACTGCAAGCTAGCCTAACAAAGACCGAAGATGTCTGGCTCGACTCACTCGAAGTGCAGCGCGAACAAGCAAGTGAGGGTGAGGCGTCTTACGAGGTTGTTATCGAAGGGCAAATGCTTGTCCGCGAAACTGCAGATGATACTGCTGGCATTGACCAAGAGGTCATCTCTCGCCGGATTAAGAGCCTGCAGTCCAGTTTCGAAGATTCTAAATTCATCGTATCCTCCAAGCCTCCTAATATTAATTGGAGCGATCTACGCAATGGGCTCAACGTGTTAACTTTTACTATTAACTTGGTCGTAGATACCGCAAAACCACTTTAGATTCCATGGGTTTTATTAAGAAAAATCTCATTTTCACGATCATTATGGCCGTTTGCATCTTGGCCTTTGCTGCGGGGGCATATTTTGCATTCGCCGAGTCAGGTAAAATTGACCAGAAAAAACAAAAAATCACCTCAGCTGAATCTCAGTTAAAAAGTATGTGCTTTGCCGATCCTGCGCCCACCCCAGAAAATGTAGAAGCTTCCGCCGAAAACGTGGCCGAGTTAAAAGCAGGGCTGAAGAAAATTCGCGAAGACTTGGAACGTGGCGCTCGCATCACGACATCGGCTGATGGCATCGGCGTCATGGCAGGAATTCAGCAGTTCATCTCCATTTATCAGCGCAAAGCCGCTACGTATACCAACAAAGACGGCGAGCCAGTTGAGATCATCGTTCCAGACGACTTCGCATTCGGCTTTGAGCAATACCTCGATGAAGCGACGATGCTCGACGACGATGAGCTGATCCCCGTGCTCGATAAGCAACGCCAAATCCTTAGCTATTTGCTCAATAAGCTGTATGAAGCCGAACCAGAGGGTATCGTTTCAGTCGAACGTGAGGTTCTAGAGCAGAAAGCCGAAGGCTCTAGCAGCGCAAAAAGCTTCACTATACACCCCGCGATTACTGCAAAGGTTCCGGGTGCCATCAACA
The DNA here is from genome assembly GCA_022448605.1 of Puniceicoccaceae bacterium. Lineage (GTDB taxonomy): Bacteria > Verrucomicrobiota > Verrucomicrobiia > Opitutales > Coraliomargaritaceae > Thalassobacterium. The sequence goes on along the minus strand of JAKVCM010000001.1, from coordinate 58,247 downwards.
CTCTCGCCTTCCGTTTGGCCTTTACAGGCTACACAGATTCGCTTCGACGACTGCTTAACGATCTTGCTAAATTTGATCTTCCTATCGTTGTGCGTAGTATTGAAGTCGATCGGCCCTCAGGTATTAGTACGACTGCAAAAGTGCCTGCCAACAACGATCTGGATGCTTTTTTTGGAATCTTTGACAGTGGCTCTAATTCGGAATTAGAAGCTCCCGAAGAAGCACAGAAGCCTGTCATTTCAGAAAACATTTCCACATTTACAGTTGTCCTCGAATTTATCGAGATCGCCCTCCCGGCTCAATCTGTGGTAGACAAGGTCTAATTACGAATGAACAAGATTTACGATAAGCTCTTACTTGCCATCGCCGTACTCCTACTAGCCGGTGGAGTTTTTCTCTACCTGCAGAAGTCGGATGCCGTTACCTCTCTAAACCCTTCGATAGACGTTCAGCCTGCTGACAAGCCTTACCTCCCTGAAACAACTTCCTCACTGAGTCCTGCCGAGGTAAATTGGCCAGAAGCGTCTGAACAATCGACTGGATGGCTTTATGATGTATTTACACCGCCCAAGATTTTCATTGATGAAAATGGTCAGTTCTCTGAAGAAGGGTGGGAACCACCTGTGCCGCCACCTCCCTTCGGCATCTATTTAGCCCAAATCGAGCGTAAGCCTTATCGTATTCAAATTGAAGGCTACATGCAAGAGGACCCCACGGATGCTTCCAAGGTGCTCCTCCTTATGTTCGATGAAGAAGCACAAAAACAAGTTCTCGCACGGCCTGGTGAGGAAAAGCCCGGTGCAGAATTCAAGCTTCTAAGCTTCGATATCGAACGCCTCTACGATGAAAATAACAATATCCAAAAAACCGCCAGAGCGACTATCCTTGATCAGCGCTCAGGGGAGGAGGTCGTGCTCATCGATGGAGAGCGCCGCTATGACTCTGGTTTTACAGCCGTCATTCGTTCCGACGAAGATGCTGGCGTTAATATTGAATTGACGGATGTGCCTTCTGACTTCAACTGCCCAACAGGGCATTACACTCTGCTAGAAATTAGTCTTGTAGAATCCTTAATAAAAGTTACCAAACATGCTACTGAAGAAACAGAGGAATCAGAAATACGAATTTTAAAGGCTCGTGGGGCGTCTCCCTCCTCAACGGCTGAAATTATTATGCCAGAAACAAACGCTCCTGAAGAGGCAGAGAACATCTTCGATATGTTCTAATCTTCTCTTCTTAGAAATTTATAAACAGACTTTGAAGTACAATTATTCATCATCTAAAATTATGAAAAAATACCTCGCAACTCGCATGCGCCTCTTCACACATATTATATTATGTACGCTAGTCACTATCGTATTTGTCACGCCTCATTTGTCTCAGGCGCAAAATGAATCAGAGAAGATTCGCCTCATGGCAGATACGCTTCGGGCACGAGACTCTGGCAATCTGGATCAAGCTAAGGAAAAAGCCGAAGAATTAATCAAGATCGCTCCCAAGGATGACAATGTTCAGCGTCTATTAGGCGCAATTAACAAAGAGCTAGATCGCCGCGGCGGTAAAGTTGCATCTGCCAGTTATGGTCAGGCAAACATTCAAGATGTTGAGCTTGCTATGGAACTTTCATCGACTGGTGATGCTGCGACCGTAACTGACACTGCTGCTAGTGCGGATGCCGCCGTGGCTGAAGCCGTTGCTGATCAAAACTATAAAATTGATGCCGCCAAAGATGCGATTGCTGATGCGCAAAAACTTGCTAAGCTCGGCGCTTACAGTGATGCCCTCAATTTGCTCAACGCCGCCAGCGCCAGCCTTACGCTCAACACCGCTACTGCAAGTAAGCTTGAAGACCTTAAACGGGCCAAGACCGAAATCTTACTGCAGGAAGCCCGTGCCCTTGCTGATTCTGGTGACCCTAAAGCTGCCGAAGCCAAGATCGATGAATATTTGGCTGCAGGAGGCAACTCAGGCTCGGCAAGGAGACTAGCTCGACAGTTGGATGAACAAATCTCCGATCCCTATGAGCTTGATATAAACGAAATCAGCCCTGAATACGTCACCCAAGATAAAATCATGCGCGACCTGCTCGCGCAGGGCCGAGCCCAATATTTGAACGGTGATTACGATGGCGCTTCCGCCACTTTCAAAGAAGTCGAAGCCCGCGATGCTAACAATGCCGAAGCCAAGCTCTTACAAACTAAGATTGCAGAGTATCTTGGTGATATTCATGAGCAAAATTTATATAAGACGCGCGCACAAATGTTGACCGAAGTCGATCAGCAATGGGAGCGTCCAAAGGTCTTTGATATCACCGCCACAAACGTTGCTGAAGTTGACGATGGCGGCCGGATCAAAGACAAACTCAATGCCATCATAATCCCACAGGTTAATTTTTCGGGTATGGAGTTAACTCGCGTGGTCGAGACACTTTCTGAGCTGTCGGTCGAATACGACCCAGAGCGTATGGGTGTGAATATCATACCCTTGTTCAATTCAAACGACTCCAACCCGCGGGTTAATATCAGCCTGCGTAATCTGAATTTGGATCGCATCCTTCAGTTCGTCACGCAACAGGTAAACTTCTCTTACGATGTGGGTGGTGATGCGGTCACGATTCAACCTAGTGATAGCCTAGGTGGGAGCGCGACTTCGGTCACCGAGTTTTTCCCGATCTCTCGGGCTACTGTGATTCGCCTCACTGGTTTTCGCGATGTCGGCGGTAGTTCTTCTGGCCCTGTCGATCCTTTTGCGGCTCCATCCAGCAGCGCTACCGGGCCTTCACAAAATGAAGAAGTTGAAGCGCTTCAGAGATTTTTCCAGAGCGCAGGAGTTAATTTCGAGCTTTCTGGTGCCAGCCTAGCCTTTGACGGCGAACAATTGATCGTCACTCAGACACGTCGAAATTTAGAGCGCATGCGTACGATTCTTCGTAACTACAACGAGGTGAAGCAAGTTGAGATTGAGGCTAAGTTCCTTGAAGTTTCCCAAAATGATCTTGATGAAATAGGTTTTGATTGGACAGGCAGCAGAACTTCCCCAAACTCTTCACAGATATATACCTCTCAAAACCGAAACCTGAGTAATGCTTTTGTTACTGATTCAGAGCAAGCAAAGATCAGGATTGAGAGGTTAGATCCAAATTTCGATAGCGCTACAGCCGCGCCTGGGGTAGATGGCATATTAAGGTCTGAGTATCTAAACACTCCACCAGAGTTAAGTAGTGCGATTGATCTAGCAGCAAAGGCAACTAGTCTTTTCACGGCTACGGGCTGGAGCATTAACGGTGCTGACGTTAATTTAGCACTACGTGCGCTTTCTCGTAAGGCTGGCAGTGATCTTATGAGTGCTCCTAAAGTAACTGTACTATCTGGCAAGCGTGCCTCAATCACCGTTGGCCAGGAGCTTCGCTATCCAGAAAGCTATGGCGATATTGAGTCTACTGCATCCTCAAGCAGCGGTGGTGGTGGCCTAGGTGGAGGTGGCAATGCGGCTATTTCCATTACCGCAGGCACGCCCCAAGACTTCGTCACCCGCAATGTAGGTGTTGAAATGTCGGTCACGCCGAATGTTGAGAACGATGATACCATCAGTTTGATACTTGAACCGCGTGTCACGGAATTTGAGGGCTTTGTCGAATACGGCGGGCCTAGTATTGCCATCACCGGTGATTCAACGGTTTCAGTGCCAGCAGGTTTTTACCAACCGATCTTTTCAACTCGTGAAATTGCTACAGAAGTCACTGTCTTCGATGGCGCGACTGTAGTCATGGGTGGTTTAACCCGTGACGAGGTGAAATCAGTCAATGACGCTGTACCATTACTCGGTGACATTCCTGGAATTGGCCGCCTTTTCCGCTCCGAGGGTGAGACACGTCAAAAGAAAAATCTGCTTATTTTTGTTACAGCGAATCTAGTCAGTCCTGGTGGCTCGCCTGCTCGCCAGAACTACCGCAATGTCAATGCCAACTCGCTCTTCCAGAATCCAACGCTTATGACTCCATCCGGAAGTGTGAATCGTTCAATCGAAGCGAACGAGGAGTAGTGAATTTTTCATGAATCAATTCAAGCCCGCTGGAAGCAGCGGGCTTTTTTATGGTTAACTGCAGGGCTACAATAATGTTCCTAAAAAATATAACGGCGATTGATTCTGAGCTAGTCGCTTCGCAATTTCCAAAATTAAAGTCTCCGTGCTTAAGCTGTGAAAGTGTGTGCTCGAACAATGCTTTATTTTTCTTAAGAAAAAATAAAATTACAAAATGAGCATGGCGTCCCCGTAGCTGTAAAAGCGATATTTTTGTTCAATGGCCTCAGCATAGAGCTCTTTGAGCCATTGGATGCCTTCCTCGCTGCCAGGTGTGAGAAAGGCGGAGACGAGACACAGCAGGGTTGATTTTGGCAGATGGAAGTTAGTAATCATGCCGTCGATGGCTGTAAATTCACAGGGCGGATAGATGTAGATATCTGCCTCAGCTTGTACTGAGCCTGAGGGAGTACTAAAGGTCTCAGGAGATAGTTGTGTGCGGCGCATGGCATCTTCGATTGAGCGGACGGAGGTTGTGCCGACGGCAATACGTATCCCAGCTTCGGGCTTCCTTAGCTCGGCGATGGCACTGGCGGGAATTTCATACCACTCACGGTGTATATTGTGGTCTTCAATATTCTCGACTTGAATGGGGTGGAAGGTGCCGATGCCGACTTGCAGTGTGAGGTCGTGAAAGCGAGCACCGCCATTTTCCAGCTCGGCGATCAGTTCGGGAGTGAAGTGCAGTCCCGCGGTTGGTGCGGCCACGGCGATGCGTTTGTCGAAGTCCGCATAGACGGTCTGGTAACGCTTGTTGTCATTGTCGCGTCTAGGGTCATCATCAGTGCGCTCAATGTAGGGTGGTAGCGGTAATATGCCTAGCCGTTCCGAAAGGTCGGTTATGGATTCACCGCGCTCAGGGTGGAAACGGACGCGGTAGTTACCGTTCTCGCCCGCATCGAGAACCTGTGCGCTGTATTCCCCCGCCATTTCAAAGCCACCAGATGTGAAAGTTTTCTTGCCTGGTTTTAATAAGCACCACCAAGTCAGTGCATCTTCAGCAGGTTGGAGTAGCAGGCACTCGACCTTTCCGCCAGTGGGGCGTTGCCCGAATATGCGTGCCTTCAGCACGGCGGCGTTGTTACGAAAAAAGCGCGGGCGGTTAGGTAGGTATTGTCCTATCTCGGAAAATTGGTCGTGAATGACCGAGTGCGTCTTGCGGTCAACTACCATGAGGCGAGAGGCATCGCGCACGGCGACGGGTTCCTGCGCGATTAGTTCCTTGGGTAGGTGATAATCGAAAAGTGAGAGGTTCATTTTTATCTTTAATATTCGGCGGGCTTTGTTGCACTCTGGGTTATGAATTTGATCACACCTGAAGTCCGTTCACAAATGGAAGAGATGACTCGCCGTGCAGGGCATATATGGAGGTATCTTTGACGGAGATGCCAAGAAAGAACGTATCGAGGCGCTCGAGGCGCAGATGTCTGAGGGTAGTTTTTGGGACGACCAATCGGCTGCGCAAACGGTGATCACCGAGGTGAATCGTCTAAAAAATGTAGTCAACACATCCAGCGCCTTTAGAAAAGAGATGGATGACTTGGAGGCTATGCTCGAACTCGTCGACGAAATAGGCGAAGACCCTGAGGGTGAGGCCTATCAACAAGAAATCATCGATACACTGCGGCTTTTACAGCCGAGGCTAGACGAGCTAGAGCTGGCTTCATTCCTTAGCGGACCGCACGACTCTTGTAATGCCTTCCTAACTGTTAACTCCGGAGCGGGAGGTACTGAAAGCTGTGATTGGGCAGATATGTTACTACGCATGTATACACGCTGGGCAGAGCAGGCAGGTTTTAAAACGGAAGTCCTTGATATTCAGCCCGGGGAAGAGACGGGTGTCAGTTCAGCGACTATACGGATCGAGGGGACCAATGCTTTCGGCTACGCCAAAGCCGAGCGTGGCGTGCATCGTCTTGTACGTATCAGCCCGTTTGACTCTAATGCGCGCCGACATACTTCGTTCTCTTCTGTGGATGTGATTGCAGAAATTGAAGACGACATCGACATTGAGATCGACGAGGCCGATATCCGCACTGACGTGTATCGCGCCAGTGGAAAGGGTGGCCAACACGTTAATCGCACCGAGTCTGCTGTGCGGCTCACACACCTCTCAAGTGGCATCGTTGTGACCTGTCAAAACGAGCGCTCGCAGATCAAAAATAAAGCCACCGCGATGAAGACACTGAAGTCGCGCCTCTATGAGAAATTGGAGGATGAGAAGCGTAGTGAGATGGAGAAGTTCTACAGTGAAAAGGGCGAGATCGCTTGGGGTAACCAGATCCGCTCCTACGTCTTCCAGCCTTACCAGATGGTCAAAGACCTACGCACTGGCGTCGAAACGGGGAATGTCCAAGCCGTCATGGATGGTGCGCTCGACCCTTTCGTCCACGCCTGGCTTCGTGCGGGTGGTCCTACCTCAAGGAAAGCCGCCGCAGATCGAGAATTTGCCGATGAGTGAGTCTCTAACAAATTTAAGAAGCCTTAGCCACCAATCCGCTGTTCGCGCATTCTCTGATCAGAGCCTATTCAAGAACAAGACTTGGCGCTACTCGCCCGAGGCCTTTCCCCTGAGTTCTACTCAGATTAGACAGATTGAGCAGATTGGGCGGGCATGCTGTGAATTTTACAAGGCGCAGGAAACACTCTACCTGCGCTCGGCTGAAGGAAAGAACTTGCTCCGCAATCGACTGCTTAAAGCACCATGGGTGGCGGCCTACCTGGATCGTGGTAAGCCAGAGGCTCTTATTCAGCACGCGAGGGCAAAGGCACTGCGCGGCTCCATGCCCATGGTGATTCGCCCCGACCTTTTGGTCACGGATGAAGGGTTTGCCATGACCGAAATCGATTCTGTACCTGGCGGTATTGGCCTGACGGCATTTCTAAATCGTCTTTATACTGAGGTGCATGGCGATTCATTAGTCGGATCGGGCGCGCAAGACATGGTCAATGCATTTTATGCCGTATTGGCGCAGCGAGCGCCAAATCAGCAGGCACCCTACATAGCAATTCTTGTTAGTGATGAAGCAACTACTTACCGCCCTGAAATGGAGTGGTTGGCCTCTCAACTTAGACAGCTTGGCAAGCGCGTCCATGTCTTTCATCCAGACGACGTCATGCCACTAGGCGAAGATATCTGCGTCGGAATCGACGGAGATCCACAAAAGGTGGATGTTATTTACCGCTTCTGGGAGCTCTTTGATTTGGCAAATGTCTCGATAGCGAACTTCTTACTCAAAGCTGGCGAAGCGGCGCAAGTCCGTTTGACCCCGCCAATGCGCCCCTTTCAAGAAGAGAAGCTTAACCTCGCGCTTTTTCATCACCATATCCTTGAAGACTTCTGGCGCGAAAACCTTTCGAAACAGTCCTACAAAATACTGGCTAAAGTCATTCCACAGACCTGGGTCATGGATCCAGTCGAACTGCCGCCGAATGCCGTACTCGACGCACCGTTGATTGGCAGTAAGCCGATAACAGATTGGTCGCAGTTGATTGAGGCGAGCAAGAAAGAGCGCAACTTGATTATTAAAATTAGCGGTTTCCATGAAAGCGCATGGGGCGCTCGCAGTGTCACGCTAGGTAGCGACTCGTCTCGCGCTGACTGGGAGAGTGCCATCCAGCAAGCGATCACGATGGCGGATACCTCCTTGCATATTTTACAGACCTACGAAAAGCCAAAGCTGCTGCGCCACCCTGTCTACAAGGACGACGGGAGCCTTTATCAAATGGAAGGCCGCCTGCGCCTCTGCCCCTATTATTTTGTCGATGAGCCGGACAATGAGGCCAAGCTTGAGGGCATTTTAGCCACCCTATGCCCCGCCGATAAGAAGATCATTCACGGTATGAAGGATGCCGCCTTGCTGCCTTGTGTTGAGGCTTCGTAGCGCTGGTGCTTATCCCGTTGCTCAATATGGAAAATTAGTTCTGTTGGCCTGAGCAAGTTTAGAAGCTAGGTATGTCGCACGATGCGCTCATAGATAATCTGGCTGGGCATTGACAGGAAGGGGTCTATTAAACTGTTAAATCGAGTATAGGTGGAAATTATTTTTGAAAAGAACTTATCATTTTATCGGAAAGGCAGCTTTTTTGCTTTCTACTTCCTTATTACTAGTAAAAGCCTATGTAATGCATGTTCTTTAGTGCCCCTTGGCCAAGCTTAGATAATTTAAATTAATAAACTCAAATGACAACAACTGCTAAGAAGCCAAGAAAATCTGCTACAACAAAAGCTAGAGCTAAAGCTTTTCGTTTTGAGGTGGATAACAGCAAAGAATCGATGAAGACCTCGATTCTTAACCATTTGCGTTACACACTTGCTCGTCATCCTGGGAGTGCGACCAATGACGAGTGGTGGACGGCTACCTGTTCCGCGGTACGCGACCGCTTGTTGGATCGCTTCATGAAGACGCAAGCTGTGCATAACGAGAAAAAAGTGCGCCGCGCCTACTACTTGAGCCTAGAGTATTTGATGGGCCGTCTTCTTGTGAATAATTTGCATAACGCTGGCCTCTTTGAACAAACTCGGAACGCGCTGGCTGAACTTGGGCAAGACTTTGCCCTAATCGCCGACGAAGAGGCTGACATGGGACTCGGCAATGGTGGGCTAGGTCGACTGGCCGCCTGCTTCCTTGATTCCCTAGCCTCACTAGATCTGCCCGCGATCGGCTATGGCATCCATTATGAGTATGGCCTCTTTCGTCAGGAATTTAAAGACGGTTACCAAATCGAACACCCCGATGTATGGATGGAAAAAGGCTGTCCTTGGGAAGTCATGCGCCCGAACTTTGCGCAAAAAATACAACTCTTTGGCCGTGTCGAGCATCAGATGGACAGCAAGGGCGTCTTCAAGCCTAAGTGGGTCGATTACAAAACGATCGAAGGCGTGCCTTACGATATTGGTATCGTTGGCTATGGCGGCGAGACGGTCAACTTCCTCCGGCTGTGGGACTCGAAGTCAACGCACGAGTTTGACCTCGATATTTTCAACGATGGTGGTTACGTCGAGGCTGTTCGTGAAAAGGCGATGGGTGAGACCATCTCTAAAGTGCTCTATCCGAATGATTCTACCGAAAATGGGAAAGAGCTTCGCCTCATTCAGCAATACTTCTTCGTCACTTGTTCGCTTAAGGACATCATCCGCCGCTTTCATGCAAACCACAGCGAATGGTCAGAGTTTGCCGATTACAATGCTTTGCAGCTCAATGATACGCACCCTGCGATCGCCATACCTGAACTCATGCGACTGCTGATTGACGATTATGGCCACGAATGGGATGCTGCTTGGGCGATCACACGCGGCGTCTGTAACTACACGAATCACACACTTCTTCCCGAAGCTCTTGAGAAGTGGAGCGTGCCTCTCTTTGAAAAAGTGCTGCCCCGCCATCTTGAAATAATCTACCAGATCAACGCACGTTTTCTCGAAGACGAGGTCGATGCTAAGTGGCCGGGCGACGACGCCAAAAAATCAGAACTCTCCATCATCGAAGAAGGGCATCCAAAAATGGTACGCATGGCCTACCTCTCAGTGGTTGGTTCGACCAAGGTCAATGGCGTCGCTGCGCTCCATACCGATTTATTGAAGAAAGACCTCTTCTCGACCTTTCATGACTTGTATCCAAACAAGTTGATCAACATGACAAACGGCATCACCCCACGTCGTTGGTTGCTCGCTTGTAATCCTGGCCTTAGCGAATTGGTTACAGAGAAGGTCGGCGAGGATTGGCCAAAGGATCTCGATAAGCTTCAGGCAGTAGCCAAGTTTGCAGACGATGCCAAATTCCAAAATCGTTTCATGGAGATCAAATATGGGAATAAGCAAGCTTTTGCTGATTTCGTGTTAGAAGATTCCGGGACTGCGATCAGCCCTGACGCGCTCTACGATGTGCAAATCAAACGTCTGCATGAGTATAAGCGGCAGCACCTCAATCTACTGCATATCCTCACACTCTATCGCCGGCTGCTCAACGATCCAGACTACGAGATGAATCCTCGTGTCTTTATCTTTGGCGCCAAGGCAGCACCTGGCTACGCACTCGCTAAAAACATTATCCGTGCAATCAATAAGGTCGGTGAGAAGGTAAATAATGATCCCCGTATCAACGGTAAGATCAAGATCGTCTTCCCGCAGAACTACCGCATCACGATGGCCGAGAAGATGATTCCTGCCGCCGACCTCTCCGAGCAGATTTCAACCGCTGGTAAGGAAGCTTCTGGTACAGGCAACATGAAGCTTGCACTCAACGGCGCACTTACTATTGGCACGCTCGATGGCGCAAATGTGGAGATTGGCGAAGAAGTCGGCGAAGAAAATATCTTCATCTTCGGCAATACCGTTGAGCAAGTCGACGCCTTACGTCAGAAGGGCTACAACCCCTACGATTATTACAATAGCAACTGGGAGCTCAAAGCAGTTATTGATTGGCTGCGATCGGACTATTTCGCACCTGGCGAGCAGGATGCTTTTGCGCCACTTTGTAGCAGCTGGCTCGAAGGGGGCGACCCCTTTCTCTGTCTCGCCGACTATGCCGACTACATGCGCGCTCAGGAAGCAGTGGATAAGGCTTTCAGCGACAAAAAACGCTGGGCGAAGATGGCCATCATGAATACCGCCTACGTGGGCAAGTTCTCTTCAGACCGCACTATCAGAGAATACGCCAAGCATATTTGGAAGCTCAAGCCAGTTAAGATTGGCAGTTAAATGGAGGAATGAGCTACACCAATCCTAAGTCGAGAAGCTCACGTAGGAGTGAGATTCTGACTACGCGTGCTTTTCCTGTTTTTCGACTTGATTGCGTAGGAAGGCAATGACGTCTTGAAATTTATCCACGTTTTCTTGATTGGCGTCAGTCAAGTTTTCGTGCGCTTTGAGCACATTTTTTGCGTCGGAAACTTCTTGGTTTTTAAGCGCGTTGTAGGTCTCGCTCGCGGCTGCTTGATCCTTTGAGATGGCTAGCAGGTTTTGCAGGCCGAGATTGTAGATCAATTCGTAGTTACGTTCGCTGAGGTTTCCGACGATCAATTCTCCCGCAGGTTTGAGCTTGCGAAGTTGAATCGCAGTACCAGCAAGAATACCTAGAAAGGTACTATCCATCCCTTTACAGTCTACAAAATCGATGAAGAGCTTGCGGCAACCTCCGGTAATGACTGTTTCTATAAATTCACGGAAGGCATTACAATTTAGATAGTTGGCCTTGCCCCTGACCTTAACTACGACGGGATCGGAATAAGCGTTGACGAGATAAGTGGGCTGTGCTGGATCACTCATAGAGAGCGTGTTGTAAAAAGTGCTAAGTTTTTGGTAAAAACTATAACGAAGTAGTTAAATTAGATGGTTAACCCCAAGTCCCCAAGAATCAATCTTTCAAATGCAACAGTGCACAATAATTCTTAAATTCTGCTTGAAATATAAGGGCTTCACCAAACGCTTGTAATATGGTTGAAAATTTGAATTTATACCAAACATACATCAAAGAGATTGAAGAGCGTAAGGTGCTGGGTTTAAGCCCGAAGCCGATCGACGATGGTGACCTGCTCGCTATGATTATCGACCAGATCATGGATCTCGATAACAAACACCGGAAGGTATCTCTGGACTTTTTTATTTACAATGTCTTGCCGGGCACGACGAGCGCTGCTGGTGTCAAAGCGCACTTTTTAAAAGCTATCATACTTGGCGAATCGACGGTCGACGAAATCTCGTCTGATTTTGCCTTTGAGTTGCTAATGCACATGAAAGGGGGCGCATCGATCGACGTGCTTCTAGACTTAGCGCTCGGCGATGATGAAGCGATTGCAGGCCAAGCGGCTGAAGTTCTCAAAACGCAGGTATTTTTGTATGAGGCGGACATGGATCGGCTCAAGTTTGCTTATGAATCAGGTAGCACGATCGCTAAGGATATTCTCGAGAGCTATGCAAGCGCGGAGTTTTTTACCAAGATCCCCGACATCAAGGAAACAATTGAAGTCGTCACTTATATTGCAGCCGAGGGGGATATTTCAACGGACTTGCTTTCCCCTGGTAATCAAGCGCATTCACGCTCGGACCGTGAGCTACATGGGAAGTGCTTGATTTCGAAAGAGGCGCAAACCGAGATTCAAGCCTTGCAAAAGCAGCACCCAGATAAGCGCGTAATGCTTATTGCGGAGAAGGGCACGATGGGCGTGGGTTCTTCCAGAATGTCAGGTGTGAATAATGTTGCCTTGTGGACTGGCAAACCAGCTAGCCCTTTCATCCCTTTTGTCAATATCGCCCCCATCGTCGCGGGAACTAACGGCATTTCCCCAATTTTTCTGACAACGGTCGACGTGACAGGAGGCATCGGAATCGACCTAAAAAACTGGCGCAAGCAAGTGGATGCTGATGGCCTGCCTGTCTTGAACGACAACGGAGACCCTATCCTGGAAGAGGTCTACTCCGTCGCGACAGGCACTGTACTGACGATCAATACAAAGACCAAGAAGCTCTGCAAAGGAGACGAAGAACTGGTGGACATAGCGGCCTCATTAACACCTCAGAAAGTAGAGTTTATGAAAGCGGGTGGATCATATGCGATTGTGTTTGGTAAAAAACTACAGACCTTTGCTGCTAAAACACTCGGTGTGGATGTGGCACAAGTTTTTGCCCCCGCCAAGGAGGTAAGCCACGAAGGGCAAGGCCTTACTGCGGTCGAAAAAATATTTAATAAGAACGTCGTCGGTTCGACCGAAGGCGTGATGTTATACGCTGGCTCGGATGTGCGAGTTAATGTGAACATAGTTGGCTCACAAGATACGACAGGGCTGATGACTTCTCAAGAATTGGAGTCCATGGCGGCGACTGTCATCTCACCAATTGTGGATGCTGCGTATCAGTCTGGTTGCCATACGGCCTCGGTTTGGGACAAAAAAGCGCAGGCTAATATTCCTAGGCTGATGAAGTTCATGCATAAGTTTGGTTTGATTACTGGGCGTGATCCGAAAGCAGTTTATCCACCTTTAACCGATGTGATCCATAAAGTGCTTAACGATTTAGCTGTTGATGAATGGTCGATTATCATTGGCGGCGACTCACATACCCGCATGTCCAAGGGGGTCGCATTCGGCGCAGATTCAGGAACAGTTGCGCTCGCGCTGGCCACTGGAGAAGCGTCGATGCCGATTCCTGAATCGGTTAAAGTGACTTTCAAGGGCGACCTTAAGGATCATATGGACTTCCGCGATGTGGTGCATGCCACACAGATTCAGATGCTCAAGCAGTTCGGCGAAAACGTTTTCCAGGGTCGTATTATCGAGGTGCATATTGGCACTTTACCTGCCGACCAGGCTTTTACCTTTACTGACTGGACTGCTGAGATGAAGGCCAAAGCTGCTATTTGCATAAGCGAGGACGAGACTTTGATCCAGTCACTTGAAATAGCGAAAGGGCGCATCCAAATTATGATCGATAAGGGCATGGATAACGAGAGTCAGGTGCTCCAAGGCCTCGTCGACCAGGCTAATCAGCGTATCTTAGACATTCGTTCGGGTGCGAGGCCCGCACTCATGCCGGACGCAAATGCGAATTATTCGGCCCAGTTCGTTGTCGACCTGAATCAGATCAATGAGCCAATGATCGCGGACCCAGATGTAAACAACGAGGATATCTCAAAGCGCTACACGCATGACATTATCCGCGAGCTCTCTTATTATGAAGGAGAGAAGGTGGTGGATCTGGGTTTCGTCGGTTCTTGTATGGTTCACAAGGGCGATTTAAAAATCGTATCTCAGATGCCAAAGAATCTTGAAGCGCAAGAAGGGAAGGTTGAATTTCAAGCACCGCTCGTAGTGGCAGCGCCGACCTACAATATCATTGATGAACTCAAGGCTGAAGGTGATTGGGACTTACTCCAGAAGTATTCTGATTTCGAATTCGACGATGACGCACCAAAAGGGGCAGCGCGCACCGAATACGAAAATATGATGTATTTGGAGCGCCCTGGCTGTAATCTGTGTATGGGTAATCAGGAGAAAGCAGCCAGAGGAGATACTGTGATGGCTACATCGACGCGCCTTTTTAAGGGCAGGGTGGTCGAAGATTCTGATCGTAAGAAAGGGGAGTCTTTACTTGCTTCGACTCCCGTGGTGGTTCTCTCTGCTATACTTGGCCGAGTACCTACTATGGACGAATATAAGTCAGCAGTGATAGGGATTAACCTGACAAAATTTGCCCCTGCGCAGAGAGATTTGATCAGTGTATAGAAAGTTTAACTAGCCGTTGACCTCATCCGCTCTTGGTCGATTAAGGTATTGAAATAAAGCTGCAATGAAGGTGCGACGCTCTAACTTGTAGGGCGTTGTTTAGCTTTGTTTGACGGGTTTCTCCGACAAAGCGATTGCAGCGATTATGAAAGCGCTCCCTAAGATTAGCCGTAGGTATGCGTCTCCTTCAATTTCTGAGCTCTCGCCAAAGATGAAGAGGGAGCAAGCCATCGCGAGTGGGACGACTGCATTATTAAACGCAGCCAGTGTGCCCGCACGACAGAGTGCTGCTCCTTTATTCCAAAGAAAAAAGCCTAGGCCAGAGGCGACGATGCCCAGGTATGTGAGCACCCGAAGCTGCTTTGCGTCGAGTTGCGTGCGCTCCCAATTAGTGAGGAAGGCGCATGCGATGGCCGCGACTGCGAAGCCACCCGCATAGAGTAAGGCAAAGATCTGGTGGTCCTTGACCTCTGCGTGCACGCGCTTCCAGTCGCGGTAATAGACCTGACCAAAACCAAAGGCGACTCCGGCGATCTGCATCAGTCCGAAGGCAATCCAAAGCGAATCCATTGAACCAGCTCTAGCCTTTATAGTAGCGGCACCCGCGATGGCAAGGAGTGCGGCATAGAGATATTTTGGGTGAAACTCTCGTTTACGCAGGTCGTTTATCAGCACTACATAGAGCGGTGTTAGGATGGAAAAAAGGGCGACTAGGTGTGATTGCCCAGGGATGATTTGAAAAGCCGTCATGTAGCAGACATACATGATGCCGAACTGTATCGCGCCGCAGCAGACCAGTTTAAAATGACTGCCGTGGGGAATCTTGGACCAACGCAGAAAGGGGAGGAAGGCTAAACCTGCGATACCGAGACGCATAGTCGCTGCAAAAACTGGGTCGACCTCACTGAGTGCTTGACCAATTAGGCCAAAGGAAAGTGCCCATATAATGGAGACAATGGCGAGATAATGCATGGTTTGAGACTAAGAAAAAGCCTCGGACTTCGGCGAACTCTTTCGAGTCGCGGAGCCGAGGCTTTTGAAATGGAGGATAACCGCTTAAGACCTAAAAGACACAGAATTACCTTACTTAGCCTTGATCTGCAGGGCTCACCACTATGATCGCTGGGTCTGTCTCTGGGTCTGGAGTGATTTCTGGAGCGGGAATAAACCCGCCCAAATCAATTTCGACTGAGAGGGTGCCATCCGCAGATACCCCAACGTCGAGCCCCGGGACGGCCGAAAGCCCGCTTATGATTGCATCAAAGACTGGATTTCCGTCATTTGTTTCAACGTTACATTCTCCAGCTGGAGGTATGGGTGTGGTAGTGACGTTCGAATCGGGATCGAATGTATTCCCTTCACCATCATCTATATCCCCAGATATGACTGGAGCGGTTGTCTGAGTAATTAGGTCAACCAAGCCAACGAAATTAGTAATAGTTAGCCTAAATTTGTTTGCGGTAAATAACAAACGGATTCGGAATTTAGTCCCACGTATAGCAGCAGTTCCAAGTGCTGTCTTTATGTTGAAAGAGGATTCCTTAGTTAGCTTTTTAACATGTCCATCCAGCTGACCGTAGTCTAGCTCCAAAAGCGTTTTTGACTTGCTGGGGTCAGCCACTAGTTCATTGTAAACACGCTTGCTGTTGTAAGGTTCTTGCTCGATAGTAATTATACTTAGGCTACTATTCTCATAGAGGGTTATTTCAGACCCATTTGAGAAAACAATAAACGCTTTACTACCTTTAGTAGAATTGAGCCTATCGCCTTCTCTTAAGATATCGCCAGCTTTAACTACACTTTCACGACCACCTATCTTAATAAATGCTGAGCCCTCGGATTTCATGACGGTGCCACTGACGCTGAGCACCTTTGCGGTAGCTAATTCAGCTGCGTGCGAGGGCAGTGCACTAATTACCAAAAGGCAAAATAGAGTAAAAGGGATTCGCATAGTCTTCATGATAAAATGGTGTTGGGTGGACATCTTGTCTATACTAAGAACCTATTTTAATTCTTTCCGTCTTCAAGCTTTTTATAATTTTCCAGAACGAGGCTGTGCACTTTTACGTTTTAGTGACACTTCTTTAAGCTTCCCAGGAGAAACGCATTCCATTTGTCTGTAACCATGACAAAATTTCGTCCCTGTATCGACCTGCACAATGGCTGCGTAAAACAGATTGTAGGCGGTAGCTTAAGCAAAGACGGCGTAGGCCTGAAGACCAATTTTGAGAGTGACCGACCTGCAAGTTATTACGCAGAGATCTACCAGAAAGATAATTTACAGGGCGGGCATGTGATCAAGCTCGGCGCGGGCAACGACGCTGCAGCTCTCCAAGCTTTGGCTGCCTATCCTAACGGGTTACAAGTGGGAGGTGGTATCAATCCTGAAAATGCCGCTGAGTGGTTGTGCGCGGGGGCAAGTCACGTCATTGTGACATCTTACATATTTGACTTAAATGGTGCTTTTTTGCCCGAAAGATTGGATCAACTTGTGACAGAAGTTGGCAAAGAGCGACTCGTCATTGACTTGAGCTGCCGTGCGAAGGCAGATGGGTGGGTCGTAGCGATGAATCGCTGGCAGAACCCGACCAATCTGCTTGTTGATGCCGCTACCATTGGGGAGCTGTCTGACTACTGTTCCGAGTTTTTGGTGCACGCCGCCGATGTGGAAGGCAAATGCGAGGGCATCGATGAGCGGCTTGTGGAATTTCTTGGGAGCCATTGTCCAATCCCTGTTACCTATGCGGGCGGTGCGCGCTCCTTTGAAGATCTCGCTACAGTGGATCGGCTCAGCGAAGGCAAAGTTGACCTCACAATAGGGAGCTCACTCGATCTATTTGGTGGAATGCAGGTTCAATATTCTGATTGCGTGGAGTGGAACCAGCAAAGCTAATCCGTTATGACCGTCCGAAGGCAGTTGCCACCAACAAATCGCATGGGCTGGGCCAGCGAAACATATTCGACAAAGCTGATCGTAGCATCACAATAAGAGGACTATGAAAATTCAGCGCGTAGCTATGGCGATGATCATCGTCTTTTTGACCTTCTATTTGCTTTACCTCGGACAGACCTTGCTCTTGCCCCTAGTCATTGCAGGGGCGATTGCGTACTTAATCAGTATTCTGGCGCATGCGATCACAAAACTGGCTTATAAAGGTTTTTCCGTGCCCAAGCCACTCGCGATGTTCGCCGCGATCGCAATCATACTCTTGTCGCTTTCTTATCTAATTCAGCTCATCACGGTCAATATTCAGAGTGTAATTAAGGTCGCCCCTGATTATCAGCAAAACCTGGAGGCACTCTTTTTCAAAGGCTATAGCGTTTTCCGCGAAGGAGAAGTCCCTAATATACGCGAGTTCCTCAACCAACTTGATATCGGGGCCTACTTGCAGAGCTTCGGCGCAACGGTTCGCGCGCTTGTTAGCAGTATGGGTATTATCACGGTATACTTAATCTTTCTTCTCTTAGAGCAGCGCACCTTTGGAAACAAGATCAAGGCCATCATACGCGACCCGAAACGCCAAGAGGATACCTTCGTACTCATTGATAAGATGCGTTCGGATATTCGTTCCTACGTTGGGATTAAAGTGTTAACAAGTGCAGCGACTGGATTGATCAGCTACATGGTGCTTAAACTCGTAGGTGTCGATTTCGCGAGCTTTTGGGCTGTTTTGATCTTCTTGCTCAACTTCATTCCTACCATTGGTTCGATCATCGCTACTCTGTTTCCCTCGCTGCTAACGCTTATACAGTTCCCTACGCTAGGCCCCTTCGTCGTGACAATCTCAGTGCTCACCGTTGTGCAGTTTTGCATCGGTAGCCTTCTCGAACCAAGGCTGATGGGTAATCGACTCAACCTCAGCCCGATCGTTATTTTGCTCTCCCTCGGCTTGTGGGGATCCGTATGGGGCATTCCCGGTATGTTTCTCTGTGTGCCGATTACCGTGATCATTATGATCATCTGTTCCTATTTCCCCGCGACACGACCTCTCGCCATACTGTTATCGGGCAATGGAAAGGCTGTGAGTGGCCTGAAAAAAGATCTTTCTACTACGTAGAAGAAAGGACTCCTGTTGACAAGGCAGGGCGCACTATTTTCTCTCAATTTTCAATGCCTGAATCAGTTTTATTTAATCAACTATGAAGCTTCTAGCCGCCAATCGCAGTGAAATCGCTGTTCGCATCTTTCGTTCGGCCACCGAGCTTGGTTACCGCACTGTCGCGGTTTATGCCAATGAAGACCGTTTCGGTGTCCACCGTTTTAAGGCGGATGAAGCCTACCTCGTCGGTAAAGGGCATGGGCCTGTCGCCGCTTATCTCGACATCCCCAGCATTATCGATCTCGCCAAGGCAAAAGGCGTCGATCTCATTCATCCTGGATATGGTTTCCTCTCAGAAAACGCTGATTTTGCTAGAGCCTGTGAAGAAAATGGTCTCAAATTCGTCGGTCCCAGCGCGGATCTTCTCGGCAGGATGGGCGATAAGATCGAAGCTCGCAAAATTGCCGAAAAGGCTAAGGTCCCCACGCTTCCTGGCACCCAAGATCCGATTAGCGACCGCAGAGAAGCGGTCAGGGTGGCCAACAAAATCGGGTTTCCGCTGATTATTAAGGCTGCCTTTGGTGGAGGTGGTCGCGGCATGCGCGTGGTCAAAGATCCAAAAGACTTGATTTCACTCCTCGACGAAGCCCAAGGCGAAGCCGGTCGCGCTTTCGGCAACGACGCCGTCTTCCTCGAGCGCTATATTGGTCGGGCCAAACACATTGAGGTACAAATTATTGGTGATAAGCAGGGCAACGTCGTTCACCTCCATGAACGCGACTGCTCCGTTCAGCGCCGCCACCAAAAAGTCATCGAGATTGCCCCCTCTGTCGGCTTGCCCGACGAAGTGCGGCGTGACCTCTGCGAGGCTGCTGTTAAAATCGCTAAATCAATCGGCTATTACAACGCTGGCACCGTCGAGTTCCTCCTAGATCTCGATACCCACGAATGGTTTTTCATCGAGATGAACCCTCGCATTCAGGTCGAGCACACCGTGACCGAAGTGATTACTGGGATTGATATCGTTCGCACCCAGTGTCTCATCGCGCAAGGACACAGCCTTTTTAGTAATGAGATTGGCATTCCCCCGCAGGAAGAGGTCCCTCGCAACGGCTACGCGATACAAGCCCGCATAACAACGGAGGATCCCGAAAAGAACTTTGCGCCCGATTATGGTAAGATTGTCAACTACCGAAGTGCCGCCGGCTTCGGGATTCGACTAGATGGTGCGATGGGTGATACCGGGTCCGTTATTACTCCGTTTTATGATTCTCTCCTAGTCAAATTGACTGCCTCCGCACGAAGCTTCGATCTCGCCATCCAGAGGATGGATCGCGCTCTGCGCGAGTTCCGTATCCGAGGGGTCAAAACCAATATCCCTTTTATCGAAAACGTCATTCACCACGACACCTTTTCGTCGGGTCAAGCTATCACCACGCTGATCGATACCACCCCTGCGCTTTTTAATTTCAAGCGCCGCCGGGACCGCGCCACGAAATTACTCAAACTCCTCGGTGAGACCATCGTCAACGGCAACGAGCAAGTCAAAGGTCGCCCCGTGCCTGTTATGGACTTGCCCGTGATCTCCCCCGATTTCGATCCCAAGGCCAAAAAGCCTGCAGGTACGAAGGATTACCTGACTAAGCACGGCCCCGAAAAATTTGCTGAATGGATGCGTCAGCAAAAACGCCTGCTCATCACTGACACAACAATGCGTGATGCGCATCAGTCCTTGCTGGCTGCTCGTATGCGTAGCGTCGACCAACTCGAAGTAGCCGACGCCATTGCCCAACACGGCGATAAACTTTTCAGCCTGGAGTGCTGGGGTGGCGCCACTTTCGACACTTCTATGCGTTTTCTCTATGAGAATCCATTCAAGCGTCTCCGTCGCCTGCGTGAACGCATCCCCAATATATGCTTTCAGATGCTCCTTCGCGGCGCCAACGGCGTGGGCTATTCCAACTATCCCGATAACGTTATTCGCGGCTTCATCAAGCACTCTGCCGAGAGTGGGATGGATATCTTTCGGGTCTTCGACTCACTTAACTATTTGCCGAATCTCAAGGTCGCCATGGATTCGATTCGCAAGCATACAAACTCTGTTTGCGAAGCCACTATTTGCTACACGGGCGACATCCTTAGCTCCGATCGTGATAAATATACGCTCAAGTATTACGTCGAGATGGCGAAGGAACTAGAAATAATGGGAGCACACATTCTTGCGTTGAAGGACATGTCGGGACTCTGCCACCCGAACGCCGCATATAAGTTGATCAAAGCTCTTCGTCAGGAGATCGCCATCCCAGTTAACTTCCATACCCACGACTCTAGTGGCATTGCGGGTGCTTCAATTATTAAAGCCGCCGAAGCAGGCGTCGACGCGGTGGACCTTTCGATCTCATCGCTCTCTGGACTGACTGCACAGCCGAACTTAAATTCAATTATACACGCTCTGCGCGGCGACAAGCGCGATACCAAACTCGACCAAAAATTCTTCGATGACCTTTCTATTTATTGGGAGGCGATCCGCCAATACTACGAGCCCTTCGACACCAGCCCTAAGTTCGGTTCGGCCGAGGTTTATCGCCACGAAATGCCTGGTGGCCAATACACCAACCTTCGAGAGCAAGCCCGTGCTCTTGGCCTCGGTGCCCGCTGGCCAGAAGTCGTCCGCTATTATCGTGAAGTCAACGATTTGCTTGGTGATATTGTCAAAGTTACCCCGTCCTCCAAGGTAGTGGGCGACCTCGCCATCTTTCTTTTGACCAAGGGCGTCGAACCAAAAGATATGGTCAATCTTGAACCTGGAACCTCCTTTCCCGAGTCTGTCGTCGACATGCTCTCAGGCGGTCTTGGTCAACCTAAAGGGGGCTGGCCTAAGGCTGTGCAAAAAGTCGTTCTCGGCGATCGTAAGCCCTACAAGGGACGGCCCGGAGCACGCGCTGAAAAAGTCGACCTCAAGGCCACGCGTGAAGATGTAAAGGCTATCACTAAGCGAGTCGAATGTAGCGACGACGATTTATATGCATACCTTATGTATCCGCAGGTTTTTAAAGACCTCGTCAAATACGTCAACGAGTATGGGCACGCCCGCGTTTTGCCCACTCCTGCATTTTTCTATGGCCTTAAACCGGGCGAGGAAATCTCCGTCGAGATTCAAGAAGGCAAAATTTTGATCATTAAACTAATCTACGTGAGTGAACCCGACGAGGAAGGCCTGCGCACACTCACCTTCGAGCTCAACGGTCGCGCCCGCGAGTGCGTAATCGCCGACAAGTCCATCAAGAGTGAGGTCAAGCGCCGGACAAAAGCCGACTCCGCGGACAAGATGCAAATTGGTGCCCCCATCCCCGCGATGGTCAGCGCTGTTACAGCGACCGTCGGACATAAGGTAAAGAAGGGCGAAAAGCTCGTCATACTCGAAGCCATGAAGATGCAGACCACCGTCTACGCTCTAACCGACGGCATCATCGATCAAGTCGAAGTTCAAGCAGGCGACCAAGTCGAAAGCAAAGATTTGCTAGTCAAGCTCCGTTAGTTTTTCTGCGGTACTTAGCTAAGGTCTTAGCTTATATTTTATGAATCTAACATGGCTGATCCACAACGAATCAAAAGCAGTCTTTTCCGCTTAATCCTTAGGATTTTGGCGCTCGTTTTGATTTTGGTCTCTACTGCATTTTGGATTTCCACGGGTAGTCATACTGGCTTCTCGAAGGATCGAGTCGAGATCCCGCAAGTCGACCCGATCACCCAAATCGAATACGTCGACTATGAGGAACGCTTCGTTATGGGAGTCGAATTTCTCGTGCTGGCCTGCGGACTAGGCGTCATCTGCTTCGGCCTCAGTTTTGCTTTCAGACGCAAGCCGAATTGACTTTTAACCATTCTCGCAAAAGCTATTATAATATTATGCAAACCGTAAAATCTCTCCTCTTTACCTACGCTGTACTCTGCGCTGGCTTGTCCTCACTTCAAGCAGAGGTTAAAACCTATGACTTCGAAGATCCAAAGGGGGTCAATAATGTCTCCTTTCTCTTAGATGCACCTCTCGAATCTATCAGCGGTAATGCAAAGGGCGTTAGCGGCAGCGTGACTTTTGACTCTGAAAATCCTAATGCCGTCTCCGGCACCATTACGATTGAGACTGCCTCCCTTACTGCAACTAACAACAAGCTGCAAGAGCACATGCTCGGCAATGGATGGCTTGATGCGGCGAGTCACCCAACGATTACTTTTGTGGCGAAGTCGATCTCGAAGATTGAAGAGCTGAAAGATGGTTTCAAAGCACAGCTCACTGGCGACTTTACCCTTAAGGGCGTGGCTAAAGAACTGACCGTCCCAGTCACATTTACGTATCTGCCCGACATGCTTGGAAAACGCTCAAACGGAGCAATGGAAGGTGATCTCCTCGTGCTACGTTCGACCTTCACCATCAAGCGTAGCGATTTTGGCATCAAGCCTGGACAGAATTTGGACAAGGTAGCCGAAGAAATCGAGCTACGCTTAGCTATCGCTGGTGCTGCGCCAGACGTTTAAAAGCAGCCAGCTTCATTGCCTAAAAGTGTATTTGATGCTTCCAAGCCTGGTTTCTTTGTTTCGCATCAACTGGGAACTTATCCATCGGCTTAGTGCATAGCATTATCAGGCGTAAGATTACCGAGAATCAGCTTATCCAATACTAGATAATTCCAACATTAGTTTCTGCGAAGATTTTTTAGATCAATTATGTCGCATACCTCTTCAAGTGAAGCACCAGTTATCATAGTGGGTGCTGGTATGGCGGGTTTATCTTGTGCCTTGCACCTGCAAGCATCTGGTCTAAAGCTTCGTTTGATTGATAGTGGCGATGTCGTCGGCGGTCGTGTCCGCACGGATGTGGTCGATGGTTTTCTTCTGGATCGCGGCTTTCAAGTCTATCTTGATGCTTATCCAGAGACGGGCGCCTTGTTGGATATGAAGGCGCTTGATTTACGCAAATTCGAACCAGGTGCCTTGGTTTTCAATGGTAAGCGACTGAAGCGCTTGATGGATGTGTTTCGTCGCCCAGCCAGCGCTTGGACGAGCGCCACCGCCCCCATTGGTGGATTCATTGATAAGTTACGCGTCGGGTTGATGCGAAGCCAGATACTCGGTAGCACGCTTGAACAAATCGCGAACCGCGAAGATCGTAAGACTGAGTCTTATCTTAGAGGGCGCGGATTCTCTGAAGCGATGATCGATAGCTTCTTTCGCTCCTTTTACGGCGGCATTTTCTTGGAGAGTGAACTGAGGACTTCAAGCCGTATGTTTGAGTTTACTTTCAAGATGTTTGGGCAAGGTAGCGCTACGCTGCCTGCTAAAGGTATGGGCGAAATCCCCAAGCAACTCGCGGCGAGGCTTCCGCCTGATTCGATTACATTGAATCAAAAAGTGGTCAGTCTAGATGCCCACTCAGTGACCCTATCGAGCGGGGAGCAAATACACGGACGCGCCGTTGTACTGGCGACCAATGCTGCTAGTGTGGGTTCGCTTCTTCCTGATCTTAAAGAGAGGATGCCAGAGTGGCGGTCGGTTACAAATCTCTATTTCTACGCGCCATCTTCACCCATCAATGAATCGATCATTTGTCTTAACGGGAGCGGGGAGGGTGTCGTTAACAACGTTTGCGCCTTGACCGACGCCTCACCGGACTATTCGCCTGATGAACGAGCGCTTATTTCTGTATCCGTTTTAGGGCTACACCCTGAGGAAGGTCTCCCTGCCAAAGTGCAGCAAGAATTAATGGGCTGGTTCGGTGAGTGTGTGGCACAATGGTGTCATTTGCGCACAGATTTGATTCCTGAGGCATTACCCGAACAAACACCCAAGGCACAAAAATATAAACTAGGCTTTATCCAACAAAAGGGCATCTATGTATGCGGTGACCATGCCACCAGCGCATCAATCGAGGGCGCGGTCATTTCAGGCAAGCGTGCGGCCGAGGCGATTATTATGAGGCGCTTATCCGTCCTGTGACCACACAATCTACCTATGAAAGATCAATGAATGGTTGACCTGATCACTTAGGATTTATTGGCTAATAATACGGTTTTAATAACACAGTGTATACTTTCCAACTTTCGAGCTGTAGGTCAATGTGCATGCAGATTATTATTTAGTGGGATTGACGCGTTCATCAGATTCAGTATAAAAGCATTATGAAAGTAACACGTCGTAATTTTCTTAAAACTACAATTGGTTCAGCCGTATTTGCTGGCTCGCCAGCTGCGATCGCCAAGACAGCCGAGGGAACGAAGATTCCCAAACGTAAATTTGGCCGCCACGACGATATGTTAACAGTGGTTGGTATTGGCGGGCACACGCTTTATTACACTGGATCGCAGAAGGAGGCTAACGAGGTCGTACACCGCGCTTACGATCTCGGCGTCAATTTCTTCGAGAATGCATGGGGATACCACAAGGGTGTTTCAGAGGAGTATATGGGCAATGCCTTAATAGGGAAACGAGAGAATGTTTTCCTGATGACTAAATTTTCCAACTTTAGAGGTGATGGAGATCCCACCCTGGAAGGTGCGATGAAGCATCTTGAGGATTCTCTCCGCCGACTGAAGACAGATTATCTGGATCTTTGGATGATGCACAACGTTGTTGGTAATGATGCGCAGGATGCTTACAAATCTGACGGTGCGATTGCAGCGATCGAGCTGGCGAAAAAGCAAGGTAAGATTCGTTATGGTGGCTTCACTGGGCACACGGAACCGAAGATACATCGGGATTTGATTGAAGGTGGTTATGAGTGGGATGCAACCCTCATGCCCGTGTCTGTTGTAGGGGCTTTGAAGTCGCGGGCTTTTGAGGAGGACACTATGCCTCTTTGTAAGAAGCATAACATTGCAGTGCTGGGAATGAAGGGTTTCGGGGGGAGTCGTCGCACCCACTTGCATGGGCAAACCAATGTCGAGGAAGTGCTTCGCTATGCTTTAAGTTACGATCAAGTCTGCACGCATGTTGTGGGAATCGACAAGCTGGATTATGTCAATCAGGCGGTTGCTGCCAGCGTTGCAAGGCCGATGTCTTCGGGTGACCGTGCACAGTTCGCGGTCAACGATACACCGAATTCCCCCGACTACTCAGCCATGATGTACGGTGGGGAACTCTACGAAGACGGCTGTTGCTCACGCCGCAGCCAGCATCGGACTTAAAGCTGGTTAATCCGACTGGCCAGGAAACCTGCTCCGAAGCCGTTGTCGATATTGACGACGCTTACACCGCTCGCACAGCTGTTGAGCATTGTGAGCAAAGCAGAAAGTCCGTTGAAGTTGGCACCGTAGCCGACACTTGTGGGCACTGCGATAATGGGTGCTTTGACAAGGCCGCCGACCACGCTGGGTAGCGCCCCTTCCATCCCTGCGATCACCACGACTACTCGGCAGCTACGTATCGTATCCAGGCTTGCCAGCAAGCGGTGGAGTCCAGCGACGCCGCAGTCGTAAATGCGCTCGGTCGTGTTGCCGTAAAACTCTGCCGTCAGACGGGCTTCCTCGGCGACAGACAAGTCAGAGGTGCCGGCGCATACGATGGCTATTTTTTCGGTTGTTTGCATGGGCTCAAAAGTGCGTAGCTCGACTAAGCGAGCGAGTTCATGATAAATCGCAGCGGGGTAAGTTTGGATAATCTCAACGGCAACCTCAGGTGCGATACGGGTTGCGAGTATATTCTGACCGCGCGCCTCCATACTGACCATGATGTCTATAATCTGCTCGGGTGTTTTGCCTCCTCCGTAGATCACCTCGGGAATGCCATTGCGCTCTTCTCGTTCCAGGTCAACGCGGCTGTGCCCGAGGTCTACAAAGCCCTTCAGCTGGGCTTCAGCGTCGCTAAGTTTGATCTCCCCCCTTTGAAGGGCTTCAAGAATTTTTCGAGTATTCATCTTATCAATGCGAGGCATCTAAAAGGGTGATGACCTCGTCAATCGATTTACTTGTTTCGCGGGCGATGCGTGCGCAGTCCTCGTATTCAAACTTTCGGTGCACAGAGCCGTCGGGAAGGGTGGATACTTTTGCGTGTACTGTACCAAACTCTGTTTCGAGGGTGACTTTTTTGCGCTGAAGCTTCGTGCGCTCCCATAGCTGGCGACGGATGCCTATACTGAGGCTGTGTTTAAAAATAGTGGCCTCAATGTGCTCGAGATCTGCGGCTTGGCAGAGGCAATGCACGATCGTACCAGGGCGACCTTTTTTGAATGCAGCCGCGACCTGCCACACATCAAGTGTGCCTGCTTCGCGGATTTGTTCGCAGAGGTAGCCGATTGCTTCGCCGGTCATATCGTCAAGGTTCACGGCTAGCTCGTAGACCTTGTCTGAAGTCGGTGCGCAGGATACGTACTCATCGATCAGTGTGGCGTAGAGCACGTTCGGTAGTTTCGGGTCGTCGCGCTGGCCAACGCCGATGGCAGTGGCGATTTGCCGGCCTCTTGTGCTTGCACCAAACTCAGCTCCTCGTCCGACGAGAAGGGCGGCACCAGTCGGCGTGGTGGTTTCCTTATCAGTCGCTCCAGCAGAGTAGGGTTTGCCTGTGAGCAGACGTGTGGTAGCGGGCGCGGGAATGGGTATGCGACCGTGGGCACATTGAACGGTGCCTCCGCCTACTTCAAGATTTTGACAGACGATCCGGTCGACATCAAGTAGCTCCCAGCAGATGGCGGCACCGATCATATCGACGATGGAGTCGATCGCGCCGACTTCGTGAAAGTGGACTTCCTCTGGAGCGATGCCATGCACCGCGCCTTCTGCGACGGCGAGCGCTTGAAAGCAGGCAATAGCATCAGTCTTCACGCGGTCGGAGAGTTCGCTGCCTTTAATCGTTTTCTGGATGTCAGCAAAAGTACGGTGATGGTGGTCATGTCCGTGGGAGGAGTGTTTATTATGGTGATCATGCACATGCACGGTGCAACGAATTCCGCTAATCCCGCCGCGTGTGTCGTGGTCGAAGTGTAGATGCCAAGCCTCGTAGGGTAGCTTACGCAGTTCTACTTCAAGCACTTTTGGGTCAACGCCGAGAGCGACCATGGCTCCGAGGTTCATGTCGCCGCTGATTCCGGATGGGCAGTTGTAGACGAGTGTCGGCATATTTGGGGAAGAGTTGTTTGCTTTGATGTCGGTGAAGCGAGTTAGTGTAAGTTGACAGCTGTAAAATTGGAGGCAAGCTTTCGTGAAATGAGAGACTTAGAGAAGCTGCGCGACTGGTTTAGAGAATGTCCTGGTGCGCTCGTGGCGTTTTCTGGAGGAGTAGATAGTTCTTTGCTCGCTTTCATATCAAAGCATTTTCTAGGTCGTGCGCAAACGCTGGCTGTGATCTCGGCCTCGCCCAGCCTGAAGCTTTCTGACCTCGACGAGGCCAAAGACTTTGCTCGTGCCAACGATTTATCCATTCGTGTGATCACTACCAAAGAGATCGAAAACCCCAGTTATTTTAGTAATCCGACGAACCGATGTTACTTTTGCAAACACGCTCTCTACGACGCACTGGCGGACTTGAGGAAAGACTACACTGGATGGTGGATACTCAATGGTACAAACAGAGATGACCTCGGTGACTATCGGCCAGGCTTGAAAGCTGCGGACGATTTTCAAGTGCGTTCGCCGCTCTCGGACTGCGGGATCGATAAAGAGGGTGTTCGTGCACTAGCAGCCTATTTCAAGCTGCAATGTTGGGATAAACCAGCAAGCCCATGCCTTTCTTCGCGGGTGCCCTATGGTGAAGAGATTACGGTGAAGAAACTTCGCCAGATCGAAGATGCGGAAGCGCTAGTCAAAGACGCAGGCTTTCCGATCAATCGTGTCCGTCACTACGGCGATACCGCTCGGGTGGAAGTGGCGGAGAATCTCCAGACCAAGCTAGCCGAAAATCGTGAATCCATCACGGCGGGTATTCGCAAACTGGGCTTCGCCAGGGTCGATTTTGATGAAGAGGGCTTTGTCTCCGGCAAGTTGAATAGAGTGATCGATGGTATTAACGCTCAAAAATGACAATCGCGATTGCTGCGACGAGTAGTGCCGCACCAATCAACCGCCACCTGAAAAATGCGGCGACACCTTCTCCTCGTCCGAAGTAGCGGTCGACGACAACTGTCCACAATGCGCGTGAGGAGTAGACAATATTAACTATCACCGCTTGGCCAGTTAGACCGATGATTAAAATAACGAGAGTAGTTTGGAAGCCCATGATGACAGAGCCTAGATACATGGGCTTACGTGCTTCGGAAGGGGCGTTGGGGTGCTTTCCCATGAGGGGCACAAGTAGAGCGACTGTTAAAAAGAGAGTAGGTGAGAGCCACCCGATGCCGAGTTGTCCGCGGGCTTCGACCACCAAAATATCGCATAGCGCGAAGAGTAAACTTGCTCCGAAGGCATAGCAGGCGGCGGCACGGCGTCGCTTAGTGAGTCTTCTCGGGCCTCTTTGAATGAGAATAACGCCAGCTGTCGCTGCGATAGAGGCAATCCAAAGCCAAGCCGTCAATTCGGCCTGACCAGTAGAAAAAGAGAAGATCGCAACCAGCAGCGTTTTCATTCCCAGCAAGGGCCCGACGATGGAGAGATCACCGAGATCAAGCGCCTGCACTGCAAGGATACGTCCTAGAAATAGCGCAATGCCAGCAGCTACTGCAGTAAGCCAGGCGCTTGGCTCGAAATCCCCACGTGAGATAAAGAAGAGCGGAAGCGCCCAGAGCGCCATCGCTAAATTAGTGACGGCAATCGCCCTTCGTTTGGGCGCACCTGCGTTGAGCGATCGTTTGATTTGGAGCGAACCAACCGCGTAAAGGGAGGCGGCACCTGCGGCGCAAATAAATACGATCGGAGTCATTTCTAAAGAGAGCGTGGCTCCTGTTTATTCCGCTCGGATACTAAGAATATATTTTATTGGTCTATGGGATCGCTTACTTGGTAGCAAATGCTATGCGTAAACAATATCCTCCTGTGGCGATACCAGCGACGATAGCCAACCAATGTGAATGGCCAGCCTGCGTAAAAATGTGGTAGATCGTTTCCAAGAACCCGTGATCGTGGCCAGTCGGGTGAGCTTGCATTACATGAGTGAAAATTAAGAGTGATGTAAGTAGAGTAAATTCCGTTTTCATCTCTAAAATGTAAGAATCGAAAGGCTATTTGTAAATGCGATTCTCAATCCTTTTAGCTTCCAGGCTTGGTTGCTTCGCTTCCTTGCAGTTCGGGAGGCAAGTTATCAGCTTCGTAAGTTGGGAAGCTGAGCTCCGCTAAGCTATGGTGCGGCACGTCGAAACTAGTCTTGCCTTGGCTGCGGTCGACGATCACTCCGACAGCGACTGGTTCGGCGCCGTGCGCCCGGCACTGGGTGAGTGCCTCGACCACGCGGCCACCGCGAGTGATGACGTCTTCGACTATAAGCACCTTTTCGCCCGTCGCAAATTTGAAATTTCGGCGTAGTGCGAGCTGGTCGTCTACTTTTTCAAGGAAGACGAAGCGTAGACCAAGCTGGCGGGCGACTTCTTGTCCGATCACCAGCCCACCCATTGCGGGACTGACCACAGTAGTGGCACCATAATCTTTGAGCATTGGCAGAATGATTTCAGCAAGGCGGGTGACTTTATCCATATATTGGCAGACTTGGGCGCACTGAAAAAAGTGCGGGCTGTGCAGGCCTGAACGAAGTAAGAAATGCCCTTCGAGGAGCGCGCCGCTGTCTTTAAAAATCTGGATAATTTCGCCGTTTTGATCACTCATTTCGAGCATTTTGAGAGTAAACATGGAGGTGACAAGCCCTCTATCCGCTAAATGGGATTGTGCTGGCCCCGTTAAGCTGGCAACTTGTTACTATAATTATGCTCAGCCTGCTGCACCGCCATATATTAAAAGAAATCCTCGTTGCGACTGGCTTGGCGATGGGGCTTTTTATTTTTGTCCTACTCGTTGGTAACGCGCTGCGCGATGTGGCCGAGCTGGTCGTCGCGGGCAAGCTCGACTTTTGGGTTTTTATTAAAGTACTAGGGCTGTTCATTCCTTATGTGGCTTCGTTTGCCTTGCCGCTTGGAATGCTCACGGGTACTTTGATCGCGCTCGGGCGACTTTCCTCGCAGCGTGAAATTACTGCGATGAAATCGGCGGGCTTGAGTCTTTATCAAATCGCTGCACCCGTCTTTTTGATTGCTTTCGCTGGCATGGCAGCAGCGGTCTTGATCAACTTGCACTACGCACCGCAGTCTCGGGTGGAGCGTAAGGCTCTCATGGCAGAGGCGCTTACCGATAATCCAGTTGGCTTTATCGAAGAGCGCCGCTTCATTTATGATTTTCCAGGCTATGTGATTTACATGGGCGGTCGGGAGGGATCAGTCATGAAAGACTTTTGGATATGGGAGCTGGACGATCAAAAACGAGCCAAACTCTTCCTCCGTTCTGCTGAGGGGATCCTTGGTTATGACGAAGTCAATAAAGACCTAATCCTTACGCTAAAGGACGGCACTGCCGAGCAGCGAGAATCGGAAAACCCCGAGGCTTTTAGCGATAACATGCCAGACTCTTTGTTCTTTGGAGAGTTACCCATTGCATTGCCGCTCGACCAGCTCTTCGGCGATGGCGATCAAAAGCGCAAATTGCGCAACAAGGAGATGACCTTTGCCCAGTTGATGGATCTGCGACAGGGCGAGTTGGAGAAAGAAACTGCCTCGGGTGAACCGATGAATGAAGCTCGGCTTAGTTTACAGGTGCACATCCAGAAGAATTTTGCTTTGGCATTTTCCGTCTTTTCGCTGGCCGTATTTGGCGTGCCGCTGGCCATCCAAGTCGGGCGCAAGGAGACTTATGCCAACCTTGGTATCGCGCTAGTTATTGCGATGACTTATTATTTCCTCATCATTATGGCCAGTTGGTTGGAGGATATCCCTTCTCTCAGGCCCGATCTGTTGATATGGTTACCAAATTTGATTTTTCAGGGAGTCGGCTTCTGGATGATCTATCGTGCGAGTCGTCACTAATCATGGGGTGAAAGTGATATCTGTTTGAACTCTGCTTTAGTCACACGCCTGTTTATCCGCTCTTGTATTGTGAAAATTGTTGAAATCCAGAATCCGCCGAGCGTAGAGGCACTAGTTGATCGCTTTGGGCGTCAGCGGTATTGCTTCGTCCTCGATAGCGCACAATCTAACGACGGATTAGGGGAATGGAGTTTCTTCGGAGCCGAGCCATTTGAAACTGTGACAGGGGACCTAGCGGATTTACGTCAAGCCATGCGGCCATACCAATTAGAGGTGCACCCTGAGATACCTTTCACCGGTGGCGCGGTAGGCTACTTAAGCTATGACTATGGACGGCGTCTAGAGAACCTGGACTCACTGGCTAAGGATGATCGCCAGATTCCTGACATGCACTTTGGTCTCTACGATGGCGTCGCTGCTCTCAACCATGAGACTGGCGTGCTCTTTTTAGTTGGTCATCATTTTAGTGACACAGCCGACGCGGTGATTGAACGTTTGCGCGCAATCGTAGGGGTGGGACTCGACGCGCCCACCGACACACTGGAGCAGGCTGCGACGGTTATGGCAAACCACGCCAATGTGATTTCGGACCTACCCGCTCGTCGTAGCGAGTGGAAATGGAACCTCTCTCGTGCCGACTTCTGTACGGCTGTCCGACGAGTGCGCGATTACATCGCTAGTGGCGACGTCTACCAGGTTAACCTCTCGCAGCGAGCCCGCTGCACCTACGAAGGCGACAGTTTGGCTCTCTACCAAGCATTACGTCTTGGCAATCCCGCGCCCTATGGTGCATATCTCGATCTCGGCGACTGGCAGTTAATTTCGACTTCGCCCGAGCAGTTTTTACATAAATCTGGGCGACAGTTAGAGACGCGCCCAATTAAAGGCACGCGACCCCGTGGTATCGATGCCGAGGCCAACCGACAAAACGAAGCCGCACTCCGCGTCTCCCAAAAAGACCGAGCTGAGCTTCTCATGATCGTCGATTTGGAGCGAAATGATCTAGGTCGTGTGGCCGAGTTTGGCTCCGTTCAAGTTGAGGGTCTGTATCAGCTAGAGCACTATGCTAAGGTCATTCACCAGACGGCACGCGTGAAAGCCACCCTTGCTGAACATAAAGATATTTATGATGCCCTCGCTGCGATCTTTCCAGGGGGCTCGATCACTGGTGCTCCTAAGATCCGCGCGATGCAAATCATTGAAGAACTAGAACCCACGCGTCGTGGCGCTTACTGCGGTTCCATCGGCTACATAGGATTCGATGGCGATTCTGAGTTCAATATCGCGATTCGCAGCTTGCACCTTAAAGATGGTCAACTCGACTACCAAGTCGGTGGGGGTATTGTTTGGGATTCCGATCCAGAGGATGAGTATCAAGAAACGCTGGATAAAGCGCGCGCGATCCGTGAGACTATCGACCAACTATGCCAGACATCGTCCTAGTTACCGATGGGGAGACCGTCCCCCTCACATCAACCGCCTCGGGCTTTGCCCACGGCTTCGGCCTCTTTGAGACGATGCGTTATACAGGCGGGCAACTTTTCTTCTGGAAAGACCATTGGGCGCGTTTCGCTAAGTCCGCTAAGCATTTCGCTCTCGCGCTCCCCAAAGAAGATGCCGTCCTCGCGGCACTTCATGGCTTGGTTACCAAAGCAAAGCTCACCGAAGGAACGCTCAAACTTTCTCTGCTTAAAGATACTGAAGGCAGTTGCCTCTACGTCTATTCACGCCCGCCGATTACCTCGCCCAATTCGGATACTTTAATCCTCAATACTACCAATCCCATCTACCCACGCTCGCTACTCGCCGGTCATAAGACCCATAATTACATGGAAGTTATGCATTTGCTCAGCCTCGCCCGTGCTCAGGCTTACTATGATTGCTTGCGTATCGATACCAATGGCTTCCTTGCTGAGACCGCCACTTCCAATCTATTTTTTCTCAAAGACGGCCGCCTCCACACGCCCGCGCTCGATACCGGTATCCTCCCAGGCGTTATTCGTGCCGTATTGTTACGAGACTGTGATTTGCAAATTGAGGAAGGTCTCTTTGCGCAGGGGGAAATACGCGACGCCGAGGCCGTCTTCGTAACTAACGCTACCAGCGGGCTCAAAATTATCGGGCGAATCGATGGATTTTCCGCAGGGCAATCGTCCCAGTATCCCGTCGCGAGCGTGGCGCTGTCCACCATTCAGTCTCTGTTGTTAAAGGCTCAGGAGTCGCGTGCGCTGTCACTGATATGAAAAAACCCTTTACACGGGGGTGCATTTCTGCCTTTTTCCAGCGCTCGGTCATTTCAACTCACAATTTATAAATGGGAAACCTTAAGAAAAAACGCCGTCTCAAGATGAATAATCACAAACGCCGCAAGCGTTTGAAGTCCAATCGTCACAAGAAGCGCACCTGGTAAACAGGATCGTATTAAATTTGCAAACGGCTCTCTGTATAAGGAGAGCTGTTTTTTTGGTCCCCTCTCAGTGAACCTAAAAATTACCTTTTAATCGTTTTTACGCCTTACACGAAGCTCCGTGTAGGTGCGATGGATGCATGGATACTCCTGTCTGATGCATCTACTCAGTTCTCAATGCCCATGCATGCGGCTGGTCTCTTTAGATAATGTAGCCGTTGTGTTGATGTTGATATTGGCAAGACTGCTAATATAATGTAAAAAAAGTTAGGCATTAGTGAGGTTACTTGACATAGTACTTCATTATACACTAGGGTGTTTACTTCACTCCAAATCGTGACATTAATAAAATAAACACTATTATGAATACATCAGTAAAACAAAATTCCGCCTTCACCCTCATCGAGATGATTGGCGTGCTTGCTATTATCGGTATCCTTGCTGCAGTCGTCGCGCCACGAGTCATTGAATCAATCCGTGATGCTAAAGTTACTTCTGCGGTTGCATCCGTTAGCGCTGCAAAAACAGCTGCGATCGGCTACTACCAACGTTATGACAATTTTCCTCTAGATGATGACCTTACGACAGTACTTGATTATAAATCGGATCCAGTGAATCCGGTTGCTTATACACCAGCTGTTGGCGACCTGGACTTTGGCGACGTGTTAGTGCGTCAGTCTCAATTGCTCGAGCAGGAAAAAGCACCGATCGGTCGCCCTGATGCACAATCGGTTCACGCAATTGGTTGTGCTCCTGTCGGGGGCACCTTAATAGGTGGAGTACCATACACTGGCACAACCGCCACAATGCGCTTCAAATCGTCCGGATCAGCTACGCGAATTGTTTATTATTTCATGCCCAACTTAACATTACAAGAAGCCGCGGCATTGGCAGCTAAGGTCAATGGGCCATTCACTGCTGATGCGGTTTCTGACCTAAGCTTTGTCGAAGCTTCACTCGCCGGGAACGGTATTGCGACTGTCGGTGGTCTCGAAGGTGCCAATTGCTGGTTTGATCCAGGTGCAAACGCAGGTGAGTATAACGCTTACCTCTACGTCTCGCATCAGTAAGCAAGCGCATACGATATGAACTAATAAATTTGTGGACGCCACGTCTCCGAACGACCCTACAACTGACCAGGCTTCTATTAATATGGAGGCCTGGCTTTTGTCAGAGCGTATACTCACCGCGTCACAAGCTGAATTGGCGCGGCGTGAGGGTGAGCGCCTAGGACTCAACTTTAGCGAAATTGTCCAGCGACTCGGCCTTGTCAGCAGTGAAGAGCTCTCGCAGTTTCGTTCGATTCGTGGCCAACTTCGCACCGCGACTGATTTCATTCAGGAGGGTCAAGCGAAAGGACAGCAGCTTAGCCTACGCCGCCTTAGTCTCGACGACAACTTGCGCGACAAGTTGTCTGCCGATTTGTGCGATAAATTAGTTGTTATTCCAGTAGCAGAGCGGGATGGATGCTTGTGGATTGCATGCGCCAATCCGTTTGATCTACCGACTCTAAAACGCTTGGAAACAGCTGCGGGGCAACCGATTGAAGCGCTGCCTGCGTCAGAAACCGACATTCGCTTAGCGATCAATCGCAATTATACCGCACGCGATGAACTCTATGAAGCAGTTGGCGCCTTTATCAAAATGGATGCCAAAACATTGGATGAACAGAGTCAGGACGATCCGCCCATGATTCGTTTGGCGGAGCAAATATTGATGCATGCCGCTACCCGTGAAGCCAGTGACGTGCATTTGCACCCGGAAGAGCGTTTCTTTAGAGTACGACTGCGCGCGGATGGCGTGCTCGAAGAAGGCCTACTATTACCCAGCGCGATTCGCAGCGCCCTGACTGCTAGATTTAAAATTTTAGCGGGCATGGACACTGCAGAGGATCGCCTCCCGCAGGATGGGCGGATTCGCTTCGCGATCGGCAGCGAAGAGATCGACGTGCGTGTCTCTAGTTTGCCTTCGAGCAACGGGGAGAGCATCGTTATGCGTCTACTTGACCAGTCACGCCTAAAACTGGAACTCCCTACTCTGGGCTTTTCAGAGGATCAACAAGCCGA
Source organism: Puniceicoccaceae bacterium (assembly GCA_022448605.1). Lineage (GTDB taxonomy): Bacteria > Verrucomicrobiota > Verrucomicrobiia > Opitutales > Coraliomargaritaceae > Thalassobacterium. The sequence continues at coordinate 22,451 of JAKVCM010000001.1, read as the reverse complement.
GTTTTCGGATATTTTAGACCAACCGCACGGTGTTTTCTTGATCACCGGGCCAACTGGTAGCGGTAAAACCACTACTTTGTATGCGCTGCTCTCTATGATCGATGCCGAGGCGCGCAGCGTCTTCACGCTTGAGGATCCGATCGAATACCGCCTGCCGTTGATCCGCCAGACCCAGATTAAGGACGAAATTGGCCTCTCTTTTGCTAGCGGTCTGCGCACTTTACTGCGTCAAGATCCGGACGTGATCTTGGTAGGTGAGACTCGCGATCAAGTCACCGCGGAATTAATGATTCGAGCTGCTCTAACGGGGCACTTAGTGTTTTCGACTCTACATACCAATGACGCTATCAGTGCCGTGCCCCGCCTCACCGACCTTGGCATCCCTCCTTACCTTCTTTCTAGCAGCCTGCTCGGTCTTAGCGCGCAGCGGCTTGCACGCCGCCTTTGTCCAATTTGTAAAACAGAGCACACGCTGACGCCTGAAGAATGGGTCGCCATAGGCGGCGCGCCAGTCGATGGCAATGTAACACTATATCAGTCAGTGGGTTGTCAAGCCTGCGGCCAAAAAGGCTACAGTGGTCGGATTAGTTTAGCCGAAATTATTCGCATCGATGCGGGCTTACAGCAACGCATCGATGACCAGCAGCCGACCTCAAAGCTCAAACGCTACCTGAAAGAGCAAGGAGTCATCTTAATGCGGCAAGATGGACTGATGAAAGCCCAAGCGGGTCTCACTAGTGTTGAAGAAGTAGGGCGGGTCGTTCAACTCAAAGTAGGAGAAGCCCCCGAAGATGCCTGAATTCAACTACAAGGCGGTAAATGCAAACGGTCGCTTATTGGAAGGTCACCGAGAGGCAGAGAACGTCAAACGCCTGACGGTTTTACTCGCACAAGATGGACTCGAACTGGTTGATTCCGAGCTTCGCGATAAAAGCGCCGCAAAGCGACATTCTCGGCTAAAGATGAAAACTGCCGAACTCGCCAATTTGATTTTTCAGATTGGCATACAATTGCGGGCAGGCGTGCCGATTGTCGAGGCGCTCAAATCTCGCGAGGGTGAAGACGCCTCGGGAGCACAGACCATAGTTCGTCAGCGCTTGAGTGAAGTACTGGAGCAGGGCACCCCACTCAGTCAGGGCTTGGAAGAGTTCCCTAGAGTCTTCCCCGGCTATATTCGTAACATTGTGCAGGTGGCTGAGCGCAGCGGGTCCTTAGATGAAAATTTCATCGAACTGCGCGATTATCTAGAGTGGATGGATCAAAATTGGAAAGCGTTTAAGCAGGCGATGTTGTATCCCGCCTTTGTGCTTGGAGCGCTGGCAATTTTTATTTTTATAGCTCTCCGATTTGTCTTCCCGACGGTCACTGAGTTACTTTTTGAACTCGATATCCCATTACCGCTGATTACCCGTATGATGATCGCCGCCAGTGATTTTGTAGTGGACTATTGGGGTGCAATTTTAGCGGTGCTGTTTTTAACGCCACCGGGACTACGGATATTGTTTAAAGTCTCCAAGCGGGCATCGCTGATGCGCGACCACTTTTTGCTCAAGCTTCCTTTTCTGGGCGATGTAATTCTGACCCTTGCCGTTGCGCGTTTCCTTCGCAGTTTAATTCTGACACAGAAAGCGGGAATTGTGATCACTGACTCTCTTGCAATGGGGCGTGAAGTGGTTGGCAATGCCGTGATTGAACGTAGCGTGACGCGCATCGAGACGGCGGTCTCGAACGGCTCAACTATGAGCAGTACGATGGCTAAAGATTCGACCTTCCCAACGCTAGTACGCACGATGGTCGGTGTTGGCGAGCGAAGTGGTTCGCTTGACACCTCCTTGCAAGCAGTGGTTGACTACTATGATGATCTCGTGCCGCGCAAGATCAAAACCTTCTTTGCCGTTCTCGAGCCAGGGCTCATCGTACTAACCGTTTGTCTCGCGGGGCTTGTTGCTGCCGCAGTCTTCCTGCCGCTCGTTAGCATGCTCAGCCCCGGTGCTTTCTAGAAAACCATGTATTCACAAAATAGATCGTCCAAGTTACCCCGCGCTGGCTTCACCCTACTTGAATTGATCGGGGTGATGACGGTGATCGCGATTTTAGCCGCAGCGGTGCTTCCAGGTGCCATCGATCTCATTCGCACACAGCGCGCAGTCAAAGAGGGCGCTGTATTGCCCAAAATTGCCGAGGCTCTTAAGCGCGGCATGCTACGTGAACAAGTATTTCCTATCTATGAAAACGATGCTGACAAATTGACCGAAGAAAACGAAGCCTACTGGTGGAATCTCGCGGCTCGCCACGGTGGCGGTAGTGCCAATGAGGTGCGCTATCCGCTGGGTATTCGCCCCGGCTCGAATACGACGCGCAAGTTGTATTTCGCAGAAACTAACTGGGGTAGAGATAGCTTTGATGGCCTTATCGGCAATGGAACACCTTTTAACTACATTACCGACGTGGGACCTGCGAAATCTTCAGAAAATGCTGTAGATGGCTGGGTCTATCCTAATAATCCAACTGAATTGCGTTTATTACTCATATCCACCACCAACCCGGACTTGCCTCTGCCAGATACTCTAAACGAACAGCGTTTCAACAATTTCTGGGAGGACTGGGCGGTTGGAAGTGATGGCGACCCCGCAATTGGCACATGGTCTAATTATGGCTTAAATACCACCCAATGGGATGGGCGCGCTGCAGAACTAAACGTGCATCGTATCGACTTGCGCGACTGGCTGTGCACCGTGGTGATTGAAAATCGACGGGCGATTGAAGAGGCGAGTGGAGATGAACTTTTTATTCCAGCATTGTCCGGCGATTGGGAACTGGATACTGTTTATGCCTTCACAAAAAATCAGGTAGGTAGCGAAATAATCTTACAATTAAAAGAAGTGCCGGATAGTAGCGATCCGCCAGTAATCTACACACAAATAACGAATGTAGTGCTGACAAAGCGTGGCCGCGTTGCTGATGAAGCAAGTTTAACAACGATCGAGGTTAGCGGTAATAAAATAGGAACTTCATCTGGGTCGACTACTGTGAGCATCGAATTGAATCTTACCAATCTTGCACCGATCGCCTTAATGAGGCCAAACAATGCAGACATTGATCTATTTGATTTTGAAAATGATTCTGCTACAATTGAGAATCGCTATTTTTTACTCAATCAGGAATTGCTTTTGAAAGAGCCGTGGAACCAGAATGAGGTGGGTATTTTTTCCATCACCAAAAGTTTCAGCACTTTACGATTTGACGGGCTGGAGTGGCACTATTAGACATACTATTTTATTAGTATGGCACGCACGATACTCATATGGGACCACAAGACGGCTCAAGTCTGGCGCACCTCGCGTTCTAGCGCAAGCTTGATTCAGGAAGGCGAAGCACAGGACCTCACTGCTCTGCTGGCACTACTGGATCGCGCGGAAGAGACTTTCCATTTTGGTCGCCTATTGGTGTATCTAGACATCCCTGCGCTCGATCATCACATCGAGCGCGTGCCGAAAATGTCGCCGAAACTACAGCAGCAACTCCTCGTTCAGCGCAAGATTAAGCTCTACGGTGACGAGAAGCGCAGCCTGGCATCCGCCGAAATGGGCCTGCAGAGTGAAGCCACTCATCAATTTTATCTTATAAGCAGCCTACCGCATGAAACCACCTCTGCCATTAGTGGATGGGCATTGCGCAACGGTGTGTTGCTTGATGGAGCGTACAGCTTGCCGTATGCACTCACTTGTCTCGACGATACTTTGGTCTCTAGTAGCGCAAAGGGAGCAATCCATTATCGCGGACTTGGCGATGCTGGCTACCTAATCGCCCGTGATCCGGCCGGCATAATGCTCTTTTTCAGCCGTTTAACGGCTCAGGAATTGGGCACCGAACAGATGAACAGTAGCGCCCGCCGCTTGGGTCTATTTGTCGAACAAGAATTCGCAGTAAACCCCCAGTTTCAAGGGCATGACGCACGTGAGAGTTTAGACGATGCGGACACCGTATTCCTACTGTGCAAGCTCAAGCTAGGCGCAGCTCTAGATTTAGTTCCATCTGAACTGAGAACCCGACAACGGATAGTGCAATATAAACACCGAGCCTTTGCCTATCTCTGTATCACTCTAATCTTAGGAGTTTATCTAACTATACCGCAGATTAACAAGAAACGGGAGCTCGAATTAGACCTTAGTGAGCTTAATGTCTCGATTCATGAACAGACTCTAGAGATTAATCAAGTTCGGCGTAGTCTGCTCGAAAATCGTCAGTATGAAAATGTTATCGAGTTCAGCCGTGGCCGCGAAACGCTCGATGATGATGCGCCCGTGCCCGCCCCACTGTTTATTATGCTGCATGCGTTTTCCAATGCCTTGCCTAAATCTGTAGAGCTGGATACTTACAGTGGCTCGATTGAAACCGCTGGAGGGGTCACCGAGATTGAAATGGTGGGCCGACCACTTACCGCAGATCTTGATCTGCCAGCAGAAATCAAAGCGATGTTCGGGCGTCTTGAAAAGCAAGGATGGCAATTGAGCGAACCAACAGTCGCTTTTGAACAAGACAATAGCCGTTCGCGTTTCGGTGATGCGCGCGGGCGTCTCCGCAAATTCACGATTAGCTTCAAAGTAAAAGCATCCACACAAAAAGGAGGCATTAGTTGACCATGCGTAAACGTCTGTGCCATTTCTATAATATCTTAGCATCCTATCCAGTAATTATGCTACTGCTAGCTGGTCTAGTTGCCCTCATATATCTTGCGCGCCAGCATTACCCTATTGAGTTGCAGCGACAAGCAAAGCAATCGCAGTTGATGGAACTCAAACTAGAGCTCCAAGCCTTAGAGCAAGAGCTAACAGGAATAGAACAAAGCGATTTACGCATGCGTTATATTCTCTTTAACGAAAAATTCCTCAAAAAAGCCGATGCACAGCCTGAAGCATTAAAAAGCCAGTTTTCACAAGCCTTCGAGGTTCATGGCTGGGTCTTGCAAGAAGCAGAGGTGACCGAACTCGAAATTTCGACAGAGCAGGGTAAGGCTTCAGATTCAAATCTAGCACGAATTCAGGGAATCATGCTTGATTTGAGTGCAAGTGCTAGGAATTTACCACAAGCCGATGGGGAACCTTTTTTGCCCCTATATTCGCTAACCCAATGCACAAATTACCTATGGAGCCGACCGCCGCTCAAAGAGTATCAACAAATTGAACTCGTTCGTACCCATGACAGCTACTTATTGAAGGCCCGGATATTTTTGCCTCTCAAGGATAGCGATCTAGGCGACTCCAATGAACTCAGCTTGAATCCTTTGTAATGCGTAAGTATCTAAACAGTCCCCGCATTGTTATGCCGCTCGCACTCTTTGCAGTGCTGTGGGTCTGTCATAGTTATGGCTTGCTTGACCAGCTACTGTCCGATTTTTCAGATCAGCCTCAACCTCTTGCCGTGACTCAAGTAGCGGTCGAAGAAGAGGTGTTTGCATTAACTACGAGCGGTCAAGTCATGCAGGGCTTAGTCCGTGACCAGTGGTTACTGCGCAGTTGGAGCAAGTCCAGCGCGATTAAAAGTGAACCATTCGTTGCGAACTTTAGCTTTGTTAAGAACGAATTGCCAGAGGGGATCTCTGCAGATGAAGTGGTTGAGGAAGTGGTCGAGGAGGTGGTGGTCATAGATCCCGTTACGCTTGATCAATACATTGTCGAACACCTAGGCCTAGATGAAATGGGCTTTTTTGTAAGATTCGGTTCTATCAATAAACGTGAGGGTGACTTGCTACACACGACCGATGGTCGAGAATTAGTCCTTGGTTCGATTGCCCTAGCTGAAGAACGGCGAACCGAGGCGGAACATGCCACAACCGTTGCATTACACCTCAGCCGGATGCAACTGCGGGCCGTTATAAAAAATGCGCTATTCGAAGCAATTTCGGGCCCTTCTGTGGCGGAGGATGTTGCTTTAACAACTGAGTTAGCAGAACTCTCAGCGGCGAAGGCTAGCAAACTTAAGGGGACTTTTAGGGAAGGTGATACCGTCAGTGCGGATTTGATCAATCACTTCGACGAGAATCAGACTAGCGCCTCTGCAGTTATTTCTGGCGGTCAATTTGAACGCCAGATTTATCGACTGGGTGAATTTGTTCAAAAAAATCCAGCTCTAGGCTTGGCTGAAGTTCATGAAGACTATGTGCAACTGGTCGATCGCTATGGGAAACTCTATCGGCTGAATTTAAAAGACTAGACGCCTCTTAAGATATGGATTGAGGCAGCATCGCCTGCAATTTCAAGGGAACTGATCGCTTGACAGGGGCAAGGGAATTAGGCTTTTTGCCAATTCTTGTATTTTAGCTTCTCCACTCAAAAGACACTTAACTTTTCGCCAGAGTAGCTCAGTGGTAGAGCAGAGGACTCATAAGCCTTTGGTCGGCAGTTCAAATCTGCCCTTTGGCACCATTTATAAAAAAACGACTTACAGGTTTGTAGGTCGTTTTTTTATGATTACGGTATTTTCGTAAGCCCTAGACATTTAATTAACCGTAAACAAATTCTGATGTGAGAATTCGCTCTCCAATGTTTACCCGCCAATTTGCTCCTCGAGGAATTTGACCAGTTCGTCTTCGGTCACGCGGCGTTGTTCACAAGTATCGCGGTCGCGGAGAGTGAAGGTGCCATCTTTCTCAATCGTGTCGAAGTCGATGGTGACACCGAAGGGTGTACCGATTTCGTCTTGGCGACGGTAGCGGCGACCGATTGCACCAGAGGCGTCATAGAAGACGTTCCAGCGGCGTTGTAGTTTCTTATAAAGCTTCTTAGCGGCTTCAACTAGTTCAGGCTTGTTTTTGAGCAGTGGAAAGATGGCTGCTTTAACTGGTGCGATCTTTGGGCTGAATTTGAGCAGAACGCGTTTTTCGACTTTTCCCTTGTCGTTGGGGACTTCGTCCTCGGTATAAGCTGCGCTGAGTACGGCGAGTAGTGTGCGGTCGACACCGAGCGAGGGCTCGATAACGTGGGGCACGTATTTCTCTTTGGCTGTTTCGTCAAAGATGGTCATCGACTTACCCGAGTGCTTTTGATGTTGCTTAAGATCGTAATCGGATCGGCAGGCGATGCCCCAGAGCTCTTGTTCACCGTGCGGGAATTGAAACATCAGGTCGGTTGTGGCCTGGGAGTAGAAGGCCAGCTTGTCCTCCGGGTGGATGTCTTCGGTGATATCTGCACGAGGCAGACCTATAGAAACAAGCCAGTCGGTGCAGGTGTCGATCCACTCGCGGTGCAGGACTTTCCAGTCGGCGTTGGGTGCGATAAAGTATTCAATCTCCATTTGCTCGAACTCACGTGAGCGGAAAATGAAGTTGCGTGGTGTGATCTCGTTGCGGAAAGCTTTACCGATTTGTGCGATCCCGAAGGGGATTTTTACGCGGCCAGTATCGACGATGTTTTTATAATTCGCAAAGATACCCTGCGCAGTTTCAGGGCGCAGGTAAGCGGTTGCGGAGTCGTCGGCAAGAGGTCCGACTTTGGTTTCAAACATTAGTTTGAACTCTCGTGGCTCGGTCAGCGAGCCAGGTTTGCCGGTAGCGGGTGAGGGGATCAGCTCGTATTGCTCGGGCTTGGCTTCGGTATATTCTTTAAGCACGATCGGATCTAGATCGCCTTGCTTAGCCATTTTACGCTTTAATTCAGCGGCAGCTTTTTCGGCCACTTCCTGCTGGTCGATACACTCGACAACGGATACGTAGCCAAAAGTTTCGCCATCCACACTGGCGGGGGCGAAGAAAATTTGATCAGCACGATAGCGGAGTTTGGACTCTTTGCAATCGACCATGGGGTCGGAGAAACCATCTACGTGGCCAGATGCCTGCCAGATCTTTGGGTGCATGATAATGGTCGAATCTAGGCCCTCCATGTCGTCGCGGCACTGAACGAAATCACGCCACCAAGCTTGTTTAATATTGTTTCTCAGTTCGACTCCGAGGGGACCGTAGTCATAGAAGCCGTTATAGCCGCCGTAGATTTCGGAGGATTGGAATATGAAACCTCGGCGTTTGCAGAGGCCGACGATGTCGTCCATTAAAGTATCACTGGATATTCGAGCTGTCATTAGGCGCAGAAAGATGAACTGTGCTGGTATGGGGTCAATGTTTGATTGTTTTGAGTAACTACTTTAGAAAGTGATCTTGTGCTGGAAATAATATTCGAAACTCGAGCTAAACTGATGCAGTCATGTGGTTTAACTAATGCCACTCTGTGCAAACCAAACGTCATTGCCAACTTGCTTGGAGCATGTAATAAAAATCTATATGTCTGAGAATCTGCAAATTCCTGAGCAACTCAAATGGCACCAACGAGCCTTACTCGCGGGGCTTGCTTTTTTTATACGGCTTTGGGGACGCACACTTCGATATCATTGGGACGCAGATGTGCAGAGTATAATGAATGCTGAGACACCGCCAGCAGTCGTCATCTTTTGGCATAATCGCATTTGTGCGGGTACTATTTTCTATTTACGCTATTTTAGGCATCGCCGTTTAGCGACTTTGATAAGCTCAAGCAAAGATGGTGCCTGGCTTTCTGGCTTTGTAGAAAAGTTGGGCGTTCGGCCAGTGCGAGGCTCTCGCTACAATCGAGGGGCGCAAGCCATAAGGGATATGATCACAGCGAATAGCGAAGGTTTCGATATTGGTGTGAGCCCTGACGGCTCGCGTGGGCCGCTTTACGACATGAAGCCAGGTGCCCTGAAGGTTGCTCTTAAAACAGGTGCGCCGATCATTTTACTCTCACTTAATCACGCGAGCGCTTGGCGCCTCAAGACCTGGGATCGTCTTTATATACCTCACCCATTTTCTGAAATACAAGTGCGTTTGCATGTGGTCGCCCTCGATGAATTCTCAGGGCTCGATGTTGAAGAGGCGGTCGCTACTCTCAAAGCGCGTATGGATGCGATCACAGTCGATTTGTTTTGATAGATTTAGTATGCAACCTTTTTATATACTTTGTCTCCTTTTAACAGACCAACTTCCAGAAACGTATGAGCATTACACCGATTATTCCAAAAGTTCTTATTATCGACGATGATAATGATCTACGCTATTCTTTGAAACGTGTCCTATCTGGTCGCCAATATGAGGTGATTGAAGCCGATAGTGGGGAGGACGGTGTTGTTAAGGCCGAGAAACACAACCCGCATGTGATCCTTCTGGACAACCGCATGGGCGGCATGAGCGGGATGGAAGCATTGCAGCATTTGCGCGGGATCAACCCAAACGCGATGATCATATTGATGACGGCCTACAGCACTACGCAGACCACGATCGAGGCGATGAAGTTTGGCGCTTTTGATTACATCATGAAGCCCTTCGATCTGAAAAGGATTCTAGCTCTGACTGAGTCGGCCATCGCTGCCTCCAAGGACCTAGATAAAGCAGGTAGGGTAGAAGCGGCACCCAGCGTTTCGAAGGAAGATATCGACGGCGGAATAATTGGTAGCTCTTCTGCTATGCAGGAAGTTTTTAAGATGATCGGTCAAGTCGCTGCTAGTGATGTCACTGTCATGATCACCGGAGAGAGTGGAACGGGCAAGGAGTTGATTGCACGTGCTATAATTCAAAATAGCCTTCGCGCGCAGAAGCCCTATATCGCAGTCAACTGTGCGGCAATACCTGAGAACCTTATTGAGAGTGAACTCTTCGGCCACGAGAAGGGCTCCTTCACCGGCGCGACCAATCAGCGCATTGGTAAGTTTGAGCTTTGTGATGGTGGCACCATCTTTCTCGATGAGATCGGCGACATGGCCCTGACTACTCAGACCAAGATCCTCCGTGCTTTACAAGAGGGCGAAATTCAGCGCGTTGGTAGTAGCGATACAATCAAAGTCAACGTTCGCATGCTTGCCGCTACGAACAAAGCTCTAGAAGAAATGGTCAAAGAAAAGACTTTTCGCGAAGACCTCTACTATCGCCTTAACGTCGTCCGCGTTCAGCTGCCTCCCCTGCGCGAGCGCAAAGAGGATGTGCCGCAGCTCATCGACTTCGTGCTCAAGCGTCTCGCACGTGACAGTAAGACCGATACGAAAACCATTTCGCCCGAAGCACTCACATTGCTTAATCAATATCGCTGGCCTGGCAATGTGCGAGAGCTCGAGAATCTCATTTACCGCAGCGCTGTGCTAGCGCAGGGCGAAATGATTCTAATCAAAGATCTGCCGCAAGAAGTCGTGCAAGCGATCGAAGGAGGTTCAGCTGCCGATACCACAGGCAGTTCAGCAAAATCTGAAATCACAAGTGAATCTCCCAAAAATGAAGATCTAATCGGCCAAGCTTTTTTGGATCCATACGAGGCGTTTTATAGAGAACTTCGTGATACGCATGAGAAGAATATCCTCGAGCATGCCGAGCGCGCACTCATCGCCCGCGCGCTCAACGAGTCTGCCGGCAAACAAGTCAAAGCTGCAGAGATAATCGGCATGACCCGCGCCACTCTGCGTAAGCGCATTGATCAATACGATTTAGGTTAAAGGTAGCGCCGCGAATTTTTGCTTACTCAGGAGCTAAGAACATCGCAACTATCGTGCGGTCCTCAAAATGCAAGATCGCTCATTGACCTTTACTGTAATGGCGTAAGCATTGCGCTTTTTCACATTTAGACAAAAACTCTTACCTTAGTTATGTATTCAAAGAAATCTCTTTTTACTCTCGTTCTTATTGGAATTCTTTTCTCTGTCGCGCTTTTCATAACGGGCTGCGATGAGGGCTCAACAGATGCTGCCGCCGTTGAGGCCCCCAAATCCGAAACGTCAGAGGCCGCTCTTAGCGCTGAGCTTGTCGAAGTTACCACCGAAATAGCTATACCTGCGCCAGCAGTCGAAATCTCCGAAGAGGCTGCCCAGCCCGAAATGATCGAAGCCGCTCCCAGTCCTCAGCCAGCCGAGGTTATCAGCGAAATAGTTGCACCCGCACCAGTCGTCGAAGTCTCTCAAGATGAGCTCATCGAAATTGTTGGTTATCTAACCGCTCAAGGTGGCGGTGTCGCTTCACTTAAACTTGATCAGGCCAGCATCGCAGCACTCGCTGAAGGCTTCCGAAAAAGCCTCAATGGTGAGATCAACATAATGAAGCTTCCCCAAGAGGAAGTCGAAGCCGCCTTTAGCCAAGCTCAAGCGCGCGCAGAAGCCGCCCAAGCAGGCACTGGAGAATTACCGCCAATTAGCGCCGCTTCGCTCGAAAAAATCGGTGTCACCATTGTCATGCAGTCAGGTCTGCAACAACTTGGTTTCGGAGCCGATGAGGCCGATTTGATACAAAAAGGGTTTGTCAAAGGTGCAGGAGACTCTGCTCCTGACCCCTCCCTCGAAGCTAAAATGCCCGCCTTCCAAGAGTTTATCCAAGCACGTATTCAAACGGCTCAATCTGAAATGATGGCCGCTCAAACTGCCGCCCAAGAACAAGCAATGGCCGACTTCGCCGAAGTCGCCGCTGAATGGAGCGAGAAGGAAAATTTCAGCGTCATTCTCGAAACCACACAAGGTGATGTCGAGATCGAGCTCATGCCGGGCATTGCACCGCTCGCTGTGGCTAACTTCGTTGGGCACATTAATTCGGGTTATTATAATGGCCTCATTTTTCACCGCGTGATCGAAGGCTTCATGGTGCAAGGTGGCGATCCGCTTGGCACCGGCACTGGTGGCGAATCGATCTGGGGCAAAAACTTTCCCGACGAATTCAGTCCCGAGGTACGCTTCGACACCGAAGGTCTCCTTGCGATGGCCAATTCAGGTCCCATGACCAATGGTAGCCAGTTCTTCATTACTACCAGCACGCCCGATTGGCTCAACGATAAGCACACCATTTTCGGTAAAGTCGTCGTAGGCTATGACAATGTAAAAAAGATTGAAGGCATCGAAAAAGGTGCGGGTGACAAACCAGTCGAAGATCAAAAGATTCTTAAGGCCTACATCGCTGAGTAAAGCTCCTAGGCAAAATCAATTTCTAAAGCCCGCGACTCTCGTATGGAGCGCGGGTTTTTTCGTGCAATAAGGTAAAGCTCTAACAAATAGGTCAAAAGCCCTTCTTTGAATCGCCCCCCAGTGGCACAGCTGGAGCACTTCGTGCATCCTTTAAGTCAGCTGCATAATGCTTATGCATTTGCCAACCAGCTCGATAGGGCGAACCCTTAGTTTTCACCCACTCTGTAATTGTATCGAGCATCACCATGTCCGAATGCTTCGACCATTCCGGATGTAGCCAAACTGGTTTGTTCGTCTTGCCGATTACGTCCACGTATTCTGGAATCGCTTCGTCTTGATCGACGATGATCTTAAACTCATCTGCCCGAGCAATGTTTTCGGCTAGCGGCAACTTCCAGCGCTTCGGGCTGAGTGTGATCCATTCAAAATCTCCCTTGATCGTAAAGGCACCACTCGTCTCCAAATGGACGGCGCGTCCAATCTTATGCAGCGCATCGACCAAGGGTGCGAGATCGTGGATGGTTGGTTCGCCACCGGTTACAACGACAAATTCAGCTTTCGTTTTAGCGACCTCTGCCGCTAACGTATCGACTGCAAGCCGTTCAATCTTATCTGGAATATAGTACGGATGCCATGTCCCCGCCGAGTCACACCAAGGACAATGAACGGGGCATCCAAAAGTGCGTATGAAATAAGCTGCCCGTCCCGCGTGTGCACCTTCACCCTGAAAGGTATAAAACTGTTCGTAAATCGGTAGCATGGCTTTAACCTGACCGCTGGCGCTTCTTCCATGAGCGACGGTCTTTGACCGGTTTCAAGTCAACTGCTTCGATCCGCACGCCCGCTAAGGCAGGGTGGCGGCGTAGCTTTTTGAAGTTCGTCTGTGTGATTGTGAAGGTCAGTGATTGCGCTGTCTGCGTCTCAATGATTTGCTCTTCAACGAGGAAGCTGATGTTCACGCAGGTCTCCCCGTATTGATCGTCGGTAGTTTCGCGGAGAAGTTCGATGAACTCCACAGCCTTATCGTTTGGATGGAGGATGAAATTGATACGACTGATCAACTTTGGAATGGAAATTTCGAGATCAAATATGTTGTGCGCCGCGAGACTCATCTCGCCATTACGACGACCCACGAGACCATGGATTAATGCCAATTTGCCGTTTTCAAGGCGCGCACCTTCCTTCGCGTAAGGATCAGGAAACATGATCATTTCGTAGCTGTGAGTGCGTGTAGCGAGATGGAAGACCGCCATTTGCTTACTATCTTTACGCGTGTATTTAATCGCAAGATTGCTAATGATGCCACTGAGACGGAAGCTGTTACGGTCGTCGAAATTAACTAGCTCATCCGGGTGATGAAAGCTATCGATCGCTTCATCAATCCCCGCGTAGGCATCCATAGGGTGCCCTGAAATGTAGAAGCCTAACAACTCTTTTTCGTAGCCTAGTTTTTCCGTCATGCCCATCGACTCGACACTACGGCGATTGTTGCCTGGTTTGTCCTCGTCAGCTATGCCGACCTCATCACCGAGCATGTCGAATAGACTACCCTGGCCGCCCTCGCGGTCTCTACGGGCGCTTTCGGCTTCGGCAAGTGTAGATTCCAAGCCATCAAGTAATGCGGCGCGATCTTCGCCAAGCGAATCGAAACCGCCTGTCTTGATTAGTGCTTCCATCACGCGACGGTTGACCGCTTTGTCGGCATTACGGACTATGAAATCGGTGAAGTTTTCATAGGGGCCATTGGCTTCGCGCTCGGCTATAACGACTTGTGCCGCACCTTCGCCCACGCCCTTGATCGATGCCATACCGAAGCGAATACTGCCTTCGCCTTTTTCTACTACGGGGGTGAAGTCTGCGCCTGACTCATTCACATCTGGGCTGAGAACAGGTACATTCATCGCATTACACTCGGCAAGATTGTGTGAAATCTTATCGGCGTTTCCCTGATCCGTGGTCAGCACCGCAGCCATGAACTCGACGGGATAGTTGGCTTTCAAATAAGCTGTGCGATAGCTGAGCATTGCATAGGCTGCGGAGTGTGATTTATTAAAGCCGTATTCCGCGAATTTTTCTAGCAGAGCGAAAATAGACTCGGCCGTGTGGCGATCAATGTTGTTCGTTTCCTTCGCGCCTTTGACGAAAATATCCTTTTGCGCGTCCATCACGGATTTAATCTTCTTGCCCATCGCACGGCGAAGAATGTCGGCGCCGCCAAGTGTGTAGCCCGCAATGATTTGTGCGGCCTGCATAACTTGTTCTTGGTAAACCAAGACACCGTAAGTTTCTTCGGCCAACTCTTTGAGTAGCGGATGTGGAATCTGTACGGTCGAAGGATCTTTTTTACCTTCGATAAATTGCGGGATAAACTCCATCGGACCAGGACGATAGAGCGCGATAAGCGCGATGATTTCTTCGAAGGAGCTCAAACCGATCTGACGGCAGAGTTGTTGCATGCCACCGGACTCCAGCTGGAAGACGCCAGTGGTGCGTCCGGAGTTGAGCAGATCGAAGGTTTCCTTATCGTCAAGTGGCACATTTGCGACATTAAAATCGGGACTGTCGCGGGTGATCTGCACGCTCTTCTCTGCGTCGGAGATCACGGTCAAAGTCTTCAGCCCTAAGAAGTCCATCTTGAGTAAGCCGAGTTCTTCAGACGGTCCTTTCGGATATTGGGTCGTCAAATCACCTTCCTGAAGCGTGACGGGAATTAAATTAGTGATGTCTTGGTCGGCAATGATAACACCACAGGCGTGCTTGCCGGTGTTACGAATCATACCTTCGATTACCCGGCCTTGGTCGATGATAGTGCGAGCGACCGGGTTGCGATTGACTTCGGAGGCGAGTTCGGGCGATTTTTTAACGGAATCGTCGAGCGAGATGTTGAGCTCGTCGGGGATCATCTTGGCCAGTTTGTTCGATTCCGCAAAGTCGAGGTCGTTGACCCGTGCAAGGTCGCGGATGACCATCTTAGCGCCAAAGGTCCCGAAGGTGATAATATTGGCTACGCGGTCCTTCCCGTATTTATTGCGTACATAGTTGACCACCTCGTCGCGGCGGCGCATGCAGAAATCTACGTCGAAATCAGGCGGGGAGACGCGTTCTAAGTTGAGCATACGCTCAAAGAGAAGACCAAAACTGAGCGGATCAAGGTCGGTGATTTTTAGCACGTAAGCAACGATACAACCGGCCCCCGATCCGCGGCCTGGCCCGACGGGAATGCCCTGATCACGAGCCCAAGCGATGAAGTCCCAAACAATAAGGAAGTAATCTACGAAGCCAGTTCCAGTGATGATGGCTAGCTCATATTCAAGCTGCTCACAGTAGCGCTTGTTGTCGGCTGATGCGCTTTCCCAATCCGCACGACAGGCATCGTAGTCGGTGCCATAGCGTTCTTTGAGGCCATCTTTGCAAAGTTCGAAGAGGTAGAGCCCATTAATCTTGAGCTTACTGCGTTCGGCTTCGCTCATCTCGATAGGCTTTTCAGCGTCGCGGACGAGTATTTCGTTTTTACTTTTGATGTAGATGTCGAGGCAGCGGTCGAAGTTGGCGTGATCCTCCGAATGTCGGTCGCTATCGATTTCGATTGGACGTTCGTAAATGGGGTAGTGGTCTTCACCAAAGGGGAGTTTGACCTCGCACATCTCTGCCACAGCGGAGGTGTTTGTGATGGCCTCGGGCACCTCCTTAAAGGCAAGCTCCATTTCATAGCGCGATTTCAAGTAGAATTGCTGCGCATCGTAGCGCATGCGTTTCTCGTCAGCCACTTTGGCACCCGTTTGGATACAAAGTAGCGAGTCGTGCGGCTCCCAATCAGTTTTTTTGACGTAGTGGACGTCGTTCGTGGCGACGACCTTGAGGTCGAACTCCTTGGCCAGCTTGAGTAGGCCTGGAATGATGCGCCGCTGCTCCTCGATCCCGTGATCCATGATCTCGATGATGAAGTAATCCTTGCCGAAAATATCGATAAACTTAGCCGTGGCAGCGCGAGCGTTCTCATATTCGTCAGCGAGCAGAAATTTAGGAATGACCCCAGCGAGACAGCCGGAGAAACCGATCAAGCCATCGCTATGCGCGGCCAGCGTCTTCATATCCGTGCGCGGGTTGCGGTAGAAGCCCTGGGTGTGGGCTTTTGAGACAAGCTTGCAGAGGTTCTGGTAGCCAGTGAAATTGCGCGCGAGTAGCCCCATGTGGCGGGACTTTTGTTTCGCGCGCTCCTCGTTGATTAGCGCGAGCTCGTCTTCGTAAACTAGATAGATTTCACAGCCGAGTAGTGGCTTGATCCCATGTTTTTCCGCCTGCTTGAAGAAGCTGGTCAGCCCGTAGAGCACCCCGTGGTCGGTGATCGAAAGCGCCTTCATCCCCAGTTCCGACGCGCGTGAACAAAGCTTATCTGTCCGGCTACAACCATCCAACAGACTGTGGTCTGTATGAACGTGTAGGTGGACGAATTCGGTATCTTTTGTCGACATCGGATCGCCAGACTGAAGCTGCGTTTGAACATGGCAAGCAGAAGCTATGTGCAGTCTCGATTCAGATAGGTGGCAATCCTGTCAAACCGACCAAGTGAATCGCTTCGAAGGCTCCAAAAATGCAAGATAGTCTTTAAAATACATTGCAATTTTCCCTTAAGGAGTTCCTTTAAATCGAACACTATGCCCTATTATAAATACCCTTTGAGACCGTTTATAAAAGCTAAGTTGTGTTTGTGCGTTTTAATGGCCTTGCCGTATCTAGCAGCGGCACATTGTGATTCAATAGAAATTACGGGCACAAACTGGGATTCAAGTAGTTCTACCCTTGCAATGACATTTACCAGCAAGCCGGGAAAAATATATGAGGTGCAGGGGAGTCCTGATTTAGCGGGTTTTAGCTCAGTGACTGATGTTGCGGGCGAGAGTGAGGTTCTGCAGACTACTGTGACCGAGCCTTCTGCCGGTGAGGATCAGTATTTTTTTAAGATTCAAGAGAAACTTGAAGCGCCCAACGCTATTTGGCTGGGTTCCCATAGCGGTTCTAGGGAAGAAGCGCACGGGCATTACATCATGGAATGCCAAGACGGAGGCTTTCTACAAGTTGGAGAAACTGGAATCCCAGGCTCCAACGCGCGAATTTTAGTAGTTAAAACTAACGCAGACGGAACCCTTGATTGGAAAAAACAGCTTGGCTCGGGTAATAGGAATATGGGCAACTCTGCACTAGAAGTCACTGATGGATATTTAATAAGCGGAATGCTTTCAAGCAACAGCGCCATACTTAAGCTCAATAAGACAACAGGTAGCACCATTTTTAGCAAAACACACAACAATGGGGGCATCGATGGTTTTGAGCACATTGCTTTAACGCCTTCTGGAATTCTCGCCGTAGGCTTCATCAGAGCAGAAGATGCGGAAAATACTTTTTTCCCTTATGCTCAAGGTTACATCACATTTCTTGACGCAGAGGGAAACAGAACCAATGGCCAAAGCGTGAATTCATACATGTCTCACGCTTACCGGATAAAGCCAATCGGTTCTGACTACATCATTTCAGGGACTACCGAGGACGCCCTGCAATTCGCCGTTATTAAAATTAATAGTTTCGGCGATGTATTATGGTATAAGACATATGGAGGCACTAATCAGGATCATTGTTTTGGTATGGACGTAGCAACCGACGGGTCAATTTTCCTCACGGGGCATACTATATCTGAGACTGTAGCACCGGATGAAACGGTGGACAGCACCCCGTGGGAAACGTTTACTATGAAGCTAGATTCAAGCGGCAATCAGCTATGGGAGAAAAAACGTGGGAATCCTCGCGGATTTGATGCTCGGTACATTCATGACGAAACATGGGGCGTCAAAGCAACCTGTGATGGCGGGTGCATTATCTCGGCAGGGACGGGCGATGAGTATCCCTATTCTGCACAGATTGACGGAGTCTATTCAGACCAATGGGAAGCCTATATCGTGAAATACGACGCTAATGGCAATTTGGAATGGGAGGAAACCTTCAGTAGCGAAGATTTCGGTTTAGAAGGTGATTGGGCAGCAGAAGACATTGATCTCACGAGCGATGGGGGCGCAATTATTGCGGTGGATAATGGGGAATTTGGCTTCCTTAAACTGGCGCCTTTTTAAAGCTAGATTCTAATTAGGGCACAGCAAGTCGTGACCCAAGCTCAAGCTTTTGACACCTATCGCTAATCGACGATTTGCAAGATGCATGCGGGACAGGTTTGTGGGTCGAGTTCCAAGTAGGGCTCCTTATCGTCCCAGAGATATTCTTTGTGGGTGTCAGCGAATTGATCGACTAGGCAAAGCGTGCCTGTATAGTCAAGATCGAGGGTTTTTGCTGTCAAGTCGAGCTTGCCACCTTGTTGGTTTTCCCAGTCCATGTTCACGACGACGATAAAACGGTCTGTCTTCTCAAAATTCTGCTTCAGATAGGCGATAATGTGGCTATTTGAGCAGGGGATAAAGTGAACATTGAAGGTGCGCTGGAAGGCTTCGTGCTTGTTGCGGATGGCGTTCATGCGGGCGATCTCCGCGCGGATGTTGCCGGGTTTATTGAGATACCAGGCTTTTAGCTGATATTTTTCGCTGTGGTTGTTTTCTTCTTTGCCAGGGTAGGGCTCGTGGTCGAGCAGCTCATAAGCGGGGCCATAGAGGCCGACGTTGGACGAGAGCGTGGCAGCGAGCACGTAGCGACCAATATAGGTTGCTCGCTTACCTGTCTGCAGGTCAGCGTGGAGTATGTCTGGTGTATTTGGCCAGAAGTTAGGCCAGAAGTATTCCTTCGACTCGCTTTGGGTGAGCTCTTCGACATACTGCTGAAGCTCAGCTGCAGTATTGCGCCAGGTGAAGTAGGTATAGCCATGGGTGAAGCCGCTTTTGGCGAGGAAGTATTTACGCTTTGGTCGGGTGAAGGCTTCGGCTAGGAAAATGACCTCGGGGTGCTTTGCTTTGATGTTAAGGATACACCAGCGCCAAAACTCCATCGATTTGGTATGGGGATTGTCGACGCGGAAGACTTTGACGCCTTGCTCGATCCAATATTCGAAGACGGATTTGAGTTCATCCCAGAGATTTTTCCAGTCGTCGGATTCGAAGTTGATTGGTAAAATATCTTGATATTTCTTAGGTGGATTTTCGGCATATTGGGCGGTGCCGTCAGGGCGCCAGCGAAACCACTCCGGGTGTTTTTTGACCCATGGGTGGTCAGGCGCACATTGAAAGGCGATGTCAAGCGCGACTTCCATCCCGCGCATTTCGGCTTCCTCGAGGAAGTGCTGAAAGTCTTTAAGTCTGCCTAACGCGGGGAGGATTGATTTATGGCCACCTTCTTTGGCACCGACTGCCCAAGGGCTACCTACGTCTTCGCTACTGGGGCTAAGGGTATTGTTTTTGCCTTTGCGGAATTCGCGGCCGACAGGGTGAATCGGGGGAAAATAGACGATATTATAGCCCATTTTATGGATGAGGGGTAGCTGTTTGGCGGCGTCCTTAAAAGTCCCATGGGTTTTGCCGTCATA
This sequence comes from Puniceicoccaceae bacterium, assembly GCA_022448605.1. Taxonomy (GTDB): domain Bacteria; phylum Verrucomicrobiota; class Verrucomicrobiia; order Opitutales; family Coraliomargaritaceae; genus Thalassobacterium. The sequence goes on along the minus strand of JAKVCM010000001.1, from coordinate 3,001 downwards.
GACGCATGAGCGTGGAAAGTATTCATACCATGTGCTGAAAGCGGCTAGCTCACGCTCGATAAGCATTAGGGAGCGGGTGCTCGTGGTCTCCCAATCTCGTTGTGGGTAGATGCGGGCGATACCAGCCACATGACGGCTGCAAGCGAGGTTGATGCGTGCCTTGATGTCGGCTGTGGAGTCGGCTAGCTGGGCGGCCCATTCAAGGAGCTTTGTGGCGTGCTTTTTATTCGCACGCTTGGCAGCTTGTTCGAGCAGCCCAGCGCCGATGCGGCATTCTAGGTCGAGGGGGACGCCTTCTTGATGTTTCTTTTGGAAGCTTTCATACCAGCTGCCGTAGTGGTCAACTACTCCAGCTATTTCATACTCGAAAAGACCGATGGAGTCGGTGCGGTAGGTGGCCTCGAACTCGTCGTTACCTCGTGGCGCCATGGGCAACACTTGCCAAGATTCCGTATTTATTTTTCGGATGCGTAACTCGACTTGGATCAGGTCGTGTGAATCAGCGAATGAATGCGCAGCGAAGGCTACCCAATCGCCGACGACTCGCTTGAAAGGGTGGCGCCCGCCGTCGATAGACGGGGTGATTTGATCGATGACGACACGGCGAGTGCCCGCGGGTTTAGCGAGAAAAGACATCTTTTTGAATTAAGAATTAGGATTTTTTAAGCGCTGTGTAGAGATCTCTTGTTTGCTTTGCGATGCTTTTCCAGCTGAAGCGCTTGACCGCCCGTTTGCGACCGGCCTTTGCGAAGCGCTTGCGTTTCTCGGGGTCTTCCATCAGTAAGTTCACTTGTTGGGCGAGGTCCTTGGCGTAGATACTTGGGTAGAGTGGGGCAAATGGGCTCTCTGATTGCTGGGCGACAGGGACTAGGAGGCCTGTCTCATCGTGAGCTACGACCTCAGGGATACCGCCGACCATGGAGCTGACGACAGGGGTCTCACAGGCCATGGCTTCAAGGTTAATGATGCCGAATGGCTCGTAGATTGATGGGCAACAGAAGACGGCTGCACCAGAGTAAAGTTGAATGACGTCGGTCTTGTTGACCATCTCTTCGATCCAATAAATGCCATCGCGCTCTGCGCTTGCTTGAGCCACGGCGGCTTTCATTTCGGCACCGATCTCTTTGGTGTCGGGAGCTCCTGCGCAGAGAACGACATTATAGCTCTCGTTCATAGACTTGATTGCCTCCACCAGGTGGATAATGCCCTTCTGTCGGGTGATACGACCGACAAAGAGGACGAAGGGCTTGTCGGTTGGGATCTTGAACTTATTCAGTGCTGGAGTGGGATCGACTGACTTGTATTCTTCGGTGTCGATTCCGTTGTATATAACGTGAATCTTTTCGGGCGCGACGTTAAAGTGCTTTAAGAGGTCGGTCTTAGTGCCTTCGGAGACAGCGACTACCGCATCGGCCATTTCAAGGGCAGATTTTTCGACCCAAGAGCTAAAATCGTAACCACCTTTTAACTGCTCGCGCTTCCAAGGGCGAAGGGGTTCGAGCGAGTGACTAGTTATGACGAGGGGAATGCCGTAGTTGATCTTGGTCATGATGCCGGCGAGGTGAGTATACCATGTATGACAGTGCACGACGTCTGCATCGTTGCCATCGGCATTATAGCTGATTGCACGTTGCGAACTTCCGAAGATGGGGTGTAAATGTGTAGGTGCATCGAAATTAGCCGTGTCGATGGGGTAGCCTTTGATTTTAAGCGGATAATCCTCTTCAGCCTTTTGATCGCCAAATGCGCGTACATCGACATCGACGTCGGGTAGTTTAGCAAGTTCCCGAGTTAGATACTCTACGTGTACGCCAGCACCACCGTAATTGCAGGGAGGGTATTCATTCGTATAGATGAGAGCATTCATGGGTGAAGTATGAGATTTTCGTATTAGAAGTCCGAAAGTGGTTACCGCTTCCGTTAAGAGCAAGTTTACTACTGTCTTACCCGCTGGCCAACTCGATAGATCTGGCTTTGGCGGCCGCGAGTGCCTGATCGACAAGCCTTCGTAAGTCGCCTTCTTCAAGGACTTTGAGTGCGGCGGCTGTGGTGCCTCCCGCGGAAGTGACTGCATTTCGAAGAGCTTCGGGGGTCTCTTCACTTTCGGCAAGAAGCATGGCGGCTCCTAATAGCGTGTCGACGGCGAGTGTATCAGCGAGGCTCTCGTCTAGGCCGCAGTTAACCCCGGCTTCGCGCAGTGCGGCAGCAAATTCAAATACGTAGGCGGGTCCACTGCCGCTGAGCGCGGTAACAGCATCAAGGTCCTCCTCTTCGACTTCGTGGAAATTGCCTAAGGCGCTGAGGGTATTTTCTACGATTTCAACGTCTTTTTTGGAAAGCTTACGTAGCGGGGCGAATGCGGTAACGCCGGCACCAATCTGGCCAGGAGTGTTCGGCATTGTGCGCACGACGTTGCGAGCGTGGGCGAACTTTTCGCTCAGGCGTAGGAGTGGGGTGCCTGCGAGAATGGAGAGAATTAGCTTACCGCGTGCGGCATCAGCAAGTTCAGCTGTGATAGCGGTAAACTGCTGTGGCTTACAAGCCAGTATGACGGCTTCGGTTTCATGGAGCGCGGAAGTAATTTCGGGCATAAATCGGATGCCGGTGGTTTCGGCGAGCGTAGGGCCCGTGGAATCGTCACCACAAGTACAAGCAATCTCTTCAGGGACGTAGTGCCCTTTTTCTAGGAGGCCTTGGACGATGGCGGAGGCCATACGGCCGGCGCCGATAAATGTAATTTTTATAGGCATGTTTTGAGTGTGGTTTGTGAATATAGCCTAGGTATTAAATATTAGAGACAAATGCTGCGACTTTATAAATCAAAGTGGATAAGTGAGTATCGCGGTGACGCCACTTTCGGTGTTTTCTTTAAGATGAATATCTCCTTCAAGGTTACGGATGGTATGACGAGCGATGGTTAAACCCATGCCCCGACCGACGGAGGTTTTGGTCGTACTGAATGGCTCAAAGAGTAGGTCGATGACTGTGGGGTCGATACCCT